>NZ_JAGQEG010000140.1 GCF_018305005.1 Collimonas silvisoli
AAAAAACTTTGCGTCGCGCTCGAAAATCAAACCGCTATCGAGCGAAAAAGTCGGCAGCACCCGGCTATAGCTATTCCCCAGCGGGGTTTGATCCGCTGGAACTGAATTCGGTATGCCAAATTTATTCGGTGAGATGTTATACGAGGTTGCATCCAGCTGAATCTTGGGCGTGATGAAATAACCGGGGCGAATGATCGGGTAAGAAAGCTGCGGGTTGATGTAGATGCGATCGCCGCCCAATGGCAGCAAGGTGCTGCTGCTTTGCAAGGTGCCGCTGCCTGACGGAAAATCGTATTGGCTATTTCTGAAGCGTGTGTATTGCGCGTTCACGGTCCAGTCAAAACCATAGATATCCTGTTTGCCGGCAGTTAAGGTCACTTGCGGCAAACGATCGTAAGGACGGCTCAGCGTCGGATTTCCTTTTGCATCAAAATCCTGTAATACCTGATAGCGCGAGGCCAGCGCTGCCACGTTCCAGAACGAACCGCTATAGTTCAAATCGAACTCACGATTCAATACCCGCGCTCCACTCTGAGTAATCGAACGCGAAAAATCGTCAGGATAATGATCGTCCGAGGCAAAGTTAACATTCCAGCCCATGGTCAGGCCAGGCATCAGCGTCTGTGTATGGATCGACTGCACGGCGTAACGGTTGGTCTTGGTCAGCCTGTCGTCAGGCAAGTACTCAACCTTGGTTTGACCACTATAACCATCCCCTATATAGCGGGCATCTGCTCCCATTTGCAGGCCACGCTGGGTGATGATATTGGGGTATACCGTCAAATCGCGATTAGGGGCGATGTTGAAATAATAAGGAAGATTGAACTCAAAACCACCGTTGTTGGTGGTCCCTATAATCGGTGGCAACACCCCGGACTGGCGGTCGTTCGACAAAGGAAAGGACAGGATCGGCGAACCAAGAATGGGCACGCTCTTGAAGTAAAGAACGCCGTTGTGGGCCGTCCCTTCCCCCAGGCCGCTATCGACATCCAGCGTACTCGACTTGATATACCAGTCCGGTTTGGTGCCGGGGCAGGTAGTGTAAGTGCCAGTGATGATCTTCGCCTTGTCTTCATCGATAAAATCGATGCGTTCGGCGCTGCCGTGACCGTCATTGGCTTGAAACCAGTAAGTCGGATTGGTCAGGAAACCCTGCCCGGAATCCATATTCAGCTTGAGATCGTCGCCGGTGTATTTATCGCCATAGCGATTCATGCGCACGCAACCGTGGGCTTCCACCTCGTTTTCGACAATCCGGTAAATGGCCTTATTGGACTTGACCTCGGTTTGCCCGCGCGTCAGATCGACATCGTTATCCAGATTGATTAGCCGATCGGGGCGGCCAGTCATCTGCTCGGCCTCCACCGTGGTCGGCGCATTGGTGTCGTTGACACGCGGCGGCCTGGCGCCTTGGGTGGCGGGAACGGTTGGCACGACGGCATCGGTCGCTTGCGCCCACACCCACATTGGCATGGTAGCCGCCGCGACGACCGAGGCCACCAGGACGGTCATGCGCCGCAAAGCAGGCAATTGGGGCACGGCACGGCCTGAACGTGGCTGGAATTGCTTAGGGAGCGCTGAGGAGGACCGGGTCATGAAATGAATTTGGCAAACACCATAGCAGGCGATTTTTTGAAATTAATCCCTTATTATATGGGAACTCACTACCGATAACCGTATTACTGGATTGCTCAATGCCTTTGTCACCGTCTGCCCCTGCCCTGCCCGATCTGCGCCAGACCCAAATTGTCGAATGGCTAACTGCGCTTAGCACCGTTCCCACCCTGCCTGCAACGCTCCGCCCAGCCTCCGCCGACGCCAGTTTCCGGCGTTATTTCAGAATCGATGCAGCCGATGGCGGAACCCTGATCGTGATGGATGCGCCGCCGCCGCAAGAAGATGTGCGGCCATTCATCGAAATTGCCCGGCTGTTTGCCGGCATCGGCCTGTCGGTGCCAGAAATTCTGGCGCAAGACGTCGAACGCGGCTTTCTGCTGCTGTCCGATCTGGGCTCCACAACCTATCTGCAGCAATTGAATAACGACAGCGCGCCAAAACTGTACATGGACGCCATCGACGCCCTGGTATTGCTGCAAACTAAAAGCCAGCCAGACGTGCTGCCCGAATACGACCGTGCTTTTTTATTGCGAGAATTGCAAATATTCCCGGAATGGTATCTCGGCAAACATCTCAAAGCGACGCTAACCGACCAGCAAACCACGGACTTGAACCAGGTGTTCGACGCCATCCTCGCCAACAACCTGGCGCAGCCGCAGGTGTTTGTCCACCGCGATTATCACTCGCGCAACCTGATGGTGCTGCCAACCGGTAATCCCGGCGTGCTGGATTTCCAGGGCGCGCTGTTCGGACCGATCACCTACGATATCGTCTCGCTGCTGCGCGATGTCTACATCCAGTGGGACGAGGCGCAGGTACTCGACTGGATGATCCGCTACTGGGAGCGCGCCAAACGCGCCGGCCTGCCGGTCCGTCCGGACATCGACGCCTTCTACCGCGATTTCGAATACATGGGACTGCAACGCCATCTCAAAATACTCGGCCTGTTCGCGCGCCTGTATCACCGCGATGGCAAGGAAGCCTATCTGAAAGACATCCCGCTGGTCATGGAATACGTCCGCAAGACAGCGCTGCGCTACCGTGAACTGATTCCGCTGGTACGCTTGCTGGACAAGCTGGAAGACAAAGCGGTGCAGGTCGGCTATACGTTCTAATTGCAACCAGAAAAAAATCCATGAAAGCAATGATTTTTGCCGCCGGCCGCGGCGAGCGCATGCGCCCGCTGACCGACATTACTCCCAAACCCTTGCTCAAGGTGCGCGGCCGGCCGTTGATCGTCTGGCACATCGTCAACCTGGTACGCGCCGGCATTACCGACATCGTCATCAATCACGCCCATCTGGGGCAAATGATTGAAGATGCTTTGGGCGACGGCAGCAAATTCGGCGCGACCATCACCTACTCGCCGGAAGCCGTGGCGCTGGAAACCGCGGGCGGCATCGCCAACGCCCGCCATCTGCTCGGCGAGGAGCCGTTCGTGGCGCTTGCCGGCGACGTCTACTGCCCGCATTTCGACTTTGAACAAGTCAAGAATACGCTGGAAGACAAGGACGTCTGGGGCCAGCCGTATGCGCTGGACCAGCGCGACAACGCCTGGCTCTACCTGGTAAGAAATCCGGCGCATCATCCGCAGGGCGATTTCGGCCTGCACAGTTTTTCCGTCAGCAACGATGGCGAACCCGGTCATACCTACACCTTCTCCGGCATCGGCGTTTACCGGCCATCGATGTTCGACGCCGTCAGCCCCGGGCAATCGGAAAAGCTGGTGACCTTGCTGCGCGAATACGCGGCGCGCGGCCAGATCGGCGGCGAAGTGTATCGTGGCGAATGGACCGACGTCGGCACCATCGAACGCCTGAATCAACTGAACGCGCCGCTGTAATCGGCAACGGATAAGCAGCCGCAAATCAACCTATTCCAGAAAGACGCCAGCATGACTCCTTACAGCACACGCCGCAGCAAACTGATTGCGCAAATGCAGGCCATGGGTGGCGGCGTCGCCATTATCTCGACCGCGCCCGAAGCCGCCCGCAACGCCGATTCCGATTTCCCCTACCGCCACGACAGCAGCTTCTATTACCTGTCCGGCTTTACCGAACCGGACGCAGTGATTGTGCTGGTCGCCAGCAAGGACCCGAAGGCTATTTTGTTTTGCCGCGCAAAAAACCTGGAGCGGGAGATCTGGGACGGCTATCGCTTCGGCCCTGACGCTGCGCGCGAGCAGCTCGGTTTCGACGCCGCGTTCGCGATCGACGCCATCGATGCCGAAATGCCGAAACTGCTGGCCGATGCGCCGGCGATTTTTTACTCGCTAGGCAAACAAGCCAATCGCGACAGCCAATTGCAAGGCTGGCTCAACCAGCTCAGCGGCCAGGCCCGGATTGGCGTCAGTGCGCCGGCCACCATCCATAGCCTGGATCCGCTGCTGGCAGAAATGCGCCTGTTTAAAGACGCAACAGAACACGCGATCATGCAACGCTCCGGGCAAATCGCCGCCGGCGCCCATAGCCGCGCCATGCGCCTGGCCCGCCCCGGCTTGCGCGAATACCATCTGGAAGCCGAATTGCTGCATGAGTTCCGCACCCAGGGCGCGGAATCGCCCGCGTATACCTCTATCGTCGCCACCGGCGCCAACGCCTGCGTACTGCACTACCGCGCCGGCAACACCGAACTGAAAGACGGTGACCTGGTGCTGATCGACGCCGGTTGTGAATTCGAAAGCTACGCCTCCGACATCACCCGTACATTTCCAGCCAACGGCGTCTTCACGGGTCCGCAAAAAACCTTGTATGAAATCGTGCTGGCGGCACAGCACGCAGCGATAGCCGCAACCCGGCCGGGACAGCGCTTCATCGACGGCCACAATGCGGCGCTGCGGGTGCTGGCGCAGGGCATGCTGGATACCGGCCTGCTGGATAAAAACAAACTCGGCACAGTCGACGACGTGATTGCCAAAGGCGACTATCGCCAGTTCTACATGCACAGCACCGGCCACTGGATCGGTCTTGACGTGCACGACGTCGGCGCTTATCGTGAACCCGGTGAAGCCGCTGCGGAAGGCCAGCAAAAGCCGTGGCGCAAACTGCAGCCGGGCATGGTCACCACGGTCGAACCTGGCATCTACGTGCGGCCGGCCGAGGGGGTGCCGGAACAGTATTGGAATATCGGCATCCGCATCGAAGACGACATCCTGGTCACCGCTGACGGCAACCATAACCTGACCAGCGACGTCCCGACAGCGGTGGCCGAGATCGAAGCCTTGATGCGCAAATGACAAACGTTACTCCCACCATTGTCGTGTTCGATCTCGGCGGCGTTCTGATCGACTGGAACCCGGATTATCTGTTCCGCAAGCTGATCGCCGATGAAACCGAGCGCAAGTGGTTCCTAGCCAACATCTGTAGCGGCGAGTGGAATCTGCAGCAAGACGCCGGCCGGCCGCTGAGCGAGGCAACCGCCATCCTCTGCGCCCAGCATCCGGATCATGCGCCGCTGATCACCGCTTTCTACGCGCGCTGGACCGAAATGATAGGTGGTACGCTGGCCGAAGGCGTGGCGATTTTCGAGGCGCTGGAAACGGCTGGCGTGCCGCTGTATGCCTTGACCAACTGGTCGGGCGAAACTTTCCCCTACGCCTGGAACCACTATCCGTTCCTGCAGCGGTTCAAGGATGTGCTGGTTTCCGGCGATGAAAAACTGATCAAGCCGGATGCGCGCATATACCAACGCATGCTGGAGCGGATACGCAAGCATTATCCTGATGCGCAACCGCAACAGCTGGTGTTCATCGACGATGTCCTCAGAAACGTCGATGCGGCGCGCGCACTCGGCTGGCGCACCATCCATCACACCTCGCCGGAGTTAACCGCAGCGCAATTGCGCGCATGGGGTTTGCCAGCATGAGCAAGAGCGCCGATCAGCAGTTCCAGAGCGAAGTCGACATCGCTATCTGCGGCGCCGGCCCGGTCGGCCTGAGCCTGGCTGCGTTGCTGATAAAACGCGGCGTGGCAGCGGCGCGCATCGCGCTGATCGACGCCAAGACAGTCGAACAGGCGCGGCAAGACCCGCGTTCTCTGGCGCTCTCCTACGGCAGCCGCCAGATCCTGCAAGAGATCGGCGCCTGGCCGATTGCCGCCACCGCGATCCATCAGATCCATGTGTCGCGCCGCGCGCATTTCGGCCGGACCCTGATCCAGCGCGAGGAATTCCAGCTGCCGGCGCTTGGTTATGTGACGCGCTACGGCACCTTGGTAACGGCTTTAGCGGCGCTGCCGGCTTTGGCCGGCATCCACTTGCTGCGGCCGGTCCAGGTCAGCGCCAGCACTGAACAAGACGATTGTGTGGAATTGCAATTGTCGGATGGCCGTTCCCGTTCCTGTTCTTTACGCAGCAAATTGCTGGTGCAAGCTGAAGGCGGCCTATTCGGCGCCCAAGACGACAAGTCGCTGCAACGCGATTACCAGCAAGTCGGCATCGTCGCCCATATCCAGAGCAGCGCACCGATTGCACACCGCGCCTTCGAACGCTTCACCGATCAGGGACCGCTGGCGCTGCTGCCGCAGGACGATGCGCACGGCCACAACTACGCCTTGGTATGGTGCGTGCGCCCCACGACGGCAAGCCAACTGCTGGCGCTGGATGACGCGGCATTCCTAGCGGCATTGACACAGGCCTTTGGCGGCCGGCTTGGACGTTTTCTCAAAACGTCGAAACGCAACAGCTTTCCGCTGGGCTTGAATGCACGTCCGGCAGCTACGCTCAGAACCGTGGCGATTGGCAACGCCGCGCAAACCTTGCACCCGGTTGCCGGCCAGGGATTGAATCTGGGCTTGCGCGATGCTGCGGTGCTGGCGCGTTTGCTGGCCAGCGACATAACACCGGACACCCTGCAACGGTTTGCCGCCGCCCGACAGTCAGACCGCAGTTTGACGATCCACCTGACCGATGTCATGGCGCGGATTTTCGCCAGCGCGCCCGACGGCGCCCTATCGCAAACCCTGCTCGGTTTGTCGTTAGGACTGGTTGATATTGTGAAACCGGCCAAACGCTTGCTGGCACAACAGATGATGTTTGGACGGCGCTAGATTTGGCTTCACTCGCACAATAAAAAACCGCGCCAGTTTTACCTGGCGCGGTTTTTCATGGGAATGGTCAACGCTTACTCAATCACTCAACCGCCTTCGCCATATCTTCAATCACCTTCTTGGCATCGCCAAACACCATCATGGTCTTGTCCATGTAGAACAACTCGTTGTCCAGACCGGCATAGCCGGAGGCCATGGAACGCTTGTTGACGATGACGGTCTTGGCCTTGTAGGCTTCCAGAATCGGCATGCCGGCAATCGATGACTTCGGATCCTTGGCAGCCGGATTGACCACGTCGTTGGCGCCCAATACCAGCACCACGTCGGCCTGGGCGAATTCGCTGTTGATGTCTTCCATCTCGAATACCTGGTCGTACGGCACTTCGGCCTCCGCCAGCAACACGTTCATGTGGCCCGGCATGCGCCCTGCCACCGGGTGGATCGCGAACTTGACGGTGACGCCCTTGTGCGACAGTTTCTCGGCCAGTTCCATCAATGCATGCTGCGCGCGCGCCACCGCCAGGCCGTAGCCGGGAACGATGATGACGGTTTCGGCATTCCCCAGCAGGAACGATGCATCGTCGGCGGAGCCGGATTTCACCGGGCGTTGCTGCTGATCGCCGTTAGTGATCGCAGCAGCGGGATCGCCGCCGAATCCGCCCAGAATCACGTTGAAAAAGGAACGGTTCATCGCCTTGCACATGATGTAGGACAGGATCGCACCGGAGGAGCCGACCAGCGAACCGGCGATGATCAGCATCGCGTTGTTGAGCGAAAAGCCGATACCCGCTGCAGCCCAGCCCGAATAGCTGTTGAGCATCGACACCACCACCGGCATGTCGGCGCCGCCGATCGGGATAATGATCAACACACCTAGCGCAAACGCGATGAGGGTCATCAGGATGAAGGGCAGCCAGGACTGGGTCAGCACAAAGATCAACCCCAGCCCTAGCATCGCCACGGCCAGCAACAGGTTGATGAAGTGCTGTCCTCTGAAGCTGACCGGCGCGCCCTGAAACAGGCGGAACTTGTATTTGCCCGACAACTTGCCGAATGCAATCACCGAACCGGAGAAGGTAATCGCGCCGACGAAGGTGCCGATGAACAGTTCGATGCGGTTACCGGCCGGCAGCGCCTCGCCGTGGGCGGCGATGCCGAAAGCCCAAGGTTCCGATACCGCGGCAACTGCGATACACACCGCCGCCAGACCGATCAGCGAGTGCATCGCCGCCACCAGTTCCGGCATCTTGGTCATCTCGACGCGTTTCGCCAGGAAGGCGCCGATGCTGCCGCCCGCCACCACGCCGCCGGCCACCAGCCAGAAGCCGAGGCCGGCTCCTTGCGATTCAGCCTTCAGTTTGACGATCAAGGCAATCGTCGTCACCACGGCAATCGCCATGCCAGCCATGCCGAATACATTGCCGCGCCGCGCCGAAGTCGGATGCGACAAACCCTTGAGCGCCTGGATGAAACAGACCGAGGCAATCAGGTACAACATCGTCACCAGATTCATGCTCATTGCTGGGCTCCTTCTTTAGCAGCCGGCTTTGCCTTCGGCTCTTTTTTCTTGAACATTTCCAGCATGCGCTGCGTCACCAGAAAGCCGCCGAATACGTTGACAGCCGCCAGCGCCACCGCCAGCGTGCCGGTAACTTGGCCGACCATGCCTTCGGTCAAGCCGGCCGCCAGCATGGCGCCGATGATGATAATGGCGGAAATGGCGTTGGTGACCGCCATCAGCGGCGTATGCAAGGCCGGTGTGACGGTCCAGACCACGTGGTAACCGACGTAGATCGCCAGTACGAAGATGATCAGATTGGTGATGGTGTGCGTGACTTCCATGGTTTCCCCTTGATAGAAGGACAGCGCTACTGATATGCGCGGCTAATTTAAATTCGCCTTAGATTTTCTTCAGGCCGGTAATCCTGTTGTTGTCGTCGACAAACACCACTTTCGGCACATAGCTGCGCGCCTCCTCATCGGAAAGCGGAGCATAAGTACAAATGATCAGCAGGTCGCCCAGATGGGCGCAACGTGCAGCGGCGCCGTTCAGTGAAATTTCGCCGCTGCCGCGTTTGCCGCGGATAGCGTAAGTCGAAAAGCGCTGGCCGTTGTTGACGTTGTACAGCTCAATCTTTTCAAACTCGCGGATGTCGGCCGCTTCCAGCAAATCTTCATCTATCCCGCAAGAACCTTCGTAGTGCAGGTCGGCTTGGGTAACGGTTGCGCGATGAATTTTTGCGCGCAGCATGATACGTTGCATATCTTGTTTCTCCAGTTTACGAGGCATCCGACCGCAGTCAGACGCCCCTTTACAGCTATTAATTAAATCATTAATCAGAACTAGGGGGCCTCTAAGAACCGTAGCCTCAGCTGCACTGACTTGGTTCAATTGTCTGGTCGAGAAGCGCAGCTGTACGGAGGTACAGCGAGCATCGCAGGCCAGAGATTGAGTCGCGCAGTAGGTTTTTAGAGGCGCCCTTATTTGCGCAGCACTTCGCCACCGCTGCACAACAAAGTGCCGACAACGATATCGTCCTCGCGATTAATCACCAGGCCGCCTTCGGCATTGATGATCAGCTTGAGGAAATCGAGCAGGTTGCGCGCATACAGCGCCGAGGCATCAGCCGCCACCAGCGCCGCCAGATTGCCTTCGCCGATGATGTGCACGCCGTGCTTGATGACGGTCTTGCCGCTTTCCGACAAGGGGCAATTGCCGCCCTGGTCGACCGCCATATCGAGAATCACCGAACCCGGCTTCATCGCCCTGACGGTGTCTTCGCTGATCAGCACAGGTGCTTTGCGGCCAGGGATCAGGGCGGTGGTGATGATGATGTCGGCTTGCTTGGCGCGCTCGTGCACCAGTTCGGCCTGGCGCCTCATCCAGTCGGCCGGCATCGGCCGCGCATAACCACCGATGCCCTGGGCGATTTCTCTTTCTTCATCGGTAATGAAAGGCACGTCCAGGAATTTCGCACCCAGCGACTCGATCTGCTCCTTCACCGCGGGCCGCACATCGGAGGCCTCGATCACTGCGCCGAGACGCTTGGCGGTGGCGATCGCCTGCAAACCGGCCACCCCGGCACCCATGATCAGCATGCGCGCCGCCTTGACGGTGCCGGCGGCGGTCATCAGCATCGGCATGAAGCGCTGATACGTATTAGCGGCCATCAGCACCGCCTTATAGCCGGCGATATTGGCTTGCGACGACAGCACATCCATCGATTGCGCGCGCGAAGTGCGCGGCGCCGCTTCCAGCGCAAATGCGGTCAGGCCGCAGCTTGCCATAACAGCAATATTGTCGGCATCAAAAGGATTCAGCATGCCGACCACGACCGTACCGCTTTTCAGCAAGGTCAGCTCGTCAGCGCTGGGAGAACGCACTTTGAGCACGGTTTCCACGCCGAATGCCGCGGCGGCTGTGACTATCTCGGCGCCTGCAGCCGCGTAGGCTGCGTCGGGAATACTGGACGAAATGCCTGCACCAGACTGCACCAGCACCTGATGTTTGGCTGCCACCAGCTTCTTTACTGTCTCCGGAGTCGCTGCAACCCGGGTTTCGCCAGGCCGCGTCTCGGCGGGGATGCCGATTTTCATGTACTTCTCCCATTAGTGTTAAGAATCTCCCCGGAATCTTACACGGAAAAATTGCGGCCCAACAACCATAGGTCTTGATGTAGGTTATTTATCCTAAAATTAATCCCTTGTTGCGACTATGACTACAATCACATCGTCTCTTGTGCTAGGGCGTGTTGACATATGATTTGGGAGATGCGTTCAAAACAAAACGTGCGCTGG
>NZ_JAGQEG010000141.1 GCF_018305005.1 Collimonas silvisoli
TCCGTTGCGTCATTCCCGCGAACGCGGGAATCCATTTTCACCACCATACTCAGCAACCTGGATTCCCGCGTTCGCGGGAATGACGGGGCTGCCATATGGGGGAATTGCCCCTAACTGAACGGTATTAGGGCGCAGAATCCGCCTTTCGCACTCTCAAAACCCGCCAATAGCAACGATCAAAGGCGCACTTCTGTATATAATGCAAACAGCGCATTTCTGGCTTTCACAGCCGTTTTTCTTCATTCCATTTTTGTTATTCATCCGTCATTATTCATCTGTCACTACTCGTCAATAACCACGTGAATCCATTACTAGACCGGCTGCAACCCTATCCGTTTGAAAAACTGCGCGCCTTATTCGCCGACGTCACGCCCAACCCGGTATACACGCCGATCAGCCTCGGCATAGGCGAACCCAAACACCCCACGCCTAAATTCATCCAGCAAGCTCTGGCCGACAATCTCAACGGCCTGGCCAGCTACCCCAGCACCATCGGCGCGGAACCCTTGCGCGCAGCGATCGCCGGCTGGCTGGAACGGCGCTACGGCTTGCCGCCGCTCGATCCGGCGAGCCAGATCTTGCCGGTCAACGGTTCACGCGAAGCGCTGTTTGCGCTGGCGCAGACAGTGGTCGATCCGGCACAGAAAGATGCGCTGGTAATGTGCCCCAACCCGTTTTACCAAATCTACGAAGGCGCGGCCTATCTGGCCGGCGCCCAGCCGTATTTCGTCAATTCCGATCCTGGCCGCAACTTCGCGCCGGATTACCGCAGCGTGCCGGACGATGTCTGGCCGCGCGTCAAGCTGCTGTATCTGTGCTCGCCTGGCAATCCGACCGGCGCCGTGCTGTCGCTGGAGGATTGGAAAGAATTATTTTCCCTGTCGGACCGCCACGGTTTCGTGATTGCCGCCGACGAATGCTATTCCGAGATTTATTTCAAGCCGGAAGCGCCGCTGGGCGGGCTGCAAGCCGCCCACATATTGGGTCGTAGTGACTACCCCCGCCTGATCGCTTTTTCCAGCTTGTCGAAACGCTCGAACGTGCCGGGCATGCGCTCCGGCTTTGTCGCCGGCGACGCCGCCATCCTGAAAAAATTCCTGCTGTATCGTACTTATCACGGTGGCGCCATGAGCCCGCCAGTGCAAGCGGCGTCGGTCGCCGCCTGGAACGACGAAACCCACGTCGTCGAAAACCGCGCCAAATACATGGCAAAATTCCAACAGGTCACCCCTGTGCTGCAAACCGTGCTGGACGTTGAACTGCCTGACGCCGGTTTTTATCTATGGGCCAAGGTAGATAAGCTGGCAGCTATCTCCGATACCGACTTCGCCAAGCGGCTGTATGCCGAATATAATGTAACGGTATTGCCCGGCAGCTATCTGGCGCGCGACGCTCATGGCGCCAATCCGGGCCAGCAACGCATCCGCATGGCTTTGGTAGCGGAAGTCGAGGAATGCCTGGAGGCGGCGCAGCGTATCGCCGCTTTTTGCCGCGGCCTCTAGCTTGAGGCTTCAGGCATTTGACAATAGCCTGATCCTACGTATTGCACCATGACGATGTATTTCAGTCGTCGTCATGGTCACTACATGTTTTTAAACTTTCAATCTGCGACCAATCATGACTCAATCTCTGCAAGCATTTATCGACCAAGCCTGGGAACAGCGTACCGAATTCTCACCTAAGACCGCACCGGCCGATGTCCGCGAAGCGGTGGCCAAGGTCATCGCCGAACTCAACCAGGGCACTTTGCGCGTCGCCGAAAAAACCGACGGCAACTGGGTCGTCAATCAATGGATCAAGAAAGCCGTGCTGCTGTCGTTCCGGCTGGAAGACAATCTGCCAATGCCAGCCGGCGACAACATGCAGTTTTACGACAAAGTGCCGACCAAGTTCGCCAACTACACCGCTGAAGATTTCGCCAAGGGCGGTTTCCGCGTGGTGCCGCCGGCAGTTGCCCGCCATGGCAGCTTCATCGGCAAGAACGTGGTCTTGATGCCGTCCTATGTCAACATCGGCGCTTATGTCGATGAAGGCAGCATGGTCGACACCTGGGCCACCGTCGGCTCCTGCGCCCAGATCGGCAAGAACGTTCACCTGTCCGGCGGCGTCGGCATCGGCGGCGTGCTGGAACCGATGCAAGCCAATCCGACCATCATCGAAGACAATTGCTTCATCGGCGCCCGTTCGGAAATCGTCGAAGGCGTGATCGTTGAAGAAAACTCGGTGATTTCGATGGGCGTCTACATCGGCCAGTCGACCAAGATTTACGACCGCGCTACCGGCGAAGTGACATACGGCCGCATCCCTTCCGGTTCGGTTGTGGTTTCGGGCAGCCTGCCTTCGGCCGACGGCAAATACAGCTTGTATTGCGCGGTGATCGTCAAGCGCGTCGATGCCAAAACCCGCGCCAAGACCGGCATCAACGAATTGCTGCGCGAAGCTTGATTATTGCGAAGCTTAGTAATTGGGGACAGAGTTCAAGAGCCGTGTGGTTTAACCTTGTGGCGAATTACTCTGTCCTCAACTGATCAGGCAAAACGGTTAAATTGCAAAGAAAAATAATTTAAGGAGCTTTTTGATGGCAATGGATCGCTTGTTTCGTCTGATGCAGGAGAAGGACGCGTCGGACATGTTCCTGGCGCCGGGCTCGCCGATTCATCTCAAGATCAAGGGCCAGATGGTCCCTGTCAATCAGCAGACCATGGATGAGAACACCATCCAGATGCTGCTGAGTGAAGTGCTGCCGGCCGAGCGCTTGCAAGAACTGGATCGCAACAATGAATTGAATCTCGGCTTACCGGTTGCCGGCGTCGGCAGTTTCCGGCTGTCGGCCTTCCGTCAGCGCGGCAATATTTCCGCCGTGATCCGTTATATTCCTTACCAAATCCCTGCGTTTGAAGATCTGCGCCTGCCGCCCGCACTGGTCGAACTGGTAGGCCGCAAGCGCGGTTTGCTGCTGGTGGTTGGCGCCACCGGTTCCGGCAAATCGACCACCATCGCCTCGATGCTGGACTATCGCAACAAAACCCAGGCAGGCCATATCCTGACGCTGGAAGATCCGATCGAATTCCTGTTCCATAATCACCGCTCCATCGTCAACCAGCGTGAAATCGGCAGCGACACTACCGACCTCCACGGCGCCCTGAAGAACGCCTTGCGGCAGGCGCCCGATTGCATTCTGATCGGCGAAATCCGCGACAAGGAAACCATGTCGGCCGCGCTCGCCTATGCCCAGTCCGGCCATCTGGTGGTATCGACGCTGCACGCCAACAATACCTACCGCGCGCTGAACCGCATCATCAGTTTTTATCCGATAGAAAATCGCCCGGCATTGCTGGAAGACCTGGCGTCGACCCTGGCGGCGATCGTGTCGCAACGGCTGGTCACCACCGTCAAGGGCCAGCGCACGCCGGCGGTTGAAATCATGCTCAACACCCGCCATGTTTCCGAGCTGATTGAAGAAGACAATATCAGCCAGATCAAGGAAGCGATGGAGAAGAGCCTGGCGCCCGGTTCGCAAACTTTCGAGCAGGCGCTGATGCAATTGATCGACGATGGCGTCATCACTCAGGACGAAGCGCTGGCACATGCCGATTCTCCAAGCAATCTGTACTGGCTGATCAACAACCACACGCCGAGTTCCAAAAAGAATTCAACGCCGGTGGCGCCAGAACCGGAAAAAGTCGAAGGCGCAACCTTCACCGAATTCACACTGGATTTGTAAACCACATCCGCACAAGACCGCATTCAAGCTATGGCAATTACTCTTTATGGCATCCCCAATTGCGACACAGTCAAGAAAGCCCGCACCTGGCTTGACGACCAAGAGATCGCATACACGTTTCACAATTTCAAGAAGGACGGCGTCACGCCTGAACTGATCACTACCTGGCTGGCGGATGTCGCCTGGGATACGCTGGTCAACCGCAAGGGCACCACCTGGCGCGGTTTGTCGGAACAACGCCGCAACAGTATCACCGACGGCATCAGCGCCACGCCATTGATGATGGAGCTGCCGTCGATCATCAAACGTCCGGTGCTGTTCACCGGGAAGAACACCTACGTCGGCTTTTCGGACGCACTGTACCAAGAAATATTCAGTCAATAAGCGCAGCAAATTCATGAAAAACCAAACTGAAAGCAAGACCCTGGCGCTGGCCGAAGAGTTGATTGCCTTATCCTCCGTCACGCCGCAAGACAAAGGCTGCCAGGCGCTCCTGATCGAGCTGCTGGCGCCGCTCGGCTTTGAGTGCGAAACCATCCAGTCCGGCGATGTCACCAATTTATGGGCGCGCAAGGGCACGGCGCGGCCGCTGCTGGTGTTCGCCGGCCACACCGATGTGGTGCCGACCGGCCCACGCGAACAATGGCAATCCGATCCCTTCCTGCCCAGCCATCGCGACGGCAAGCTGTACGGCCGCGGCGCAGCAGACATGAAAACCTCGATTGCGGCGATGGTGGTGGCGGTAGAAGAATTCACGCGAGCCCATCCGGATCATTCCGGCTCTATCGGCTTTCTGATTACCAGCGACGAAGAAGGCCCGGCTACCGACGGCACCGTGGTGGTCTGCGAGAAATTGAAGGCACGCGGCGAGCAGCTCGATTACTGCATCGTCGGCGAACCGACCTCCAGCTCCACTCTGGGCGACATGATCAAGAACGGCCGCCGCGGCACCATGTCCGGCAAGCTCACGGTGCAAGGCATACAGGGTCACATCGCCTATCCGCAGCTGGCGAAAAATCCGATTCACCTGGCGGCTCCGGCGCTGGCCGAACTGGCCGCGGAAAAATGGGATGAAGCCAATGAATACTATCTGCCGACTTCCTGGCAGATGTCGAACATCCACGGCGGCACCGGCGCCTCCAATGTGATTCCGGGCGAAGTGGTGATCGATTTCAATTTCCGTTTTTCCACCGCCAGCACAGTCGAAGGCTTGCAGCAGCGAGTGCATGCGATCCTGGATAAGCATGGCTTGGAATACACGCTGGCCTGGACCGTAGGCGGCCGGCCGTTCCTGACGCCGCGCGGTGCGCTGAGCGACGCCATCTCTTCCGCCATCAAGGTGGAAACCGGCATCAACACCGAACTATCGACCACCGGCGGCACCTCGGACGGCCGCTTCATCGCCCAGATCTGTCCGCAAGTGATCGAATTCGGACCGCCCAACGCCAGCATCCATAAGATCGACGAACACGTTGAAGTGCAGTTCATCGATCCGCTGAAAAACATTTATCGCCGTACTTTGGAAAATTTGCTGGCGCCTTCTGCATCTTGATGCTCGCTTTGGCCGCACCCAGGTGCGGCCTTATTTGCCGCCGATTGAGCAAATAACAACAAAATCAAGGCCTTAGCGCGCTACTTATCTAGCTCAGGCCCATCAGACCTGGCATTTCCGATAAAATCCGCCTGACGCCTTCGCGACCCCGGCGGACCAGTCGCCGCACACTCGCCCTACTTTTATAATCCGCACCATGACACCACAATCCTTTACCTCCATCCGCGACTTGCTGCGCTATGCAGTGACCCGCTTCAATACCGCCGGCCTGTTCTTCGGCCACGGCAGCAGCAACGCGCTGGACGAGGCTGCCTATCTGATCCTGCATACGCTGCGGCTGCCGCTGGACAAGATCGAGCCGTTTTTCGATGCACGCCTGTTGCAGCATGAAGTCGACGCCGTGCTGGAGGTGATTGAAAAACGCAGCACCGACCGTATCCCTGCCGCCTACATTACCAATGAAGCCTGGCTGGGCGAATATCGTTTCTACGTCGACCAGCGCGTGATCGTGCCGCGCTCCTTCATCGCCGAACTGATCCCCGACCATTTCTCGCCGTGGCTGCAAGACCCGGCCGCAGTCAGCAATATCCTGGAACTGTGCACCGGTTCCGGCTGCCTGCCTATCATGCTGGCGGACGCTTTCCCGCAGGCGCATGTCGATACCGCGGATATCTCGGCCGATGCCTTGGCCGTGGCGCGCCGCAACGTCGATGACTACGCATTGCAGGACCGCATTACGCTGATCGAATCCGATCTGTACAGCAAGGTGCCGGCAAAAAAATACGATCTGATCGTCACCAACCCGCCGTATGTCAATTCCGGTTCGATGGGCAAGCTGCCGCCGGAATATCTGCGCGAGCCGCAAATCGCCCTGGCCGGCGGCGACGACGGCATGGATCTGGTGCGCAAGATTGTCGCCGGCGCCAAGCAGCGCCTGACGGCAAACGGCGTACTCGTGGTCGAAATCGGCAACGAACGCGCCTTCGCCGAAGCCGCATTCCCGGACCTGGAAATGACCTGGGTCTCGACCAGCGCCGGCGACGACATGATATTCCTGCTGACGGCAGACCAGTTGCCGTAAATAAGCGAGCAAGATCATCACAACCTGCATGTTGTTTCAGACGCATGCATGGCCACTCATTCAGCAAGATAGTTACAGATAGTAGACATGATACGTTTTCAACAAGTTTCCATGATGCGCGGCATCAAGCCTTTGCTCGACAATGTCGACGTCACCCTCAACCCGGGCGACAAGATCGGCCTGATCGGCGCTAACGGCGCCGGCAAATCCAGCCTGTTCGGACTGCTGCGCGGGGAATTGCATGCCGACCAGGGCGAGATCGATTTCCCCTCGAAATGGCGCATGGCCTATGTCGCCCAGGAAACCCCGGCGCTGGACCGGCCGGCGCTGGAATACGCGATCGACGGCGACGTCACCTTGCGCCGTCTTGAAGAAGAACTGGCGTTCCTGGAAAGCGAACCGGAAAGCGCCGCCAACGGCACCCTGATCGGCGAGCTGTACAGCGCGCTGGCCGACGCCGACGCCTACACCGTGCGCTCGCGCGCCGAACAATTGCTGACCGGCCTTGGCTTCTCGCTGGCGCAAATGGAACAGCCGGTGGCCAGCTTCTCCGGCGGCTGGCGCATGCGCCTGAATCTGGCGCAAGCGCTGATGTGCCCATCCGATCTGCTGCTGCTCGATGAACCGACCAACCACTTGGACCTGGACGCCATCATCTGGCTGGAAGACTGGCTCAAGCGCTATCCCGGCACCTTGATCATCATCTCCCATGACCGCGATTTCCTGGACGGCGTGGTGAATGTCATCGTGCATATCGACGAGCGCAAGCTGAAACGCTACTCAGGCAATTATTCATCGTTCGAACGGCAGCGCTCAGCCCAGCTGGAACTGGCGGCCGGCACCCTGGAAAAGCAAATGCGCCAGCGCGCGCATCTGGAATCGTTCATCAACCGCTTCAAGGCCCAGGCCAGCAAAGCGCGTCAGGCGCAAAGCCGGATGAAGGCGCTGGCCAAGATGGAAGAATTGGCGCCGCTGCGCGCCGCGGCTGAATTTTCCTTCGAGTTCCGGGTGCCGTTGAGCGCGCCTAATCCGCTGCTGGTGATGGAAGATGTGAGCGCCGGCTATCGTACCGAAAGCGAAACCAGCCATGACGTCACTGAAAAAGTGATCGTCTCCGGCATCAATTTCTCCTTGCAGATCGGCCAGCGTATCGGCCTGCTGGGCGTCAACGGCGCGGGTAAATCGACCTTCATCAAAACCATCGCGGAAGAACTGAAGCCACTCCACGGCGAAGCCCAGTTCGGCAAAGGCCTGTCGATCGGCTACTTTGCCCAGCACCAGGTGGAAATGCTGCGCCATGACGAATCGCCGCTGTGGCATATGGGTAAGATCGCGCCTACGGTGCGCGAGCAGGAGCTGCGTAACTTCCTCGGCAGCTTCAATTTCAACGGCCCGATGGTGACCAGTTCGATCGCACCGTTTTCCGGCGGCGAAAAAGCGCGCCTGGCGCTGGCCCTGATTGTCTGGCAGCGCCCCAACCTGCTGCTGCTGGATGAACCGACCAACCATCTGGACCTGGAAACCCGCGAAGCGCTGACCATGGCGCTGGCGCAGTTCGAAGGCACGCTGGTGCTGGTATCGCATGATCGCCACCTGTTGCGCGCCACCACCGACCAGTTCATCATTGTCGCCGACGGCAAGGTAGCGCCGTTCGATGGCGATCTGGACGATTACAAGGACTGGCTGTTCAAGACCAAGCTGGCGGCCAAGAATGGCGTTGCCAATGCAGCCAGCGGCGCGGCATTGCCCAAAGCCGGCAGCAAGGCAAAGATTGCCAGCGCGGTTGCGCCGGCGGCCACAGCCGCGGTCGACAGCGCCGACCGGCGCGAACAGAAACGCCAGGAAGCGGAAGCCCGGCAAAAGCTGGCGGCGCAGAAAAAGCCGATCGAATCGCGCATCAAGCGGCTGGATGAACAGATCGCCAAACGCAGCGCGCAAAAGCATACTGTCGATACGCGCCTGGCCGATCCGGAAATCTACGATAAAGACAAGAAAAAGGAATTGGCAACGCTGCTGACCGATCAGGCGTTTTATGCCAAGGAACTGACGCAACTGGAGGCGGAATGGCTGGAACAGCAGGAAGCGCTGGAGCAACTGGGCAACTAGTTGCAACGGGGGGCGGCGGACGCCGCCCGCAAACCCTGAGCATCATCGGTTGCGGCAAAGTCGGCCGGACCTTGGGCCGGCTTTGGCACAACAACAGGACTTTTGTCTTGCTCGACATCCTGAACCGTTCCACCGCCAGCGCGCAACAAGCCAGCGCCTTTATCGGCGCCGGTAGCGTGGCAGCAAATTACGGCGGCCTGCGTAGCGCCGATGTCTACCTGATCGCAGCCGGCGACGACCAGATCGCCGCTTGCTGCCGCGCCCTCGCCGCCAGCGGAAAACTGCAAGCAGGCAGCATAGTATTTCATTGCAGCGGCGCGCTGTCGTCGCTGGAACTGGCTGCCGCCGTCGAACAAGGTGCGGCAGTCGCCAGCATCCACCCCATCCGCAGCTTCGCCGCGCCACAACAGGTAGCCGAGCATTTCGACGGCACCTGGTGCGGCAGCGAAGGCGACGCCGCCGCCCTTGCCGTTCTCGGTCCTGCATTCAGCGCCATCGGCGCGCAACTGGTAGAAATCCGGCGCGAGCAGAAGACCCTGTACCACGCTGCCGCAGTATTCGCCTCCAACTATCAGGTGACGCTGATCGACGTCGCGCAACAGGCTTACGTCGCGGCCGGGATCGCGCCTGAGCTTGCCTTGAAGCTGATCGAACCCTTGCTGTCCGAAAGCGCGGCCAATGCCTTCAGGCTCGGTCCGGCTGCTGCGCTCACCGGCCCCATCGCGCGCGGCGATCTGGCTACCGTGGCGCGTCAATATGAGGCAGTTCAGGAATGGCAACCGCAAATCGCCGGGCTGTATCAACAGTTCGCGGCATTGACTGCAGATCTGGCTATACGCAAGAAAAACGGCAAGCCGTAAATTGCGTAAATCTGCGATAGCTGATATTTTTCTAGAGTGCAAAGACAATAAATGCATATAAAGTGGCAAAACCATCATTTCACATTTGCAGGGAAAAACGCTTAACATAATCGTTAGCTAGCATTGCCCACCAACCAAAGGAAAAAAAAATGGCCACCACATTGTCCAAACTGAGCAAGATTGCAGCAGCGATACTCGTCACCAGCGTCACGCTCAACGCCTTCGCAGCCGATCTGCTGGATACCGTCAAAGCCCGTGGCACCCTGAAAGTGGCGATGGAAGGCAATTACCCGCCGTTCAATTTCAAGGATCCGAAAACCGGCCAGCTGGAAGGCTTTGAAGTCGACGTCGCCAAATTGCTGGCGGCCAAGCTGGGCGTAACGCCAGAGTTCACCACTACCGAGTGGAGCGGCATCCTGGCCGGCCTCGGCGCCGGTAAATACGATGTCATCGTGAACCAGGTCGGGATTACCGAAGAGCGCCAGAAAGCCTTCGATTTTTCCCATCCATATACCCTTTCGACCGCGCAATTGATCGTCAGGAAAGACGAGAAGCGCAGCTTCCCTACTTTGGAGTCGCTGAAAGGCTATAAACTCGGCCTTGGTCAAGGCACCAACTTCGAGCAAAAAGCCAAGGCGGTTCCCGGCATCGACGTCAAGACCTATCCAGGCTCGCCCGAATATCTGGCCGACCTGGCCAGCGGCCGCATCGACGCTGCGCTGAACGACCGGCTGCTGGTAGGCTACCTGCTCAAGAACTCCAATCTGCCGTTGAAAGCGGGCGCCACTTTTG
>NZ_JAGQEG010000142.1 GCF_018305005.1 Collimonas silvisoli
CAAAAGAAAATTCATCGGAAAAGAACAGTTCGCGGAGCCGGCTCAGGCGCTCTATTGCCGCCGAGCGGTCAGCCGTGTTTTTGCATGCAGCCCAATCGCTGGCGGACAAGGATACGATCAAGCCGTTTTTTGCGCTGTTCAATAATGCCTTGCGCTGCCCATACAATTTGTCGGTACACGGTTCGCTGCCGGCCTTGATGCCGTTCGCCACCACAAAGGCGAGATTGTCGGCATCGGTTTCGCTGATCGCATTGCGTAACGGCGTTTCATCCGCGCTGCTGCGAAACGCGTGCGCGATCACGCCAAAACTGAAGGCGCCGGTTTGCGCCGGCGCCGCGCCGCAGCTTGCCGCCAGCACCAGCGATAGCGCTAACCGGAGCGGCAAGTTGCGGCGCAGGCGAGCAAGAGCGCTCATCAGTTTTTCTGCCCGGCGGTGAGATGTTTCAGGCGATATAACTGTTCCAGGGCCTCGCGCGGCGTCAGCGCGTCAGGATCGATGCTGTCCAGGGCAATCATCAATTCACTCGGCAGGACGTCAGCGCTGTCGCATTCTGCATCCGCATCCATATTGGCGGCTTGCGCAAACAGATCGAATTGCGGTGTTGCCTGCATCGATTGCGATTCCAGCAAAGCCAGGTGTTTGCGGGCGGCGCGGATCACCGGCGCCGGCACTCCTGCCAGCTGTGCTACCTGCAGACCGTAACTCTGGGACGCCGGCCCGGCTTGCACCGCATGCAGGAAGACGATGCTGTCCTTATGCTCGACCGCCGACAAATGCACATTGGCTGCCGATGGATGCAGATCAGGCAATTGCGTGAGCTCGAAATAGTGGGTGGCAAACAAGGTGAAGCTGCGGCTGGCGTCGATCAGATGGCGGGCGATCGCCCACGCCAGCGCCAGGCCGTCGAAGGTCGAGGTGCCGCGGCCCACCTCATCCATCAGCACCAGCGAGTTTTCGCTGGCGCCGTTGAGGATGGCTGCCGATTCGGTCATTTCGACCATGAAAGTGGAGCGGCCGCCGGCCAGGTCGTCGGCCGCGCCGATACGGGTAAAGATACGGTCGATCGGACCTAGCACGGCGCTGTCGGCAGGTACATAACTGCCGACGTAAGCCAGCAGGGTGATCAGCGCCACCTGGCGCATGAAGGTCGATTTACCGCCCATGTTGGGGCCGGTGATCAGCAGCAGCTTGCGTTCGGTGGATAGCTGGCAATCGTTGGCGATGAAGCGTTCAATCTGTTTTTCGACTACCGGATGGCGTCCCTGTGCGATTTGAATCGCCGGCTCCGCCACCAGTTGCGGCACGCACCAGTCATGGCGTGCGGCGTGATCGGCCAGCGCCACCAGGGTGTCGAGTTGCGCCAGTGCATGGGCGATGTTTTGCAAGGTGCCGATATGCGGCGCCAGATTCTGCAAAATCTGTTCGTACAGCGCTTTCTCGCGTATCAATGCGCGTTCTTGCGCCGACAAGGCCTTGTCTTCAAACGCTTTCAATTCCGGCGTGATATAGCGCTCGGCATTCTTCAAGGTCTGGCGGCGGCGGTAATCGTCCGGCACCTTGTCGGTCTGGCCGTGCGTGACCTCGATGTAAAAACCGTGCACCTTGTTGTATTCGACGCGCAGATTGGCGATGCCGGTGCGCGCCCGTTCGCGTGTTTCCAGGTCGACCAGGAACTGGCCGGCGTTTTCCGACAGGCCGCGCAGTTCGTCCAGTTCAGCGTCGAAGCCGACGGCGATGACGCCGCCGTCGCGCACCATGGTCGATGGTTCGGCGGCGATCGCGCTCTGCAGCAGTTGCAGGCAGTCGACCGGGGTTTCCAATGCGACTTGCAGTTCTTGCAGCAACGGCACCTGGTCGTCGCGGCTGCACATGGCGATGTCGGCGCGCAGCGAATCCAGTTGCAGCAAACCGTCGCGCAAACCGGCCAGGTCGCGCGGCCGCGCCGACAGCAAGGCGATGCGGGCGGTGATCCGTTCGATATCCGGCACTGCGCTCAGCGTGCTGGAAATGGCGCTGCCGGTATCGGCCGCGATCAAGGCGCCGATCGCCGCGTGGCGGCCGCGGGCGACGCTCTGATCGCGTTTGGCGTGATGCAGCCAATGACGCAGCAGGCGCGAACCCATCGCGGTGCGGCAGTGGTCCAGCAGCGAAAACAGGGTCGGCGCGCCGGATGAGGCATCCTGGCCGCGTATGGTTTCGGTGAGTTCCAGGTTGCGCCGGGTGGCGGCGTCGAGGCCGATGAATTCGTTTTCGGTTTCGACCGTGAGCGTGCGCACATGCTGCAAGCCCTTGCCCTGAGTCGACTGGGCATAGCGCAGCAGGGCACCGGCAGCGCCGACGGCGGCGCTCAAGCCTTCTGCGCCGAATCCGCTCAAGCTGCTGACGGCGAGCTGATCCAGCAGGGATTTCAGGCCGTGGGCGATATCGAAGTGCCATTCCGGCACGGTGGTGGCTTTGTCGACCACGGTATTGGCCAGCATCGCCTGGACCATGTCGGCCACCAGGATTTCCGCCGGCGCGATCCGTTCCAGCTCTTGTTTGAGCAGGGTGTCCAGCGTCGCTGGCTCGCAAGCGAATTCCATCATCTTCAACGCGCCGCTAGCCATCGACAGCCACGCCAGGCCGACTTTCATAGCCTTGCGCTGTTGAGTAACATACAGCGCCAGCAAGGGCTGGTCCGATTTTTCCGGCAGCAGGTTGGAATCGGTCAAGGTGCCGGGTGTAATCACGCGCAGCACTTTTCTGTCGACCGGCCCCTTGCTGGTGGCCGGGTCGCCGATTTGTTCGCACAGCGCCACCGATTCGCCGAGCTTGATCAGCTTGGCCAGGTATTGATCGGCGGAGTGAAACGGTACGCCGCACATCTTGATCGGCGCGTTGTTATAGGTGCCGCGAGCGGTCAGCGTGATGCCCAGCAGGCGCGCTGCTTTTTCCGCATCGTCGAAAAACAGTTCGTAAAAATCTCCCATCCGGTAGAACACGAGCGTGTCCGGATAGTCGGCCTTGATGCCGAGATATTGCTGCATGCCGGGTGAAACTTTTTGTGCCGCTACCGTCATCGGGCGGCCCGCTGCTGAAAATTTGATTGCATTAAGTGGGTTCTTTCTCAAGCCGGTTCTCAAGCCGATCCTCAAGCCTGACTGGCGCTTGATTGCTAAGGTATTCGGGTCAGGCGATATTGTAAGCTGAACAAGGCGCAGCCGCTATTTGTTTGCGGCTGCGCAGGCTTTTTATCGCGGCGGCGCGCTGTCCTGGTAAAACATTTCCCGCATCAGGAACTGTTGCAGTTCGGCGGTATCTTTCAACCTGGCGCTTAGCGTGATGACACGCCCCAGGCGTTGCGAGCGCCAGGGAATATCCGTGCTGGTTTTGTTGCGGATCATTTCTATCATTTTATTGACGATAGCCATTTCGATACTTTCTTCGCTGCCGCGCTCAACCGGAATATTCTGCTGCGCACTGCGGCTGGAGCTGGCGTTCCAGCCACGGAAAATCAGGCTGGCCCGGAATGGCGTTTTGTCGCGCACCTGGAAAATGCCGCCGGATTTGTCCTTATCGATACCCATCCAGCCTCTTTGCGCCTGGATGTTGGCGCGTGCGATGTCATTCGGCGATTGCGGCGTATCTTCGGCGGCGCTGGTTTCGCCGGCCAGCGCGCGTTCCTGGGCCTGGGCCGCTTCGCGTTTTTCGCGCGCGGCCTGGATATGCGAAGAAAAATCTTCCTGGACCGATTGCTCGTATTTGGGCGCGTCCGGCTGCGGCGTGACAATCGTCGGCGTGATTGCCGTGATCGATTTCGGCGCCTGGCTTATTTTGGGCGTGGCTTTGCGCGGCTTGGCTGGCGTCGGCGCGGTTTTTGGCTTGGGCGGTGTCTTGACCGGTTGCGGCGGCAGGCTTTGCGGCGCCGGCGCCAGGGAGATGCTGACCGTCCCCATGTTGCCGGGCGCGGGCGATTGCATCGGGATTTCGATCGGCAGCTGGGTCAGCAAATACCAGATGCCGAATACGTGGAGCAGGACCGAAATCAGGATGCCGACGATCTTGGGGATGCGCCGCTGATTGGCACGTTGGCGGTCGCCCCATGACGATGTACGTGGTTTTACACTGCCATCGGCCGTGCGATCGGGCACGGAATTGGCCGCGGGATTGCTCATGCGATTGTTCACGGGACTGTTCACGCGACTGCTCATGTTATCGCAGCCAGCTCAAAACGCCAGAGCCGGCAGCGCGGCCCGAGGCCATGCAGGCGTTCAGCAAGTAGCCGCCGGTGGGAGCTTCCCAGTCCAGCATTTCGCCGGTGCAAAAGACGCCCGGCAAGGCCGTCAGCATGAGTTGCGGGTCCAGCGCTTCAAACGCCACGCCGCCGGCGCTGCTGATGGCTTCGTCGATAGGGCGCGGCGCCAGCAAGGTTAGCGGCAGCGCCTTGATAGCGTGCGCTAGGCGTAATGGGTCGACAAAATCGGCCGCCGGCACCAGCTCTCTCAACAAGCCGGTTTTCACGCCTTTCAGGCCCAGACGGCTTTGCAGGTGGCTCGACCAGGAGCGTGCGCCGCGCGGCCGCGCTACTTCGTCGATCACCCGTTGCAGAGGCCAGTCCGGCAGCAGGTCGAGCTGGATCGTGGCCTTGCCGTCGGCAGCAATCCGATCGCGCAAGCCGGCCGAGAGGGCGTAAATCAGGCTGCCTTCGACGCCGTCGGCGGTAATCACGAATTCGCCTTGCTTGCGCAATGCCGGCTTGTCGCCGTCGGCAGGGTCGAGCATGATGGCGACCGATTTCAGATGGTGGCCGCCAAAGCGCTCACGAAAATATTCGCTCCAGCCAGTTTCGAAGCCGCAATTGGATGGCAGCAGCGGCGCTATCGGAATGTCGCGCTGGGCCAGCAACGGCACCCATCTGGCGTCTGAACCGAGACGCGCCCAACTGCCGCCGCCAAGCGCCAGCACGACGGCATCGGCGCTGACGCTAGCTGGTCCTTGCGGAGTCTCGAAACACAGTGTTCCGGCTTCATCCCAGCCCAGCCAGCGATGGCGCATATGAAACCGCACGCCGGCCTGGCGCAAGCGATGCAACCAGGCGCGCAGCAGCGGCGCGGCTTTCATGTCGGTCGGGAAAACGCGGCCGGAGGAGCCGATGAAGGTATCGATTCCCAGCGCATGGACCCATGCGCGCAGCGCCTCCGGACTGAACTGATCCAGCAGTGGAGCGATCTGCGGACGGCGTGCACCGTAGCGCGACAGGAAGGCGTCGTAGGGTTCGGAATGGGTCAGGTTCATGCCGCCTTTGCCGGCCAGCAGGAATTTGCGGCCGACCGACGGCATGGCGTCGTACACATCGACTTGCACCCCGCCCGCAGCCAGCACCTCAGCCGCCATCAGGCCGGCAGGGCCGCCGCCAATGACGGTTACTGCTTTTTTTTGCATTCCGGGATTATTCAACGACGTCATCTGTTGTTAGATGCCAATCCGATAGTTGGTTGAGGGGGCTAGGTTAACACTGACGAGAAGACTTGCAGGGACTGCCATAAAATTCACCAGGAAATCTATTGTGCTTATGTCGCGCAGGATCTGCCGCAGGAAACGGTTCGCAACTTTACCATATCGTGAGGAGGAATATGGCCTGGAAGCGAGGCGGGCCGAGCATGTAAATTGAGCACAGGCAAGGGAAATGAAGCAAAAAGAGGCCGGTTTGCGCCGGCCTCTTTTACAGAGAGTTACATTTTTCTTGCTAAATAAACGCTAAGAAACAAACGTGTATATTGCTTAGCGCTTGAGCTGGCTGATGTCGCGCACTGCGCCACGGTCGGCCGAGGTTGCCATTGCGGCATAAGCTTGCAAGGCTTGCGATACGTAACGCTGGCGATTCACCGGCTTCCAGGCGTCCTTGCCTTTGGCATCCATCGCAGCCCGGCGTTGCGCCAGTTCGCTATCGCTGATTTTCAGGTGCATGCGGCGTTCCGGGATATCGATTTCGATGATGTCGCCTTCTTCCACCAAGCCGATGGCGCCGCCTTCGGCCGCTTCCGGCGAAGCATGGCCGATCACCAGGCCGGACGAACCGCCCGAGAAACGGCCGTCTGTGAACAGTGCGCAGGACTTGCCCAGGCCTTTGGATTTGATATACGAAGTCGGGTACAGCATTTCCTGCATGCCGGGGCCGCCTTTCGGTCCTTCGTAGCGGATGATGACGACGTCGCCGGCGTGCACCGTGTCGCCCAGAATCGCTTCCACCGCATGATCCTGGCTTTCAAAGACGCGGGCGCGGCCGCTGAACTTGAGGATGCTCTCATCGACGCCGGCGGTTTTGACGATGCAGCCGTTTTCCGCCAGATTGCCGTACAAGACCGCCAGGCCGCCGTCCTGCGAATAAGCGTGGGCTTTGTCGCGGATGCAGCCGTTGCTGCGGTCGGTATCGAGGCTGGTGAAACGCTTTTCCTGGGAAAACGCAACCTGGGTCGGGACGCCGCCGGGAGCCGCGCTAAACAGTTTATGGACCGCCGCATCCCGGGTTTGCGTGATGTCGTTATTGGCGATAGCGTCGCCCAGCGTCTTGCTGTGGATGGTCGGGCGGCTGGTGTCGAGCAGGCCGGCGCGCGCCAGTTCGCCCAGGATGCTGACGATGCCGCCGGCGCGGTGCACGTCTTCGATATGGTATTTATCGGTCATCGGCGCCACCTTGCACAGGCAAGGAACATGGCGCGAGATGCGGTCGATGTCGGCCATCTTGAAATCGACTTCAGCTTCTTGCGCCGCGGCCAGCAAGTGCAACACGGTATTGGTCGAGCCGCCCATGGCGACGTCGAGCGTCATGGCGTTTTCAAACGAAGCCTTGCTGGCGATGGTGCGCGGCAGGACCGAGTAATCGTCTTGTTCATAATGGCGTTTGGCCAGCTCCACTATCAGGCGGCCGGCGCGCAAGAACAATTCCTTGCGATCGGCATGGGTGGCGAGAATGGTGCCGTTGCCGGGCAGCGCCAGACCGAGCGCTTCGGTCAGGCAGTTCATCGAATTGGCGGTGAACATGCCGGAGCAAGAGCCGCAGGTAGGGCAGGCCGAGCGTTCGATTTCAGCGATGTCGGCATCGCTGACGGTGGTGTCGCCAGCCTTGATCATGGCATCGACCAGATCGATCTTGAAAATCTTTTGATCGATCACCGCCACGCCTGGCAGCTTTTCAACTACCTTGCCGGCTTCCATCGGGCCGCCGGAAACGAACACTACCGGAATATTCAAACGCATCGCCGCCATCAGCATGCCCGGCGTGATCTTGTCGCAATTGGAGATGCACACCATGGCGTCGGCGCAGTGGGCGTTGACCATGTACTCCACCGAGTCGGCGATCAGTTCGCGCGAAGGCAGCGAGTACAGCATGCCGCCGTGACCCATGGCGATGCCGTCATCGACCGCAATCGTATTGAATTCCTTGGCGACGCCGCCGGCCGCTTCGATCTCGCGCGCGACCATCTGGCCCAGGTCCTTGAGGTGGACGTGGCCCGGGACGAATTGGGTAAACGAGTTGACCACTGCGATGATCGGCTTGTCAAAATCGCCGTCTTTCATGCCTGTGGCGCGCCACAGGGCGCGGGCGCCGGCCATGTTGCGGCCGTGGGTGGTGGTGCGGGAACGATATTGCGGCATGATTTACATCTCCAGAAATAATGGCTTTAGGGCTGACGCTAGAGTGCCTTGCCCATAAGGCTGTGTCAAATATATGATTTGTTGCCCATTAATATGTATTGCATATATATAAAATTTGATGATTTATGGATAACTGAATGCGTGTTTGTAGACTGTTTTGTATTTAATTTCTTTTAAATATATAAATATTGGAAAAATATTCTAATAAGTCACGATTTTAAGAGCCTTCTTGCAATAATTTTCCATGCCGACGACTCTACAATAGACGCTGGTAATGTCGCCGTACAGTTCAGCAAGGAGTGTTTCTCATGTCTTCCGATAATTCTTCCGGTTCCCCGGCCGCCCACGTCGATACGCAACTGGTGCATTGCGGCCGCGAGCCGGCGCGTTTCGCGGGCATGGTCAACACGCCGGTGTTCCGCGGTTCGACCATCATCGCCAACAATCTGGAAGATTGGGAAGCCGCCCGCCAGATCGACAATCCCATGGCCAACTACGGCCGTTTCGGCACCCCGACCACCCGTTCCTTTGAGCAGGCGATCGTCACGCTGGAAGGCGGCCACAACTGCCTGGTGTTTCCATCCGGCTTGTCTGCCTGTACTCACAGCATCATGGCTTTCGTCAAAAGCGGCGATCATATTCTGATTACCGATAGCGTGTATGGCCCGACGCGGACCTTTGCCGATCGCGTGTTGCGCCGCATGGGCGTCGAAGTGGAATATTTCGATCCTCTGATCGGCGGCGAAATCCGCACTTTGCTGCGGCCGAATACCAGCGTGGTGTTTGTCGAGTCGCCGGGATCGTGGACCTTTGAAGTACAAGACATCCCGGCCATCGCCGAAGAAGCGCATAAAGTCGGCGCCTATGTCTTGCTCGATAATACCTGGGCCACGCCGCTGTTTTTCAAACCGTTCGAACACGGTGTCGACGTCTCGATTCACGCTGCCACCAAATACATCGTCGGCCATTCGGATGCCTTGCTGGGCGTAGCCAGCGCCAATGAGCGGGCCTGGTGCATCCTCAAGCAAGGCGCCCACGATTTCGGCCAGACCGCCGGCCCGGACGATATTTACCTGGCCTTGCGCGGCATGCGCAGCATGGCGGTGCGTCTGCGCCAGCATTGGGAGAGCGGCATCCAGCTGGCGGAATATCTGCGCACCCAGCCGCTGGTGGAGCGGGTATTGCATCCGGCCTTGCCGTCCGATCCCGGCTACCGGCTGTGGCAGCGCGATTTCCTCGGCGCCAGCGGTCTGTTCGCGATCGAGTTGAAGGAAGTCGGCCGTCCTGCGCTGTCTAAATTCTTCGAGAGTCTGCAGTTGTTTGGCATCGGCTTGTCGTGGGGCGGTTTCGAAAGCCTGGCTCTGCCGCTGGACAAGCCGCCGACCCGGGTAGCGTCAGCCACGACCTATCAGAATCCGCTGGTGCGGATTCACGTCGGCCTGGAGCATATCGACGATCTGGTGGCCGACATGGGCCAGGCTTTCAAGCGCATGGAGCAAGCGCTGTAGCAGGATCAGGGATCAGGCTGCATCAGTCCAGTCCGGCATAATCAAGCGGCAGCGCGGTGGTGTGCTTGATCTGTTCCATGGCGAAGCTGGCGCTGACGTCGAACAACGCGTTCGATTGCATCAGCTTCTGATAAACCGCATCGTAGGCGGCGATATTCGGCACCACCACCCGCAACAGGTAATCGATATTGCCGCTCATGCGGTAAAACTCCACCACTTCCGGAATCAGTTTTACCGTATTACTGAATTGGGCGTACCAGTTGGCGTTGTGCTGATTGGTCTTGATCGAGACGAATACCGTCACCCCGACATTCAGTTTTTCGGCATCCAGCAGCGCCACCCGGCGCAACACCACGCCGTCTTCTTCCAGCTTCTGTATGCGGCGCCAGCAAGGCGTCGATGACAGATTGACCTTCTCCGCAATTTCCGCCACCGGCGTGCTGGCGTCTTCTTGCAGGATGGCGAGAATTTGTTTATCTATTTTGTCCATAGTCGATTTGAATTTTGAAAGCGGCCTGTCTAATTTTT
>NZ_JAGQEG010000143.1 GCF_018305005.1 Collimonas silvisoli
TTCTCTGACAGTTTGGTCAGCATCGAGGTGGTCTTGGCCATTTGCATCAGGGACAGCAAGCCTTCTTGCATGCGCGCGCCGCCAGTGGCTGTGATGCAGATGAACGGCACTTTCTGCTCCAGTGCGACTTGAGCGCCGCGCACAAAGCGTTCACCCACCACAGAACCCATGGAACCGCCCATGAATTCAAACTCAAACGCCGCCACGACCACCGGCAGCGTCATGATGGAGCCGCCCAGCACGATCAGCGCATCGGTTTCACCGGTGGCGTCCATCGCCGCTTTCAGGCGGTCAGGGTATTTTTTACTATCTTTGAATTTGAGGGTATCGATCGGCAGGGTTTCCTGGCCGATTTCGTAGCGCCCGCCGGCATCCAGCAAGGCGTCCAGCCGTTCACGTGCACGTATCCGCATGTGATGGTCGCACTTCGGGCAAACATGGATGTTCGACTCCAGATCGGTGCGATACAAAACCGCCTCGCACGCCGGGCATTTGACCCATAATCCCTCAGGGATCGATTTGCGGGTTGCCGAGTCGCTGCGCTGAATACGTGGGGGTAGTAATTTTTCTAGCCAACTCATAGAGTGACCTCCTTCAGATTTTTTTCTTGCCGAATTGTACCTTCATCCCCAAATCAGCGAAATAGCTAATCAAACTAGTTAATTCAGGAAATATTTGCCATTTCACCATCAAAATTACTCGTCCAGCGCCTTCCGAATCCCTGACAGGAAGCTCTCTACCGCCGCCACAGCCTGTTCGCGCGGCGTATTTTCCAGCTCTTGGATAATACGGCTACCGATCACTACCGCATCCGATACTTGCGCCACGGCCTTGGCAGTGGCGGCATCGCGAATGCCGAAACCGACGCCAATTGGCAATTTGACATGTTTGCGGATCGCCGCCACTTTGGCTGCAACTTCGCTGGTGTCAATATTCGCGGCGCCGGTCACGCCCTTCAATGAAACATAATACGTGAAACCGCCGCCGACCTTGGCAACCTGTGCGATCCGCTCTTCGGTCGAGGTCGGCGCCAGCAGGAAAATCGGGTCCATGCCGTTGGCCTGCATTTTCTGGGCGAACTCTTCGCACTCTTCCGGCGGATAATCCACCACGATGCTGCCATCGACCCCGGCCTCTTTGGCCGCCGCAATAAAAGCATCGACGCCCATCCGCTCCAACGGATTGGCATAACCCATCAGCACCACCGGCGTGCTGCTATCGGTCTGCCTGAATTGGCGCACATATGCCAATACGTCATGCAAGCTGACGCCGAATTTCAGCGCCCGCTCGCAAGCGCGCTGGATCACCGGGCCTTCGGCCATCGGGTCGGAAAACGGCACGCCGAGCTCCAGGATATCGGCGCCGCCCCTGACCAGCGCATGCATCAGCGGCACGGTCAGTTCCGGCGCCGGATCGCCAGCGGTAATGAAAGGGATCAGCCCTTTTTTATGAATGGCGGCGAGTGCCGCCAAAGTAGTCTGGATTCGTGACATAGGATCTATCGAGATGGGTTGTGTTGTTTGCCGGTCCGCCGCGAACCGGCTGCTGCGGACCGGGTCGCGGCTAGGTGGTTACGTGGCTCAAGCCAGTTTCAAACGTTCGGCGACGGTATGCATGTCCTTGTCGCCGCGGCCCGATAAATTGGCCAGGACGATCTTGTCCTTGGGCAGGGTCGCCGCCAGTTTCGCCGCATATGCCAAGGCATGGCTGGACTCCAGCGCCGGGATGATGCCCTCGATGCGGCAACAGGTATGGAATGCCGCCAGCGCCTCATCGTCGGTCACGGTTTCGTAAGTGGCGCGGCCGGAATCCTTCAGCCACGCGTGTTCCGGACCGACGCCAGGATAATCGAGGCCGGCCGAAATCGAATGGGTCTCGATGATCTGGCCGTTTTCATCCTGCAGCAGATAAGTGCGATTGCCATGCAGTACGCCCGGCGAACCGAGCGTCAGCGAAGCCGAGTGCTTGCCGCTGGCAAGTCCTTCGCCGGCGGCTTCGACGCCGACCAAAGCGACATCGTGATGATCGATGTAGGGATAGAAAATCCCCATCGCATTCGAGCCGCCGCCAACGCAGGCGATCACGTAATCAGGCTGGCGCCCGGTCATTTCCGGCATTTGTGTCAGACACTCGTTGCCGATCACCGACTGGAAATCGCGCACCATCATCGGATACGGATGCGGACCGGCGACCGTGCCGATGATGTAGAAAGTATCTTCGACATTGGTGACCCAGTCGCGCATGGCTTCGTTGAGCGCGTCTTTCAAAGTCTTCGAACCGGATTCGACCGGCACCACCTTGGCTCCCAGCAGATTCATGCGATACACGTTCTGCATTTGCCGCTTGACGTCTTCGCTGCCCATGTAGACCACGCATTCGAGACCGAAGCGGGCGCAAATGGTGGCGGTCGCCACACCGTGCTGGCCGGCGCCGGTTTCGGCGATCACACGCGGCTTGCCCATGCGCTTGGCCAGCAATGCCTGGCCGATCACATTGTTGATCTTGTGGGCGCCGGTATGGTTCAGATCCTCGCGCTTGAAATAGATCTGCGCGCCGCCCATCTGCTCGGACCAGCGCTTGGCGTGATAAATCGGGCTGGGACGGCCGACATAGTGTTTCAGCTCGCTGTGGAATTCGGCCAGGAATTGCGGCTCTTTTTGATATTTGGCGTAGGCCTGCTGCAACTCGCTTAGCGCCAGGGTCAGGGTTTCCGAGACAAAACTGCCGCCGTACATGCCGAAATGGCCTTTGGCGTCCGGCAGCTTGTATTGCGCACTTTGACGCAAAGCGGTGCTGGCGAGCGGCTGGCGCTCGGCGTATTGCTCGATGGGGGTGAATTCTTTCATGGCATATCTCTCTGTATTGTTTGCTGAGGCTGCCGATCGACTGCGTATTAGCGACATTCGCTGAAACTCGCTGGAAGCACAGATAGTGCTCTAGATCTCGTCGAAATCGGCGTCCGCCTGCCGTATCGCATCAATAAATGCGCGAATCTTGGCGGCGTCCTTGATACCCTTTTCTTGTTCGACGCCACTGCTGATGTCGACCGCAAAGGGACGTACGCGCTTTACCGCGTCAGTCGCATTGTGCACGCTCAAGCCACCACTTAAAACGACCTGAGGCGCGAGTTCTTTTGGGATGAGAGACCAATCAAATACCTTTCCACTGCCGCCATAAGCTTCAACCAGGGTATCCAGCAGCAATCCGGCAAACAAACGGCTGCCGGAACGATATGCCTGTGCGTATTCTAGCAAATCGGCGGCTACCGTAGCACTCCCGATACGCATGGCGCGGATAAATGGCCGATTTACCGACTGCGCCAGTGCGGCGCTTTGCTGCACGGTTTCATCGCCATGGAATTGCAGCAGCGATACCGGCGCCTGCGCCACGATCTGCTGCAATTGTTCCGGCTCGGCATTCACAAACAAGCCGACCGTAGTGATGAATGGCGGCACCTTGGCTATCAGGCTGGCGGCTTGCTCTGGAGTGACGTAGCGCGGGCTTTTAGGATAGAACACAAAACCAAGCGCATCGGCGCCCGCCGCAATCGCGGCTTGCACGTCCTGCTCGCGGGTCAGACCGCAGATTTTGATTCTGGTACGGTGGCTCATGGGGTTTAGTCTAAACAGGAAAACATCGGTATCCGCAATATATCATCTTGGCGACATGACAAATTGATGGCAAAAGGACAAAATATCTATAGCCAGGGCAACAACATTGCAGGTTGCTGCGGCAGCTGCCACTTTGAATCATAGGCTACTTGCGCCAGGTACAAGCCGTCCGGCATGAAAGTCGGTGCGGCGCGGCCGCGATCGCGCTGCGACAGCAACTCGGCAATCCATTCCGGCGGTTTACTGGCGCTGCCGACATAGATCAGGGAACCGATGATATTGCGCACCATATGATGCAAGAAGGCATTGGCGCGCAAGCTGAATACGATCAGATCGCCGCGCCGCTCGATACTGATCTCGCCCATGGTGCGGACCGGCGACTTGGCCTGGCATTCCACTGCGCGGAACGCGGAAAAGTCGTGGGTGCCGATCAAATGTGCTGCAGCCTGGCGCATCAACTCCAGCTCTAGCGGGCGGAACACCCAGCCGGCCTTGCCGTCCAATAACGGCGAACGGACCGGATGGTTGTACAAGAGGTAATGATAAGTTCTTGCAGTGGCGCTAAAGCGCGCATGGAACTGATCTGCGTGATCCGCAACCGCGCTCTCCGCAGGCACAGCCAGCTCATGCGCCCAGCGCACGGCTATCGACGGCGGCAGGAAAGCATTCAAGCCACGCACCCAGGAAAATGTTTCGCGCGACAAGGCCGTATCAAAATGCACCACCTGCTCCAGCGCATGCACGCCCGAATCGGTACGGCCGGCGCAAGTCGTGGCGACCGGACCTTGCGTGAATTTTTGCAAAGCGACTTCAAGCCTGTCCTGCACGGTTTTGCCGCTAGGCTGGGTCTGCCATCCTTGCCAAGGTGTGCCGTCATACTGCACGCCGAGAACGATACGTTTCAAGCGAACTCCAATTAAAAAAACAAACGGGCGCCAGCATAACGCTGCGCCCGTCGAAAGCAAAATGCTAAGCTTATTGTACTAGTTGTTACAGCTTGGCCAGCAAAGTGTTCGCTGCATCGACCTGCTCCGCACTCCCGCCTTTCAATACTTCTTCCAGCAATTCGCGCGCGCCTTCCTTGTCACCGATCTCCTTATATGCAACGGCCAGATCAAGCTTGGTCGCCATTTCAGGATTGGCCGTAGCAGTTGCAGCAGGCTCAGCCGCTATCGTTGTAGGCGCGGCTGCAGAAGCGACGCTGGCCGCCGGAGCATGTGCCTGAAGCGCACTGTCCAGATCCAGATTCATGCCAGACAGATTAAATTCCAGCGGTGCAACCATCGGTTCCGTATGCTGTGCGTACGAAGGCGCCACCGGTGTTTTAACCGGCTCGGTTTCTGCGGGAATATCGATGTGGGCGTGGGCCGGTTCGTAGTTCGAAGGCTGACCGCCGGCCGGGAATTCCAGCGCGCTGAACTCCATCGCCGCCGGAGCGCTCTTCTCTGCAACTTTCGTCGCAGCCGCTGGGGTTGCTACCGGCTTATGGTCCAATTCGAAATCGAGTGAATCGAGCAGCGATTTTCCGGCTTCGTGAGGAGCTGACAACAACACCGTATTCTGATTGGCGGAAGCTTCGCTGCCGAGTTCTTCCAGATCAAAATCCATATCAGTTGCTGACGCCGATACTGCAGCTGCGCTGTCGTGTTTGCCCAGTTCCGTATCTGTCAGCGGCGCCAGCAATTGCACCGGAGCGGTGTGTACCAGCTCTGGAATCGGCGCAGCATTCGGCTGGGTCGGTGCTGTCAGGGAATTGAAATCGAGGCCATCCATAGGCTGAGTCGGCGCGGTAATCGAATCTGCCTTGGCAATCACTTGATCCTGCAGCTTGCCGCCGCCGTACAAGGGGTTGAGCGGATCGACATTCAGGCCCAGCGCAGCCGCCTGCTGCCAATCTTCGCCTTCGCCGCGAGTCAGGCTATACAGCTCGCTGGCCAGGATTTCAAAGGAGCGCGGGTCTTTGCGGTTAGCGTAGATTTCCAGCAGCTTGACGCGAATGGCGTTGCGGCTTGGCTGGTTACGCAGGGCTTCTTTCAGGATTTCTTCGGCTTGTGCATCACGGCCGTAGGCGATGTATACATCCGCCTCGGCTACCGGATCGACATTGGTGTCCAGATGACTGACCGACGGTACGAAATTCGAATTGAAGATGCTGTTCTTGGTGTCAACGCTTTGTCCGCCGGTCGAGCCAAACAAGGAATTGCCCTTCAAAGCGGAATTCGTCATCGGCGCTCCGCTGCTATCCAGGAAAGCCTGCTGGCGCGCACGATTGCGACGGTAACGGAACAGGCCGAGTCCGGCCAGCAACGCCACCAGAACACCGCCTACCGGCAGCAACAATGGATTTTCGGTAATGCTTTCAATGAAAGTTGGCTCTGGCGGTGGTGGCGCAACAACCTTAGGTTTGGCCGGCGTTGGTGCTACTGCCGGGGCGGCTGCTACCGCTGGAGCAGCTGGCTTAGCATCGGCGACAGCGGCAGGAGCTGAGCTTGCGGCAACCGGTTCAGCTGGAGCAGAAGCCACCGGAGCGGCAGCAGCCACCGCAGGAACCGCGGCTGCCGGAGGTGGAGTTACCGGCGCAGATGCTGCCGGTGCTGCTGCTGGTGCTGGCGCCACAGGCGCAGCTGCTGGTTTCACATTGGCAGCTTGATTCTGCAGATCAGCCAGGTTCTTGTTTTTCAATTCCAGCGTTTTTTGCAGGTCGCTGACATTTTTTTCCAATGCCTTGACACGCGCTTCCGCCTCGGCGGCAGCTTTTTCCCGTGCGATCTTCTCTTCGGTCGCAGCAGCTGCGGCAACTGCTGCAGCCTTGGCGTCGGCAGCACCGGCCGCAGCCGCACCGCGCGACAATTTCAACTTGTCCTTGGACTCGCTGGCCGGATTGGCTTGCTCTTCCACCTTGGCAGTAATCTTGCCGCCGCTGCTTTGCTTGGACTCAGCTGCGGCATTTGGCGCTGCCGCCTCAACCATCCCGGCCAGCGTATTGCGATAGTTCTTGAAATCCTTGGATTGCGCCAGCACGACATTCCTGGCTTCCGACTTGCTGACGCTACCTGCAGTGTCAGCATCAGGAATCGACAGGATCTGGCCTGAGCGCAGGCGATTCATATTCTTGCCGACAAACGCGCCCTCGTTGCTGCGGTACAGCGCCACCAGCATCTGGTCCAGCGATATGCCGGCCGGCAGGTTTGCGCTAGCGATACCTGCCAGCGTGTCGCCTTTCTTGATGTGGTAATCGCCACCTGCGGAGGACGCCGCTGCCGCGACCGTTGCCGCCTTGGCCGGGCTGCTGCCATTGGCGACTGTGGCCGGTTTGCTGGCTGTGCCGGTAGCGCCGCTGGCGACCGCCCTGGCTGCTGCTGCGCGGGTGTCATCGGTGATGGTCGAACCAGCGCCTGCTTGCGGCTGCGCCTGGGTGGCCTGGACTGGAGCCGGACGCGGGGCGGCAACGGCTGTACCGGCGGTAGCACGCGCCGCAGGCGATACAGGTGTTGCTGGCGCGGCGATTTGAGCTGGCTGGGCCTGGCGCTGGCCGGCGGGGTCGAGCAACAGGGTATATTCGCGCACCAGGCGCGCTTTGGTGCCGCCCAGTTCCATCAGCATGTCGACAAACGGCTCATTGATCGGCTGGGTCGAGGTAACCCGCACAAAACGGCGGCCATTGCGCTGATCGATGGCGAACTGCAAAGACAGCAAGGCCGGATTGAAATCGATATTGGCTTGCTGATAAGTTTCCTGGCTAGCCAGCTTCGCTACCAGCGCGCCAGCTTCGTCCTGACTTACCGAAGTAAGCTCGATTTCTGCACGTAACGGCTGTCCCAGCGAGGACAGCACAGTTAATTTACCCACACCGGCAGCCTCGACATTAGACACCATCAGCATGGCGGAAACCACGGCTGCCGTAAGGGTCTTTAAACCGGTTGAAATAAATTTATTCGAAGAATTCAGGTGCATGTTGTGTGGCATGAAGGACTGTCCGTTGGCTTATATATGGAAACAAATCTTGCTGAAAGCAAATACTGTACCCAGTTTTCTTAAAAATCAATATCCAGATTGACATTAGTGTCGCGCACCGCAAATGATAAAGCCCCATTTAGCGGCACGGCAGCACGACATCAGCGTAGCAAGATTCGGCAAATACCGACAGATACGCTAAGCCCGCTAAGACTTTCTTCAAGAAAATACTTAGCGGGCCATATTGCAAGTCGGCAACAATATCACAACTACCGTAACAAGTCAGGCGTCCAGAACAATCCGTAACATGCGGCGCAACGGCTCTGCCGCCCCCCACAACAATTGGTCGCCCACAGTAAATGCTGACAAATAATCGCCACCCATCTGCAGTTTGCGCAAACGACCGACGGGAATTGTCAGGCTGCCGGTCACTGCCGCAGGCGTCAGGTCGCGCATTGACGATTCTCTATCGTTAGGCACCACCTTCACCCACTGGTTATTAGTGGCGATGATGTCATTGATTTCATCCAGCGGCACATCTTTTTTCAATTTAATGGTTAATGCCTGCGAATGGCAACGCATGGCGCCGATGCGGATGCACAAGCCATCCACCGGAATAACTTTGCCGCCATTGCTGAAACCTTCGCCGCGGCCAAGGATCTTGTTGGTTTCGGCGCCGGCTTTCCATTCTTCTTTCGACAGGCCGCCACCCAGATCCTTGTCGATCCAGGGAATCAGATTACCGCCCAAAGGTACGCCGAATTGCTTGGTTTCGTCAGCCGACATGGAATGCTGCTTGCCCAGCACCTTGCGATCTATTTCCAGGATTGCCGATTTCGGATCGTCCAGCAGCGCCTTGACTTCGGCGTTGATGGAGCCGAACTGGGTCAGCAGTTCGCGCATGTGCTGCGCACCGCCGCCAGAAGCAGCCTGGTAAGTCATGGAAGTCATCCACTCGATCAGGTCGTGCTGGAACAAGCCGCCCAGGCCCATCATCATGCAGGATACGGTGCAATTGCCGCCGATGTAGTTCTTGACGCCGCGCTTCAAACCATCCTTGATGACATCCAGGTTGACCGGATCCAGCACGATGATGGCGTCGTCTTTCATGCGCAGCGTGGAGGCAGCGTCGATCCAGTAGCCGCTCCAGCCGGCGGCGCGCAATTGCGGGAAAATCTCGCTGGTGTAGTCGCCGCCTTGGCAGGTAATAATGATGTCGCATTTTTTCAAGGCTTCAATATCGCTGGCGTCTTTTAACGTTGTCTCGTTTTTCGCCAATGCCGGGGCTTTACCGCCTGCATTTGAAGTTGAAAAAAATACCGGTTCGATATGGGCGAAATCGCCCTCTTCCTGCATACGCTGCAACAAGACCGAACCCACCATGCCACGCCAACCGACCAAACCAACCAGTTTCATCATGATTCCCTAACTATAGTTGTACCAACATCGGGGACAAGCCCCGCACTTCACGGCAGATCACCTGCCAGATTCACTTACCCCAAAGCCTTGACCACGGCCGCACCCATTTCCTTGGTGCCGACCTTGGTGGTGCCCGCTTCATAAATATCGGCGGTACGCAAACCTTGCGCCAGCACTTGCTTGACCGCCGCCTCGATGCGGTTGG
>NZ_JAGQEG010000144.1 GCF_018305005.1 Collimonas silvisoli
CGTTTTCATTTTTGGCATGACACTATCTGTCCTTTGAGGACAGCTCCTTTTTTAACATGATTGCAGGTGGCAACATATCGTTACGCTTGGATGCCTGCTCTCACTTGTTTAAACCCAGCCGCACAATAACCACAGCTGGATTTCGCAGCAGAATCTGGTCTGCTGCTTTTGGGCGATCCGGATGATTGCTCATCCGGATCGCCTAAAATCTTACTTTTTCTTTTTAGGCCCGATGATCATGATCATCTGGCGCCCTTCCATTTTCGGCCACTGCTCGACCTGTCCGTACGGCTCCAGATCCAGCTTCAGACGTTCCAGCATGCGTACACCGATATCCTGGTGAGCCATTTCACGGCCGCGGAAACGCAGCGTGATCTTGACCTTATCGCCGTCCTCATCCAGGAAACGGGTCAAATTGCGCAGCTTGATGTTGTAATCCCCATCATCGGTACCTGGACGGAATTTGACTTCCTTGACCAGAATGACCTTCTGCTTCAACTTGGCTTCGTGCGCCTTCTTCTGCTCCTGGTACTTGAACTTGCCGTAGTCCATCAAACGGGCTACTGGCGGCTGTGCAGTCGGTGCGATTTCCACCAGATCAACGTTTGCCTCTTCCGCCAAACGGAAGGCCTCAGCCAGACTGACGATACCGAGTGCTTCGTTCTCGACACCGGATAAGCGCAATTCTGGCGCAGTAATTTCGCCGTTGATGCGATGTGACTTGTCCGTAGCTATTGCAGTTTCCTTTAAAAATCAAATAATTAAGCCGTGCTCTGGCGCTTCGGGTTACCCCGTTCAGGCTTTGGTTTCAACCTCGTTCCTGAGGCGCTCCACCAGTACATCGATAGGCATCACACCCAGATCGACATTGCCCCGCGCTCGCACGGCCACTGTGTTTGCATCCCGCTCTTTATCACCGACAACCAGTATATAAGGCGGCTTCTGCAAAGAATGCTGCCGTATTTTATAGGTAATCTTCTCATTACGCAAATCGGTCTCTACCCTAAACCCTTGTTTTCTCAGCGTTTGCGCAACATTCTGCACATATTCGGATTGAGCGTCGGAGATATTCAAAACAACAACTTGTACTGGAGCAAGCCACAAAGGCATCGCACCGGCGTGATTTTCGATCAGGATGCCGATAAAACGCTCCAGCGAACCGACGATGGCACGATGCAACATGACCGGCACCTTACGGCCATTGTCTTCAGTCACATATTCCGAACCGAGCCGGCCCGGCATCGAAAAATCGACCTGCATGGTGCCGCACTGCCAGGAACGACCGATCGAATCCTTCAAGTGATACTCGATCTTCGGACCATAAAAGGCGCCCTCGCCCGGCAGTTCTTCCCACTCGGCGCCAGATGCACGAATTGCTTCGCGCAAGGCGTTTTCCGCCTTATCCCAGACATCTTCCTCGCCAACCCGCTTGTCAGGGCGCAAGGCCAGCTTGACCGCCACTTCGGTAAAGCCAAAATCGACATAGACCTGGCGCACCAGCTTATCGAAGGCCGCAACCTCGTCCTGCACTTGTTCTTCAGTACAGAAAATATGACCGTCATCCTGGGTGAAGCCGCGCACCCGCATCATGCCGTGCAAGGCTCCCGACGGCTCATTCCGATGACACTGGCCGAATTCGCCGAAACGCAAAGGCAGGTCGCGGTAGCTGTGCAGGCTGGCATTGAAAATCTGGATATGGCCAGGGCAGTTCATCGGCTTCAACGCGTAGCTGCGGTTTTCCGACTCAGTTGTGAACATGCCTTCGCGGTAGTTATCCCAATGACCAGTCTTTTCCCACAAGGAACGGTCGAGAATCTGCGGCGCCTTGACTTCCTGATAACCATTGTCGTTATAGACGCGGCGCATGAACTGCTCGACCTGCTGCCAGATAGTCCAGCCCTTGGCATGCCAGAAAATCAAGCCCGGCGCCTCATCCTGGAAATGGAACAGATCCAGCGCACGTCCCAGTTTGCGATGGTCGCGCTTCTCCGCCTCTTCCAGCATATGCAGATAGGCTTCTTGCTCATCCTTCTTGGCCCAGGCCGTGCCATACACCCGCTGCAGCATTTCATTTTTCGCATCGCCGCGCCAGTAAGCGCCGGCCAGCTTCATCAACTTGAACACCTTCAGCTTGCCAGTCGATGGCACGTGCGGACCGCGGCACAAGTCGGTGAACTTGCCTTCTGTATAGAGCGAGACTTCCTGGTCTTGCGGAATCGAGCCGATCAGCTCCGCTTTGTAGGCCTCGCCGATTGATTCGAAATAAGCGATCGCCTCATCGCGCGCCACCACCTTGCGTGTCACCGGCTCGTCCTTCTTGGCCAGCTCAGCCATCTTCTTTTCAATCTCCAGCAAATCTTCCGGAGTGAACGGGCGCTTGTAGGCGAAATCGTAGTAAAAGCCGTTTTCAATCACCGGCCCGATAGTCACCTGCGCATCAGGAAACAACTCTTTCACCGCATAGGCCAGCAAATGGGCGGTCGAATGGCGAATCACTTCCAGGCCGTCGGCATCCTTGTCGGTGACGATAGCCAGCTCGACATCGCGCTCGATCAGAAAAGATGTATCCACCAGCTTGCCGTCGACCTTGCCGGCCAATGCCGCCTTGGCCAAGCCGGCGCCGATACTGGCGGCGACCTGCGCCACAGTCAGCGGCGCTTCGAATTGACGCTGTGAACCATCGGGAAGTTTGACTGCTATCATTTTGAGCCCCATATCGGCGAGCGCCACTATCGATGGCGCTCCCGGATTGAATGAAATTAATTTGTTTTACAAAAATGCGGACGAAAAAAAACGCGGACCAGCCGCGCTTTTTTCAACAGGAAAAAGGCCTCGACTAGTGTCGCTCACAGATTGTGGTGGTAGTTCGCGGTGTCATAACCGGGATGCCTTTCTCGCTCTTACAGATGCTGAATTGGTTTTAGTTGGCCTGCCGCTAATGATCACAATAGCGACGACAACAGAATGCTATCGATCATACCAGAAAATGGCTGCGGCATGGCAAGTGCGCAAACAGCCATGTTGCTTATTTGCCTAAATGCCGGGTCGCCGGATCAGCTGGGTCAACCGGGTCGACTTCTCTGGCGGCAGTACTAGGCCCAGCCTCGCTGCGATTCCACCAGCCCCCTCCCAATGCCTGAAACAAGGCCGCCGTATCGGCAAACCGCGCCGCCTGCGCCTGCGCCAGATTGATCACCGCTTGTTGATAAGTCTGTTGCGCCGCCAATAGTGTCTGCGGGCTGGCCGCGCCCAGCTGCACCGACTTGCGCGAGATCTCCAGGCTGTGTGCAGCAGCGCGTTCAGCAACATCCTGCGCCCGCAAAGCATCGGCATCGTACTGCAAGGCGCGCAGACTGTCGGCGACGTTCTGGAAGGCCAGGATCACCGTGCTTTTATACTGCGCCGCGGCCTGATCCAGCAAGGCTTCCGAGGCACGCTTCTTATGCAACAGCGCACCGCCGGCGAACAAGGGTTGCGTCAGGCCGCCAACCAGCGCCCACAAGCCTGTACCCGACGTAAACAAATTTCCCATTTCCGCCGCAGCGCTGCCGATATTTGCGCTCAAAGTGATCTGCGGCAGCATGTTCGCGGTAGCGACGCCGACAGCAGCACTGGCAGCGTGCAACTGCGCTTCGGCCGCGCGCACATCCGGCCGCTGTTGCACCAGGCTGGACGGCAGGCTGAGCGGCAATTGCTGCGGCAGACTGAGGCTGGACAGGTCGAATTTCTGCTCCAGTTCCTGACTCGGAAAACGCCCTGCCAATGCGGTCAATCGATCGCGCTGCTGCGCCAGGGATTTCTGCAACGGCGGCAAGCTGGCCTGGGTCTGCGCCAGCGCGGCCTGTTGCGTCAAGACGTCGGCTTGCGCCACATCGCCCAGCGCATACTGACGCTGCAACAACTCCAGCAGTTCGCCCTGAACCTTGAGCACCTCCTGCGTCGCAGCGATCTGCGCTCGCAATCCGGCTTCCTGTACTGCCGCTGCCACCACATTCGAAGTAAGCGTCAGATAAGCCGCCTCCAGCAGAAATTTCTGTTGTTCCGCCTGCGCCTGCAAACCCTCTACCTGACGTCGGTTGCCGCCGAAAGCATCCAGTGTGTAAGAGACGCTGACCTGCGCCGTGTGCAGATTAAACGGCGAACTACCCTGCCCGGCAGACACCGGCTGCTTCTGCCGGGTCGGCGCCAGACTGGCGTTGACGCTCGGATAAAACGCCCCCTGCTGCACCGACACCTGCTCCTGCGCCGCCCGCAAGGCAGCTTGCGCCGATTGCAAATCGGGACTGGCCTTGAGAGCCTCTTCGATCACCGCATTCAATGCCGGAGAATTGAACAATGCCCACCATTGAGCGGGAATGTCCATACCTTCGACAAATTGCTGTGCGTCGCCGCCAAGCGTCGCTGCAGAAGCGGTTTTTGCCGGCAACGGCTCCTTTGTATACCCCTGCACTTGAGGCGCCTCCGGCGGTTTGAAATCAGGTCCGGCAGCGCATCCCGTCAACGCCAGAAACACCGCAAGCGCCGACGTTTTTAATTTGAAATCTATTGTGCTCATGTTTTTACCCGCTAAAGATTTTCCCGACTCCACCGCAATGACTTGCATCGCAGTGGATAGGACTTTGCTCGTCCGCGCTAGCGGCCATCATGTTCCGTGCTTATCCCACGACGCCTTTCAATCCAGCTCTCCAGCGAGTAATAGAAGGCAGGCAGAATGAATAAGGTCAGCATGGTGGCGACAATCAAACCGCCCACCACTACCGTCGCCAGGCCGCGCTGGACGTCGGTGCCGACGCCGGTCGCCAAGGCCGCCGGCAACATGCCTACCGACGCTACGGTTGCAGTCATCAGCACCGGCCGGAAACGCTCGAAAGCACCCGCCAGCACCGCCTCCAGCAAGGCCACGCCCTGGCGCCGGACCCGATTGATATTGGAAACCATGATGATGCCGTTCTGCACCGCCACCCCACACAGCGCGATGAAGCCGACGCCGCTAGCCACGTTGATCGTGCCGTTGGTCACCCGCAGTGCAATCAAGCCTCCCAGCGCCGCCAGCGGCACTACGCCCAGGATCAGCAACGCTTGCCGCAGTTTGCCGAAACCCGCATATAAAATAATCGCCATCAAACCCAGCACCAGACCGAACACGAGTATCAGACGCGATTGCGCCCGCTCCTGGTTCTCGAATTGCCCGGCCCATTCGAGACGATATTTGGTTTTATCGAAATGCACTTTCTGCGCCACTTGCGCCTGCGCATCCTTGTAATACGACAGCAAATCGCGATCCGCGTAGTCCAGGCGCACAGTCAGCTGGCGATGAGTGTTCTCATGCGCAATCGTGCTCTCGCCGGTGGTGGTCCGGATATGCGCCACTTGCGACAGGGGAATCCGTGCGCCGCCGGCAGTCGTCAGCAACAAGTTGCCCAACGCCTCCGGACTATTACGGCTGCTCTTGGGGAAACGCACCGTGACGTTATGCACCTTGTCCGCCAGATACAACTGAGTCACCGGCGCGCCGCCGATGCCGGTCTGAATCAGATTGGCGATATCGGCCACGTTAATTCCCAGGCGGGCGGTAGCAGCACGATCAATATCGATAGACACCTGCGGCACTGGAGGCTCCTGGAAAATCGCCACGTCAGCGGATCCTTTCACCCCGTTCAGCACTTCGACGATTTGATTGCCGATACGGCGCAGCTCCTTGAAATCGTCGCCGTACACGCGAATCACCAAGGGACTGTGAGCGCCACCCACGGCGTCGTTGACGCCGTCGCTGATCGGCTGGCTGATGCCGACGGAAAAACCAGGCAGTTGCGACAGGCGAGCGTTGAGCCTGCGTACAAACTGCTCCTTGGTTTCGCCGTTGGGCCAAGTGCTGTATGGCTTCAACCCCACCGGCACTTCCATGTGCGACGGCGTCCACGGATCGGTGCCGTCATCGCTGCGGCCGAGCTGGGTCACGGCATACGACACCTCAGGGAATTCCAACAGCGTGCGGCGCAATTCACTCGCCATCTCGCTCCCCTTTTCCAGCGACAGACCGGATGGCATTTGCACCTGCAGCCAAAGCGTGCCCTCATCCAGGTTCGGCATGAATTCACGGCCGGTCGCCGCACCCAGCACGATCACGCCGGCCAGCGCCGCCGCGCCAATCCCGTAAGAAACGATCGGCATATTCAACAAGCGGCCCAGGGTTTTCCGGTAACCGGCGCTGAGCCATTCAAGCGGCTTGTTGTGAAAAATCCGGCGCGGCTTGCGCAATGCCATGTAGGCCAGGCCCGGCACCAGCACGATGCTGCACAGCAGAGCGCCGATCAATGCATAGCCCACGGTAAAAGCCATGGGCGATAGCAGCTTGCCTTCGGCGCGTTCGAAAGCGAACAGCGGCAAATAGGCGACGATGATAATCAGGGTGGCGAAGAAAATCGGCCGGATCACCTCGGTGGTGGCGTCGCGTACATCGGTTTCAGTCAACTCTGCTTCGGGCCGAGCCTCGCGTCGGCGCAAGATCGCCTCGGTCACCACAATCGCGCCATCGACAATAATGCCGAAATCAATCGCCCCCAGAGAAAACAGATTGGCGGGCATCTTGGTCAGATACATCATGATGAATACCGTCACCAGCGCCAATGGAATCGTCACCGCTGCCACCAGGGCGCTGCGCGGGCTGCCGAGAAACAGGATCAGGACGATGCACACCAGGCCGATGCCTTCCATCACGGTATGGCCGACCTTGTGTATGGTCAGCTGGATCAAGTCATCGCGATCGATATACGGCACGATCTTGACATCCATAGCCGCCAGCTGCTTTTGCAGTTGATCTACCTTGCTGTGCACATCCTTGATGACTTCCGAGGCATTCTGATATTTCAGCAGCTTGACGACGCCCTGGATGGTATCGGGATTGTTATCCTTGCCGAGAATGCCCTGCCTTTCCTGATGGCTGTATTGCAGCTTGCCCAAGTCACGCACCAGTACCGGCACGCCATTGGTTTGCTTGACTACGACGTTGCCGAGATCGGTCAGGCTGCGCATGTAGCCGATGCCGCGCACGACATAACCTTGTTCGCCGCGCGTGATACGGCTGCCGCCGGCGTTGGCGTTATTGCTGCTGATGGCGGTCGTCACATCGGACAGGGAAACGCCAAAGCGCTCCAGCTGTTTCTGATCGACTTCCAATTGATATTCCATCGTCAAACCGCCAAAGTTGCCGACTTCTGCGATGCCAGGCACCTGCTGCAACTCCGGGATCACGATCCAGCGTTGGATCTCCGACAGCTCCATCAGATTCTTGCTGTCCGATTCCAAGGTATAGCGATAGATTTCCCCGGCAGGACTGGTGACCGAATCCAGGCTGGGCGTAATACCGGCAGGCAGCCCCGCTTGCGCCATGCGCTCGGTGACGCGCTGGCGCTCCCAGTAATCTTCCGCACCGTCTTTGAATGTCAGCGTGATCAGCGACAAGCCGAAAGTGCTGGACGACCGCATATGCACCAGCCCCGGCGTACCGCTCAACTGGCGCTCAAGCGGAATCGTGATCTGCTGCTCGATTTCCTCGGCAGCCAGACCCGGCGCCTGAGTAGTCACCTGCGCGGTGACATCCGACAACTCGGGATAGGCCTCGACCGCCATCCGGGTCCACGAGTAGTAGCCGAACAGCGTCACCATCAGCGTCACCAAAATCACTGCAGAGCGTTTTTGCAGGCAATAACGAACGATCTTGTTAATCATTGAGCAATACCCCACCCTTGATCACAACCCGGTCGCCGACCTGCAATCCCTTTACGATCCGCACGCTGCCGTCTTCTTCGCTGCCGGTTTCTATCGTGCGCCGGACAAATGTCCAGGGCGCGGTTTCGACGAATACCGTGGTGTTTTCGTTATTCATCAGCAGCGCCGACGGCGGGATCGCCGGCACTGTAGCCTGCGGTACGGCAAAAGACGCATTGGCGAACATGTTCGGCTTGAATTTTCCATCCGCATTGGACACGCTGATACGCACCAGCGCCCTGCGCGTGTCCGCCTGCAGCACGTCGCTGACGAAGGACACATAGCCGCGGAATTGCTCGCCAGGGTAGGCTGGCAGGCTGATGTTGACCGCCTGCCCCTTCTTGACCGACGCCAGCATGTTTTCCGGTACGCTGGCGGTAATCCAGACGTTCTCCAGATTGGCAATCGTCATCAATACCGCATTCGGATCGTTGGCGGATTGCCCTGCGCCGATGGCCAGGGTGGTGATGCTGCCGGCACTCGGCGCGATCAGATTCAGGCGTTGGCCGCCGCTGTCGGCGGCAGTAGCGCCGCCGGCGCTGAGCGACTTGAGGCGGGTATCGGCGCGCGCGAATTCGGCCTGCGCCTGCACATAGGCGCTTTCAGTTTGCTCCAGATCCTTGGCCGCACCGGCGCCGGCTTGCTGCACGCCGCGTTGCCGCTCCAGTACCCGCTTCGCCAATTGCAGGGCGTCACGCGACTTTTGCAGATCGGAGGTAGCCTGGGCAAAATCACCGGAAGTCATCACCAGCAGCAACTGCCCCTTGCGAACCCGGTCGCCAAGACCGACTTTCAATTCAATTACTTTGCCAGCAACCGGCGGCAGGATATTAATGGTGCGCGCAGGATCCGCCTCGACTTGCGCCGGCAGCTCAAGCGCATGCGCAGCGTCCAGCGCTGTCACCGTTTGTACTGCAAGGCGCTGCCGCAATGGCGAATGCGCGGGGATCGTGATGCGCTCGCCTTGCCTGGTGAAATTCACGGTCGGTTCCGTATCGGCGGCACGGGCGGAAACCTTGCTGCCGGATTCGACAAAGGCAAGTGCGCCGGCAATCAGTATGCTGACGACAAGAATCGCCAGAGGTTTTCGTTGGAAAATATTCTTGTTCATGATCGTGCTCGTGTTAAGAGTTTGTTGTTCACGTCGGCCCCTAGCGATATCGCTATGCAAAGGGCGGGATGCCATTTTTTCAATCAGGATAGTTGCCAGACATAGCTGGCGGTACCGGTTTG
>NZ_JAGQEG010000145.1 GCF_018305005.1 Collimonas silvisoli
AAACCAAGCCCTTTACTGCGGTCCCGTTCGACATTGCCGAGCTGATGGAATTCGCGAAATATTTCTTGATGTTGAAGCGGTTCTATACCGATGCCCGTATCCCACACTTCCAGTCGCGTTTGATTGCCGCGCGTACGACAAGCTACCAGCACACCACCCCGCTCGGAGTAGCGGATTGCATTGGACACCAGATTGCGCAGAATCAGTTCCACCAGTGCCGGATCAGACTGCAAGGCCACATGGGTCTCGCGCGTGCGGTAAATGAGTCCCTTCGCGTTGGCTTGCGGCGCCAGTTCGTTTTCAATCTTGTGAAGCAATGGCTGCAGGTGAAATGGCAGTACTTGCGCATCGACAACACCCGCTTCGATTCGTGAAAAATCCAGCAGCGTGTTGAGCATTCCAGCGGATGCCTCGGACACGGAACGGGCACTCCCGAGCACATTGCGCTGCACTTCGGTGAGTTCGCTGCGTGCCAGCACTTCCAGAAACAGCCCCAGCGCGTGAATCGGCTGACGCAAATCATGGCTGGCCGCCGCCAGGAATTTGGATTTAGCCAGATTGGCCAGAACCGCCTCCCGGTGCGCGTCCTGTACCTTCAGGGTTTCATCGCGTAAGCGCGCCAGCAGTTCGACATTCTCGAAGCGCAGGTTGATTGCGGCGCGCGCGGCAATAGCGCTGTTACGTGCCTGCAGGACGAGCGTGACAAGAAACAATATGAGGGCCAGCGTCAGCGCGGTATAGGCTGGATCTCCCATCTGCCAGAATTTGGTTCCCGTGACGATAGACTCGAACGTCATAAACAGAATGAAGACCGGCAGCACCGGCGCAAGCAGCGACATCGAGCTGCCTGCAATGCCCGCCAAGACCGAGACTACCAATATGCTCCCGGTGACCGAGGTCGTATCGAGCGTCACCCAAGCCAGCGCGCCCCAAGCTGCACCATCGACCATGTTCAGCACCAACAACACCAAGACCAGGCGGTGGGCATGTTCAATTGAAATGCCTGAGGCAAGGATGCGGCGCGCGTGATACGCAGAGTAAAGCTTGGACAAGACCACTGCTGCGCACCACACCCTTAGCCCCAAGGCGTTACTGTCGTTGGATAGCGCCCAGACCAGTACCACGGACAACAGCAGCGCAGGAATCACCGAGCTGCCCACATTGCCTAGCAGCAGCCGCAACTGTTCCACCAGTATGCGACCTTCGCTGAGGCGGAGTAAGCGACGTATCATCTCAACTTACCAGGCCGCTGCGACGCGCTGCAAAGGCCGCTTCGGAACGGCTGGACACTTGCAGGAAACTTAGCAACGCCTGCACATGTCCGCGCACCGTATTTTCCGAAAGACCCAGCCGTTTTCCGATCGTCTTGTTCGGCAATCCCTGGCATAGCAGATCGAGCACCTCGCACTGACGCGGTGTCAGGTGTGGCTCAGAAGGAGCGTTGTCGCTGACTACTCCGGGCGCGCCTGCGGCGGGTTCTTTGCGCAGCAACCGTTCGATGACAGCAAGAATATTCGTCGCGGTATCTGCCTTGGAGACGAACGCCGCCGCGCCGCGCTCCATCGCCAGTCGCATGGTTGCGGGCGTGGCATCGGCAGACAACATGATGATCGATACCTGTGGCCATTTGCGTTGCAGCACGGCAATGCATTCCAGCCCGTTCAAGCCTTGAAGCTGAATATCAAGCAGCAAAATGGCAGGTGCTTCTATCGGGCTGCGCATGGCCTCCTCTAGCGAGCCGGCCTCAAACACGTCGATGTCCGCAATGCCCGATCGCAACACCATAGCCATACCGCTGCGGAACATCGCGTGATCGTCAATGAGAAAAATGCTAAGTGGAAACATGACGCCGATTAAACCTGTTCAATGCAGGTAGCGCAAGCGTTTTTAACCACACCAGTCCAAATAGACTATTGGCAAAGGGTAACTACGACCCTAACATCGGGCCTCACTAAGATCGAACGCTTTCTCCGCTCGGATATTTGCATATCGCTGCTTCAATTCGAGCTTGACCAGACTCCGGAATCGAAGACATGACGTCTATGAAAAAAGAACATGATTACCTGACGCATAACGGTGGCGATGCCGTAACGAGAGTCGCTGAAAAGTTCTCCGTGATGTGATGCCCGTAATGTAAACGCAGCGCGCGAAGCACGGACAATTTGTATTGGAAAACGGAAATATTTTGTAAAGCCGAGACGTACGGTCAAGCCGTTGGAAGATGGCAACTTTTACTCGCTTATAACCATAAGACTAATGCTCGTTGGCAATAAAAACAGGGGGAAACCATGCATCCAAGCCGTCGCGCGTTTCTGAGGACGCTAGTTGATCGCGTCAAACAGTCGCTAAGTACCTGATCGCAACCTCTCACCTTTGCTCTCCGTAATCCCTGTTTTTCCCGATTCAGGGAAGGGGTTGCCTTGCGCAACGGGTTCTACAAAATACTCACAAATGAAGGACTGACCGCATGAAACGCCACGGATCGATGAACCAAATATACCGCCTGGTCTGGAGCCAGGTATTGAACGGCTGGGTTGCTGTTGCAGAAACGGCGCGCGGCAAGGGTAAAGGATCGCGCCGCAAGCTGATCGCGGCAGCGCTGGCGCTGGGTGCATCGCTGGCGCAGGCGGCGCCGGTCGGTGGGCAAGTGGTGTCGGGCAGCGGCAGCATTTCCCAGTCCGGCGCCACCATCACCATCACGCAAGGCGGGCAGAACCTGTCTCTGAACTGGAAAGGCTTCAATATTGCGCCGCAGGAGACGGTCAACTTCGTGCAGCCGAACGCTAGCGCCATCGCTGTCAACCGCATCTACGACACCCAAGGCACGCAAATCCTCGGACGCCTGAACGCCAATGGCCAGGTGTACCTGATCAATCCGAACGGCATCCTGTTCGGGCAAGGGGCGCAAGTCAATGTCGGCGGGCTGGTCGCCTCGACCCTGGACCTGAACGATGCCAGCCTGAGCGGCAATAAGCGCCTATTCAGCGGCAATGGCGCCGGCAGCGTGGTCAACCAAGGTACGATCAACGCGGCGGCGGGCGGCTATGTGGCGCTGCTGGGTAATCATGTCAGCAACCAGGGCGTGATCGTGGCACAGCTGGGCAGCGTAGCGCTCGGCGCGGGTAGTGCTGCAACCTTGACGTTCAGCGGCAATAACCTGGTGAGCATGCAGGTGGATCAAAGCACGCTCAACAATCTGGCTGAAAACGGTGGCCTGATCCAGGCCGATGGCGGGCTGGTGGTCATGAATGCGGGCGCCAAGGATGCACTGCTGGCCAGCGTGGTGAACAACACCGGCGTGATTGAAGCGCGCACGGCAGAAAACCACGCCGGCACGATTACCCTGCTGGGCGGGATGACGGCGGGGACGGTGAATGTCGGCGGCACGTTGGATGCCAGTGCGCCGAGCGGCGGCAATGGTGGTTTTGTTGAAACCAGTGCGGCGAATGTCAAGGTAGGCAACGACGCCAAGATTACGACCGCCGCTGCCATGGGCCTGACGGGGACGTGGCTGATCGATCCGACCGATTTCACGATCGCGGCAAGTGGCGGGGATATGACGGGGGCGACCCTGGGCACAAATTTGGGTTCGGGCAACGTGACAATCTTGTCGACCAGCGGGACGAGCGGCACCAGCGGCAATGTGAACGTCAACGATGTCGTGACCTGGGGTGCCAACAAGCTCACCCTGAATGCGCAAAACAACATCAACATCAACGCCAACCTGAACGGTTCGGGTACGGCGAGTCTGGCGCTGCAATACGGTCAAGGCGCGGTTGCGGCCGGCAATCTGAGCACCTACGGCCTGAACGGCGCCCAGATCAATCTGCCGGCAGGCAATAACTTCAGCACGATGCTGGGTAGTAACGGAGTGACAACGGCCTACACCGTGATCGACAGCCTGGGACTTGCGGGCAGCGTCACGGGGACGGATTTGCAGGGGATCAATGGCCACCTGGGCGGGAAATATGTTCTTGGCAGCAATATCGATGCGACGGCCACGTCTGGCTGGAACAGCGGTGCGGGGTTCACACCGATAGGAACGTATAGCTCCAATTTCACTGGCATCTTCGACGGGCTGGGTCACACCATCAGCAACCTCACCATCAATCAGCCTGGAACAAGCTTTGTCGGGCTGTTTGGATTCGCGGGTATAAGTTCTGTGATCCGGAACGTGGGGCTGGTGGGCGGTAGCGTGAGCGGTAACAACGAGGTCGGCGAGTTGGTGGGATACAACAACGGCGGCACGGTCAGCAACAGCTACGCCACCGGCAGCGTGAGCGGCAACGTCTACATCGGCGGACTGGTGGGATATAACAGCGGCACGGTCAGTAACAGCTACGCCACCGGCAGCGTGAGCGGCGGCAACAACAGTCAAGTGGTCGGCGGGCTGGTGGGATACAACGACAGCGGCACGGTTAGTAACAGCTACGCCACCGGCAGCGTGAGCGGCAGCAGCAACAGCAACTACGTCGGCGGACTGGTGGGATATAACAACGGCACGGTCAGCAACAGCTACGCCACCGGTAGTGTGAGCGGCACCTACTACGTCGGCGGGCTGGTGGGGATCAACGCCGGCACGGTCAGCGGCAGCTTCTGGGATACCCAGACGTCCGGACAGTCCACATCGTCAGGTGGTGTCGGTATGACCACCGCACAGATGCAGACGCAGGCCAATTTCACCTCGGCCACGCCTGCCAACGGCAACGTCAATCCCGGATGGGACTTTCTCAACACCTGGGTGATGTATGACACCTATACTTATCCGTTGTTACGCTCATTCATGACGCCCCTCACGGTGACGGCGAACAACGCCACCGTGACGTATGACGGACAGAACTATGCCGGCCAAGGGGGCGTGAGTTATTCGAGCACACCTAACGCCAGCCTGCTTGGCACGGCGACGTATGGTGGCACAGCGAATGCGGGCACTTACACCATTACGCCGAGTGGCCTGTATTCCAATCAACAGGGCTACATTATTAGCTATGTCAGCGGCACGCTGACGGTGGATCCGAAAAGCCTGACGGTGGCCGGTACGAGCGCCAGCAACAAGGTGTATGACAGCACGACGGCGGCGACGCTGACGGGTGGTTCGTTGGTGGGCGTGATTGGCAGTGACGCAGTGACACTGGCACAGAGCGGCGCGTTCGCTTCACCGAATGCCGGCACCGGTCTTGCTGTAACGGTCACCGACAGCCTGGGCGGCAGCGTGGCCGGTAATTACACGGTGGTAGCCCCAACCAGTCTGACAGCGAACATCACGCCGAAGAGTCTGACGGTGGCAGGCACGAGCGCCAGCAACAAGGTGTACGACAGCACGACGGTGGCGACGCTGACGGGTGGTTCGTTGGTGGGCGTGATCGGTAGCGATGCGGTGACGCTGGCGCAGAGCGGCACATTTGCTTCACCGAATGCCGGCACTGGGATTGCGGTAACGGCAGCCGATACCCTGGGCGGCAGCGCGGCCGGTAATTACACGGTGGTGGCACCGACTGGTTTGACGGCGAACATCACGCCGGCCACGTTGACCATTGCCGGCACTACCAGAGCCAGTAACAAGGTATACGACGGCACCACGACAGCGACCTTGACGGGTGGCTTGCTGGCCGGTGTCATCGGCAGCGACGCGGTGACGTTGGCGCAGGCCGGCAGCTTCGCTTCGCCGAATCCCGGCACCGGGATTGCAGTGACGGCCGCCGATACCCTGGCCGGCAGCGCGGCGGGCAATTACACCATCGCCCGGCAACCGACTGTATTGCCGGCCAACATCGCCGCGGTCCCTGCTGTACCGGTCATACCGGTGGCACCTGTGGTACCGATCACGCCGGTAGTACCTGTTACCAATCATCCCGACACGTCGCTCGCGACTGCGCTGGCACCGGTGCTGAACGCCATGGCGCAACTGGAGTCGGGCGTCCTCTCGTATCAAACGGGCGCCGCTTCTGAAGCATTTAATCCATCATCAACCATTGTGGTAACACAACTCGCCAGCGGCGATACAGGTGCGGCATCTACATCCGCAACGGACATCGGTGCAGTGGCGAATGCCATGACGACGATCGGCAGTACGGGTCCGGCATTGCACATCGTGAATGGCGGTATGAAGCTGCCGAACAATATCGTCAACGTGAATGAATAAGATATCTGACATGAATCATAAACAACCCTCGCAGTACACCGTGACTCCGCTGCTGGCGGCATTGCTGGTGGTTTTTTCGCCACTGGTCGCGCAGGCGGCCGCCCCTGTCGTTCCTGGCGCAGGTGAGATCCTGAAACAGATTCAACCGGTCACGCCGCCGGCACCCTCATCCACCGGGACCGGGCTGACCATCGAAGCGCAAGGAGGCGCCAAGCTGCCGTCGAGCGCGCCGTTCCTGGTGCAGACCATCAGGATCGCCGGCAATACCCAGTTTGATACGCCGACCCTGCACGCCCTGGTGGCAGACGCGGAAGGCAAAACCTTGACCCTGGGTGAACTGGGTGCAGTGGTCGCGCGCATGACCGATTTTTACCACAGCCACGGCTATCCGCTGGCACGGGCGATCATCCCGGCGCAGGGCATCCGGGATGGCGTGGTGGATATCGGAGTCATCGAAGCGCGCTACGGCACTATCAGGCTCGACAATAGCAGCCGGGTGAGTGATCCGTTGCTGGCGGCGACGCTGTCAGCGTTGCAAGGCGGGCAGGTCGTCGGTCAGGCGGAGATGGATCGTGCGCTATTGCTGTTGTCCGATATGCCGGGTGTCGCGGTCAATGCGACATTGGCCCCGGGCGAGAAAGTGGGCACCTCGGATCTGCTGGTGAACGTCAGGCCGGGACCGGCAGTCACGGGGAATGTGGCGCTGGACAACGACGGCAACCGGTATACTGGCAGGGCGCGCCTCGGCGGAACGGTGAATGTGATCGATCCGCTGCATCACGGCGATGTCCTGAGCGCGAGCGGCCTCAGCTCGGGCAGCGGGATGAACTACGGGCGCCTCGCCTACGACACGCTGGTGAGTGGCCAAGGCACGCGCATCGGTGGCTCGTACTCGGCGCTGCACTACCGTTTGGGCGGACCGCTGTCGTCGCTCGATGCGCATGGCACGGCACAGGTGGAAAGCCTGTGGGCCAAACAACCGCTGGTGCGCAGCCGTGATGTCAACCTCTACGGCCAGATCCAGTATGACCAGCTGCAACTGCGTGACCATGTCGACGCCAGCGCGATTGACACCGACCGGCACCTGGGCAACTGGACGCTGAGCGTTGCCGGGGATGTGCGCGATGGGCTGCTGTCTGGCGCCGTCAGCACCTGGAACGTGGGTCTGACGGCGGGGCGGGTCGGCTTCGATAACGCGCAAGCGCAGTTGGCCGATGCGGCGAGCGCGAGCACCCAGGGCAGATTCACGAAATGGAATGTGAACCTGGCCCGTCTGCAAAACCTGAGTGCCAGGGATGGGGTGTATCTGGCCTTCTCGGGACAGTGGGCGAATGCGAATCTGGATGCGTCGCAAAAGATGACGGTGGGCGGGCCTTACTCGGTGCGTGCCTACGACGTAGGCGCGATGTCGGGCGATATCGGATATCTGGGGACAGTCGAATTGCGGCATGACCTGGGCGCGGCTTGGGGTGGGCAGTGGCAGGCGGTGGCCTTCGTTGACAGCGCGCATGTGACGGTCAACAAGAACACCTGGGTGGCGGGGGCGAACAGCGCGACCCTGAGCGGGGCAGGCGTGGGACTGAATTGGGCCGGGCCGAGTCAGTGGAGCGCCAAAGCCTACCTCGCTGCGCGTGTCGGATCGGCTCCAGTGCTGGTGGGGAATACTGCCTCGGCCCGTGCCTGGGTCGAGATCAGCAAGGGGTTCTAAGCGGGATTGCGATGCCATCGCGGCGTCGCATCACTCTCGTCGTGCATCTTGTTTGCAACGTCATCGGATTCAACGCAGACTGCCGTCAGTGTAAGGCGCGGTAGGACAAGTTTCCTTGCACGGGCCCCCTGAGCGTGATCATGCAAACGAAGGCAACAGCGTCTTGCAACGATATCCATTTGCTTGCCCTTTGGCAGTGAAACCGGATAAGCTGCGCGGCAACTGTACGCATTGTGTTTTTTAACACCTTCCTGGCCAGGACACATTCAAAAATGACGACCGTTTCTCCGTCCATCCCGATACAAACCGCGCGAACTGCGGTGTCGACAAAGCGCATCGTCGTGGCGGCCGAGCACAGCTGCAATGGATAGCTGGATTTCTCGAGCATCCTGCATCTGTTCCGGCCAGAGATCAATTCTTAATTGCTCTTGCGCTCGCCGTGGTGAAACGCGTGCTTGATCCCGATCTGGGTGCTGCTTGACTTGCTATACAGCGTTTGCTGGAAAGCGACGGTGGAACCATCAGCGGGAAACACAAAATCGACACCCGTCGTGGCAGGTTCGCCATTGTAGAAAAACTCCCAGTACGCTCCGGAGTTTG
>NZ_JAGQEG010000146.1 GCF_018305005.1 Collimonas silvisoli
CCAGCGCACGTTTTGGTTGGAACCCTCCGGGAACGGCTGCAGGCGTCGCATGCCGTTGTTGCAGCTCCTTGCCGTAGCACCGCTACGTCGCGTCGCCCCGCCTAGGCACGCAACGCCTGCCGCGCGTTCGCACTCACAAATCAATTATTAACAGGCTCTAGGGCGTTGAGCCGACGGCAACTTCTATATTTTGCGCGGAATTATAAGGTATATGCCACATAGCAACTTGCTTAATCACACAGTATTACGATCTTTAACATTTACTCGTAATCTCTCATGAAACGGCGGTTTTTACGCCGGAATATACAATAAGTTACGGTATGCTTTAGCATTAAAATACGAAAAATAATGCCGAAAGCCGATCAACCCCAATAAATTACAGTCATTTTGACGATCAAAAACAACACTATCCTGGTGACCGGCGCCGCAGGATGTATAGGATAGGTTCCCATATCTGCGCAGGCCGCCGATCACGGGCGCTGGCACAGCCGGGATACGCTGGGTCATGGCGATAATTAATTAGCGCCTCAGGCGCCCCGGCATCATCCCTGGCGACGCGGATAACCGTCGGCGGTAATCCGCTCCCACACCTTGGTTTTCTCTTCCTCGGTCATGAAAACCCAATGGGCTACCTCATTCACTGTGCGGCCGCAACCACGACATACATCGTCGAAAGTGGTGGAGCAAACAGCCACACAGGGGGTATCGGGACGTTGCGGGGGAGACTCTGACATGCTGACCTTTAAAAATATGCGGCATTGCGGCGATTGACACCAGGCGCTGCCGGGCGCTCCATTTTATAACAGCGGCAGGATGGCATACAGCGATCTGTGCTCCGCCAGGGAAATGTGACTACTATCATTTCAGCAATACATTTACGACGATCGGCGCGAAGCAATATACAATCTTCACTAAGCATATTTACCAATCGGTAAAACAGAATTGCGGACTGGATATCAGAAAGAAAACAAGTTATGGAGCAAAAGGCGCCGCGTCGCACCCGCGAAAAAATTATGGATCTGTCGTTGCGGCTCTTCAATGAGTTCGGCGAACCCAACATCACCACCACCATCATCGCCGACGAGATGAAAATCTCGCCGGGAAATCTGTACTACCATTTTCGGAACAAGGACGATATCGTCAATTCGATTTTCGTCACGTTCGAAGAAGAAATCAGCCGCATGCTGGCCATGACGCAAGGACAGCGCCCCACCATGCACGACGTCTGGCATTATTTGCACCACATGTTCCAGCTGATCTGGCGCTATCGTTTCTTCTATCGTGACCTTAACGATCTGCTGTCGCGCAACCGCACCCTGGAACTCCACTTCAAGGAAATCTTCGGCCACAAGATAGCGGTAGTCAAAGAACTATGCCAAGGCTTGCATGAAGATCAGGCGCTGCAGGCCAGCCCGGCCGAGATCGATGCTTTGGCCTCCAACATGGTGGTGGTAGCCAGTTACTGGCTGTCTTACCAGTACGTATTGAATCCGCGCCAATACACCGAACAGGCGGTAGTGGAACATGCGCTGGCGAGCGGCTGCTACCAGGTGCTGGCACTGATGCAGCCCTATCTGCGCGGCGAAACGCTTATCCACTTCGAACAACTGAAAACCAAATATTTGCAAAGCAACGTCTGATGAAATCTCTCTGCATTTATTGCGGCTCTTCTCCTGGCGCTACGCCGGTCTATGCACAAGCAGCGCGCGAACTGGCGCAAGCGATGGTCGAGCAGAATATCGCGCTGGTATACGGCGGCGGCAATGTCGGCCTGATGGGAATCATTGCCGATGAAGTTATGCGCCTGGGCGGCCAGGCCACCGGCGTTATCCCACAGGCACTGCTGAAAAAAGAACTCGGCCACAACGGACTGACGCAGCTGCATATCGTCAAGGACATGCACGAACGCAAGGCGATGATGGCCGATTTATCGGATGGATTTATCGCGATGCCGGGCGGCATAGGCACTCTGGAAGAGTTGTTTGAGGTATTTACCTGGGCCCAATTGGGCTTTCACCAGAAACCGATCGGCTTGCTGAACGTCGATGGTTTTTACAACGGTTTGCTGCAGTTCATCCAGCACATGGTGTCGCAGCGCTTCCTGAAAGGCGAGCAAGCGGAAATCCTGATAGCGGAAGCACAGGCTGAAGACTTGCTGCAACGGTTCAAATCGTTTGTGCCGCATCACGTACCGAAATGGCTGGATCGCAATACCATCTGAAATGCAAACGGGGTGGACACATGGCGCCACCCCGCTCTATAGCCCTGCCATACTAAGCCTGCAGCGCTTGCCTGAAGTCTTCCACCAGGTCTGCCGTATCTTCAATCCCGATCGACACCCGGATCAGCGACTCGCTGATGCCCATGGCGGCGCGGCGCTCTGCTCCCATCTCATAGAAAATGGTATGGGCAACCGCGATGACCAGGGTTCGGTTGTCGCCCAGGTGCGTGCCGGAAATCGCCAGCTTCAGCCGGTTCAGATAATCAAAACAATCGACATCCTGCTTCAACTCAAAACTGAACAGATAACCCGACGAGCGGAACAGGTCGGCTGCCAAGGCGTGTTGCGGATGTGATTTCAAGCCCGGGTAATACACCGCTGCAACCCGTGGATCGGCTTCCAGCATCTGCGCCACAGCCAACGCATTGGCGCTGCTACGCTCCATCCGCAGCGCCATGGTTTCAGCGCCCACGGCGATATGATGGGCCGCCTCGGGCCCCAGAGAGGCGCCGAAATCGCGCAAGCTTTTGGCGCGGATCTGCGCCATAGCCCATTGCGCCGGCGGATTGCGTTTGTAGACATCAAGGATATTGGGATAACGGCTCCAGTCATACAAGCCGGTATCGCTCACCGCGCCGCCTAATGCATTGCCATGGCCGCCGATCGACTTCGTCAGAGAATTGATCACTAATCCGGCCCCAACCGTTTTGGGCTGGAACAGATAGGGTGAAGTCATGGTGTTATCGACCACGAACAAAATACCGCGATCGCGACACAGAGCGCCGATGCGCTTCAGATCGGCAACCTGGGTGCGCGGATTGGCAATGGTTTCGACAAAGACCATCCGCGTCGCCGGCGTCAATGCTGCCTCCACCTGCGCTACATCGGTAGCGTCGACCATGCTCACTTTGCCGCCCTGGCCGCCGTAGGTTTGCCACAGGCTGGCAGTATTCCCAAACAAAAATACCGACGACACCACATGATCGCCCTCGCGCAGCAAAGCTTGCACCAGCGCGCCGATGGCCGCCATGCCGGAAGCGAAACAGACGGTGGCGTAAGCCCCCTCCATTTTCGTTACCTTATCTTCGAGAGCAGCAACTGTCGGATTGCCCTGGCGGCCATAGCGATAGCCCGACTGCTTGCCCTGGAATACTTCGGCCAGCTGACGCGCATCGCTGTAGCCCCAGGTCACCGAGGTGTGAATCGGCTTATGCGGGGCGCCATGCTCGATGGCTTTCTGCCTGTCGCTGTGCAGGATGGTAGTGGTGAAGCCGTATTTTTCAGTCATTTTTGATCAATACTTATCTAGGAACTTTGGCGTGCGTAGGGTGGACAGCTGTGCCCACCCTGCTTCGCTAGCCGACAATTAATCGACTTGCGCCAAGCTCAGATTCAACTGCGAACGCACCGCATCTTCGCTTTCAGGCTTGGGATTATTACGTGCGAACTCGATGCGATCGAGGTAATCACGCGAAATATCGCCGGTGATGTAGTTGCCGTCAAAGCATGACGCTTCGAAATTCTTCAGCAAAGGATTGACGTCGGAAATCGAACGCTTGAGGGCGTCGATATCCTGATACACCAATGCATCAGCGGTAATTTCACGACAGACTTCTTCGTCGCTGCGGCCGTAGGCGATCAGTTCGCCGCGGGTCGGCATGTCGATGCCGTAGACGTTAGGGAACTTGACCGGCGGCGCAGCCGAGGCAAAGATCACGCGCTTGGCGCCGGAATCTCGCGCCATTTGCACGATTTCACGGCTGGTGGTGCCGCGCACGATCGAGTCGTCGACCAGCAGCACGGTCTTGCCCTTGAACTCGGAGCCGATGGCGTTGAGTTTCTGGCGTACCGATTTCTTGCGGATCGCCTGCCCTGGCATCAGGAAGGTGCGGCCGATGTAACGGTTCTTGATGAAACCTTCGCGGTATTCGATATTCAGCTTGAGCGCCAGCTGAATCGCGGCTGGACGCGACGAGTCAGGGATAGGCATGACCACATCGATATCGCCGCTGGAAAACTCGCGCTTGATCTTGTCTGCCAGGTACTCACCCATTTTCAGGCGGGTTGCGTACACCGACGCGCCATCGATGATCGAATCCGGACGGGCCAGGTAAACGAATTCGAAAGCACAGGGATTCAGAGTCGGATTGTCAGCGCATTGCTGGTTATACATCTGGCCATCGATATCGATGAAAATCGCTTCGCCAGGCATCACATCGCGCAGGAAGCGGAAACCCAGGCCTTCCAGCGCCACCGACTCGCTGGCGATAACGTATTCGGTACCCTTGTCGGTTTCGTTGAGACCTATGCACAATGGACGGATCCCGTACGGATCGCGAAACGCCAGCAAACCGTGGCCGGCAATCTGCGCCACTACAGCATAAGAGCCGCGCACGCGCTTGTGGACATTCGCGACAGCTTTGAACAACACGCTAGGATCGAGCGAATAACCGATCGTCGCTTGCTGGATTTCATGCGCCAGCACGTTCAGCAAGACTTCGGTATCGGAGTCGGTGTTGATATGCCGCCTATCGTTTTTGAACATCTCGATTTTCAGCTGCTCGGCATTGGTCAGGTTGCCGTTGTGCGCCAGGATGATGCCGAACGGCGCATTGACGTAAAACGGTTGCGCCTCTTCTGCGCTGGCGGTGCCTGCGGTTGGATAACGCACCTGGCCGATGCCGAAGTTGCCTGGCAAGGAGCGCATGTTGCGGGTACGGAAGACGTCGCGCACCAGGCCGTTGGCCTTGTGCATGAAAAATCCGTTGCCGTGATTGGTTGCGATCCCCGCTGCATCCTGACCGCGATGCTGCAAAAGCAACAGAGCGTCATAAATGAGCTGATTGGCGGGGTTTTGGGAAGCGATGCCGACTATGCCACACATGGTGGACTCCTAAACAATAAACAATCCGAGACTACTCAATGGGACTGACACAAACTTCGGCACGCCGTGCCGCGAAGATTTGCATAAATCCTGTAAAGCAAATTCAAAACTTCAAGTGACTGGCAAACTCCCCCGGCAAATAGGGGATGGCGGTACGCGCAGCGGTCTCCGCCATCGGGCTCAGCATCGCATCGCGCCAGAAAGGCTGTTGCGGAATTGCCGTAGCACCACATACCAAGACTGCCGCCAGCACAATCACCAGACCCCGCGCCAGCCCGAACAAGACTCCCAACCCATGATCCACCGGCCCCAAACCACTGGCCTTGATCACGGCATTGAGGGCCATGCTCAACAACATCATTAATAACCTTACGCCAATAAACAGGGCCAGGAAAGCCACGATTAAGCGCGTCACATTTCCTGGAATCACGTCGGGGAGCAATTTTGCCAGATTTTCACCGTAAGCGTTGGCTACCACCAAGGCCACGACCCAACTCACCAATGACAGGATTTCCTTCACCAAACCGCGCAAAGTGCTGATCACGACCGAGCAGATCAGTACGAATAACACCAGATAGTCGAAAATTGTCACGCTGCTTGCATATCTCTGATCAGTGCCCTATGTGGCGCCAGGTGCGGCCGAAATCAAGCCGCTCGCGATTATCCCGGAATCAAACTGCCGTTCAGCCCCAGCTTGGCCAGTTTGGCGCGCGTTCTTTCAGCTTCTTCCTTGCTGCTGAACGGGCCAACGCGGATGCGGATGCGATCACCCGCCGTGGTTGGGACTTTTTGCGTGTATGAATGAATGCCGGCTTCTTTCAGCTTGCCCTGCAGTTCATTGACCTTGTCCTGCGACGCCAGCGCCGCTACCTGCAGCACGAATTTTGCCGGTTTCTTGTCGGCCGCCGGCGCTGCTTCGGTGCGCCCTTCAAGAATCGCCCGCGCGCGCGCTGCATCATCATGCTTTTCCGCAACCGGGCTTGGCTCTGCCTTAGGTTTCGGTTCAGCTTTCGGCTTGGCTTCCGGTTTAGGCGCTACCTCTGGCGCTACAGCAGCAGCCACCTTAGGCGTTGGCGCTGCAGTCACTGCGGTATTGGCGGATACCGCCGGTTTGCTGGCAGTCGCTGCCGGCGGGATTGGAGCCGGGGCTGGAGCGGGCGCAACAGGGGTGCTGCTCGCCGGATCGACTATTTCTTCCTGCTGATCGAGGCCGCTGCTATTGCTGACCGATGCTGCCGCGCTGGCTGACGCACTGGTAGTGGCGTCCGCGCTGGCGCTTGACTTATCGCGTGAAGGAATTTGAATTGCAATATCGTCAGCCAGCGGCTTCGGTTCGGAATCGAGGATCATCGGCAGCACGATCACCACCGCCAGAACCAGGGCTACCGCCCCAACCAGGCGCCGCCGGGCACGCTTCTTTTCGGGCAAGACCGGATCTACCGCTTCGTTCGACTGGTTGCCGGCCTTGCTCGCCTTGGCTTTACGGGCGCGCAGCGGCAACTCGCCTTGCTCTGCACCGGGATTGAATCCGGTATCGGCTTTTGAGCGATACACACCCTGATCAGGGTCGGTTTGCTGCTTGTTTTTGCGAAGAAAAGAGAACAAACCCATGCGATATATTTTGCTTGCTAGTGAGCGGATACAAGTCATATCCGCTGATAAATCGTCAGTGAAATCCAGATTTTCTGGCTGCCATTACGCCAGCCACAGTCAGGAACGATCCGAAAACCACAATTCTATCATTCTCACCTGCCCTGCTTAGCGCATTTGCATAGGCTTGTGCGGGAGAGTCGAAGCAGGTAATGCTGGATTGCGCGTCCTGCCCTTCCTCAGGATGGACACCGGCTTCCAGCAAACGTTCTCTCAACTGCTCGCCACTGGCGGCACGCGGCAGCGGCAACGCTGTCAGGCACCAATGATCGACGCGGGTCTTCAATTGCGCGACGATGCCTTCGATATCCTTGTCCAGCATGGCGCCGAATACCGCATAGGTATAGGGATGGAAACCCATATTGTCGAGATTTTGCGCCAGGGTTGCCGCCGCGTGCGGGTTATGCGCAACGTCCAGAATCACCAGCGGCTGTCCCGGCAAGACCTGGAAACGGCCCGGCAAATCCATCATGACAAAACCGCTGCGCACTTCTTGCGCACTCACCGGCAACTGGTTGCGCAGCGCTTCCAGCGCGGCCAATGCCGCCGAGGCGTTCAACAGTTGGTTGGCACCGCGCAGGCTGGGATAACCCAATGCGTTGCGGCGCTGGCCGCGGCCGCCGTAATTCCATTGCTGCTTGTCGCCGGTATAGTTGAAATCGCGGCCCAGCAGCCAGAGATCGGCGCCGATTGCATTGGCGTGATCGATCAGTGATTGCGGCGGCACCGGATCGCTGCAGATGGCAGCTTTGCCGGCACGGAAAATGCCGGCCTTCTCGAACCCGATCTTCTCGCGGGTATCGCCCAGATAATCGGTATGGTCGATATCGATGCTGGTGACGATCGAGACATCCGCGTCAACAATGTTGACTGCGTCCAGGCGCCCGCCCAGGCCGACTTCCAGGATCACCACATCGAGCTTGGCGGCTGCCAGCAAATGCATGATGGCCAGCGTGGTGAACTCAAAATAGGTCAGGGAAATCTCGCCGCGCTGCGCTTCCACCGCTTCGAAACTGGCAATCAAGGCGGCATCCGATGCCGATTCGCCGCCTATGCGCGCGCGCTCATTGAAATCGAGGAAATGCGGTTTGATATACAGGCCGACCTTGTAGCCGGCGCGCAGCAGGATCGATTCCAGCATGGCGCAGGTCGAGCCTTTGCCGTTGGTGCCGGCCACCATGATGACCGGACAAGAAAATTGCAGTTGCAGCCGCTCCTTGACTTGCAGCACCCGGTCCAGGCCCATGTCGATGGTTTTGAAATGGCGTGATTCAAGTAGGGCGAGCCAGTCAGCCAGCGTGACCGGCTTGGGCGGGATATTCGGCATCTCGTAAGTCTCGTAATCAAAAAATGGCCGGCTCAAAAATCCCTGCAGATTTAGCGCGGACCTGAAAAAACAAAAGGCCCGAACCGATCACAGTTCAGGCCGTGGCTGACTGAATTTACATCAGGCGATGGATTCGACCGGCTGATCTTGCAACAGCGCCAACAAACGTGCAATTTCCTCCCGCATCTTGCGGCGGTCAACGATCATGTCGACGGCCCCCTTAGTGACCAGGAATTCCGCACGCTGGAAACCCTCAGGCAGCTTTTCGCGCACGGTATTCTCAATCACGCGCGGACCGGCAAAACCGATCAGCGCTTTT
>NZ_JAGQEG010000147.1 GCF_018305005.1 Collimonas silvisoli
TGAGTGATCAACTTCGATCTTCACGCATTCCCGATTCCATACGTCGATGACTGTCAGCATGCGCATTCTCCTGCCGTTGCTCAGTGCGTCAGAGACGAAATCCATGGCCCAACGCTCATCTGGCCCTTGTGGCATCGGCAGCACCACTCGCAAATGACTCGGTCGCTTCTTACGACGCCTGCCCCGTAGCGACAGGCCTTCTTCCCGATATAGACGTTCAGTACGCTTATGATTGATTACCAGGCCTTCACGACGCAACATGACGTGCAGGCGCGGAGAACCGAACCGTGACCGCTCCTGTGCCAGTTCTCGCATTCTCTGGCGAACAGGCGCGTCTGTCATTGTCGGCGCGGGACGTCGATAGGTTCGCCGATTCAGACCAACTAAGGTACAGGCCCGCCGCTCAGAGAAATCGTATTGCTGAATGACTTGCTGCACGACTTCTTTGCGCTGCGCGGGCGAGGTTACTTTTTTTGCAAAACGTCTTTCAGCACAAGTATATCCAGCGCTTGTTCTGCGACCAGTCGTTTGAGTTTCTGATTCTCTTCTTCAAGAGACCTCAAACGTCGCGCCTCCGAAACGTCCATGCCGCCGAATTTGCTACGCCAGTTATAAAACGTGGCATCCGATATGCCGTGCTTACGGCACAAGTCAGCCACCTTCATCCCCGCATCGGCTTCCTTCAAGACCCCAATAATCTGCTCTTCCGTAAATCTCGTTTTCTTCATGACTAGCTCTCTATCAGCCCAGTCACTAACTTTACATTGGGATACCCTGGAGGGGTAAGGTCAAATGCAGTCATCTGGTACTTAAAGACATAGGACGACATATCACCCAACCAATTCGAGGCGGAATACGCACTACAGACGGCTTGAATCTTTTATTTCCCCTGGTCCAGTCGCAAGGGTTCACATCAAATATCGGAACCGGTTTGATTTTATTCAAATGGCGCGCCTAGAAGCAGCGGGTCGCCGTGGTTGTTGATCGCCAATATTGGTAATGGGCAAACAGATGCCAGCACTGCGTTGACAAATGCTTCCTTGATTCCTAAGATTTATTCTCAAGCGAGCTCGCAGCAGGCCGTTTGTGTGCATCGGATTTGCGCAACCACATTGCTGCAATGAAGGAGTTCACCATGCCACGCAAATACATCGACTGCCGCGAATATCCGAGCGATACCAACTGTTCTGTGGCGATCGCTGCAGACAATGACGAAGAATTGCTGGCGGCGGCAGTCCAGCACGCAGTAAGCGTTCACGGCCACAAGGACACACCGGAATTGCGCAGCCAGCTTGGGCAGCTATTCAAGGAAGGCACGCCGCCGCTGAAACTCTGACGACGGCAGCGTTATTCCGGGGATGGAGTATCAGTGCGGCCGTGGCCGGCATCAGATTTCTCCATCCAAACCGTCTTGCACCTGTTCCGCTGCTCGCAAGACTGCGCGCGCCTTGTTTTCGGTTTCTTGCCATTCCATTTCCGGCACCGAATCGGCGACGATGCCGGCTGCAGCTTGTACATACAGCATCCCGTCCTTGATGACGCCGGTGCGGATCGCGATGGCGACATCCATTTCGCCGCCGAATGACAGGTAGCCGCAGGCGCCGCCGTAAATCCCGCGTGTGGTCAGTTCCAGCTCGTCGATGATTTCCATGGCCCGGACTTTGGGCGCGCCGGACAGGGTGCCGGCCGGGAACGTGGCTTTCAAGACGTCCAGATTCGACAGGCCGGATTTGAGCTCGCCTTCAACGTTGGAGACGATGTGCTGCACATGCGAATATTTTTCGATCACCATCTGGTCGGTGACCTTGACGCTGCCGGTCTCGGCGATACGGCCGATATCGTTGCGCGCCAGGTCGATCAGCATCACGTGTTCAGCGATTTCTTTCGGATCGGCCAGCAGTTCGGTCGCCAGTTGTTCGTCCTGTTCCGGGGTTGAGCCGCGCGGCCGGGTGCCGGCCAGAGGACGAATCGTGACTTTGCGCTTGCATTCGCCGTCGGCCTTGGGCGCGGAGGTTTGTTCATTGCGCACCAGGATTTCCGGCGATGCGCCGACAATCTGCATGTCGCCGAAATTGTAGAAATACATGTATGGCGAAGGATTCAGCGAACGCAAGGCGCGATACAGCATCAGCGGTGAATCGACATACGGTTTCTTGATGCGCTGGCCGATCTGGACCTGCATCAGATCGCCGGCCATGACATATTCCTGGGCCTTGGCGACGGCTTTCAGATAGTCGTCTTTTTTGAATTCGCGTATGGTCTCGGTGCGTACCGAGGCCGAGGTAACCGGCGCATCGGCTGGGCGGCGCAGCATGTTGCGCAAATCTTTCAGCCGCTGCCGGCCTTTGGAAAATGCTTCCGGCTGGGTCGGATCGGCATACACGATCAGATACAGTTTGCCGGACAGATTATCGATCACCGCCAGTTCTTCGGTCAGCAGCAATTGGATGTCGGGTAGGCCGAGATCATCCTTGGGTGTTGAGTTTGCCAGGCGCTTTTCGATATGGCGCACCGTGTCGTAACCGAAATAACCGGCCAGGCCGCCGCAAAAGCGTGGCAGGCCAGGGCGCAGCGCCACCTTATAGCGCGACTGGAATTCGGCAATGAAATCGAGCGGATTGCCTTCGTGGCTTTCAATCACCTTGTCGTTCTTGACCACTTCGATCCGTGTGCCGTAGCTGCGCAACAGCGTGCTGGCCGGCAAACCGATAAAGGAGTAGCGGCCGAAGCGTTCGCCGCCGACTACCGATTCAAGCAAGAAAGTGTTTTTGCCGGTCTGCTGGGTTTGCGCCAGTTTCAGATACAGCGTCAACGGCGTTTCCAGATCGGCAAAAGCTTCTGCGATCAGCGGGATACGGTTGTAGCCTTGCGTGGCCAGCGATTTGAATTCGAGTTCGGTCATGTTTCTCTCCAGGCCGCTATTGTAAAACAGCGGCGGTGCACTACAAAAAACGTTGCCTGCGACTAAATAATTGTGGGATAGCAGGCAGCAGCGATCAGCGGACTTAGTTGGTCCAGGATTGCCAGCGTCGCCATAGCCAGGCCTCAGGGGCGGCTAGTGGGACAGGGTGTTTTTTGTCGAGAAACATGAGAGATAGGGGGCTATTAAATAAGTCGGTTCAGTGGCTTATATTTTGTGCTGCAACGAGCAGCGAAGCGACTATACCATCGGAATCGACGTCTTGTATAGATTCGCCGTGATTGTATCCGTAGGGTACGTTAAACACCGGGCAACCGGCGGCGCGCGCTGCCTGGGCGTCGTTGCTGGAGTCGCCGATGGCGATTACCTGCGCCGGTTGCAGCTTGAAATCGGCGCATACCGCCAGCAGCGGCATCGGGTCCGGTTTTTTCAGCGGGAAGGAGTCGCCGCCGTACACCACCTCGAAATAGGCGTGCAGGCCGGTTTTCTGCAGCAAGGTCAGCGCGAACGCCAGGGGTTTGTTGGTTACGCACGCCAGCCGCAAACCTTTATCGCGCATCGCTTGCAGGCCGTCCACTACGCCCGGATAGAGCGTGGCGTAACTGCCGTTGACCACGGCGTAGTGGCGCTGGTAGGAATCCAGCGCATCGCTGAAACGTTGCTCTACTTCCGGCGGCGAGTAATCGACGCTGAGTACGCGCCGGATCAGGTTTTCGCTGCCCTTGCCGACGAAATCGATAATCGTTTTCTGTGGCAGCGGCGGCAGTTCCAGTTCGGCCCGCATGCGATTCACGGCGACATGGAAATCCGGAGCGGTGTCGAGCATGGTGCCGTCCAGATCAATGATGGCGGCGGCGATACCCTTCAGAGCAACGATTTCAGGCGCTGCCGTATTCATACGGTTGCCAGTTGGGCGCGCATGTCGTCAATCACCGCTTTGTAGTTGGCTTTGCCGAAGATGGCCGAGCCGGCGACAAAGGTATCGGCGCCGGCTTTTGCGGCTGCGGCGATATTCTCGACCTTGATGCCGCCGTCGACTTCCAGCATGATCTCGCGGCCCGAGACGTCGATGCGCTGGCGTGCTTCAGCGATTTTCTTGAGCGCTTCCGGAATGAACGACTGACCGCCGAAACCAGGATTGACCGACATGATCAGGATGATGTCGATCTTGTCCATGACGTAATCCAGGTAATGCAGCGGGGTGGCAGGATTGAACACCAGGCCGGCCTTGCAGCCATTGTCGCGTATCAGTTGCAACGTGCGGTCGACGTGATCCGATGCGTCCGGATGGAAAGTGATGATATTGGCGCCGGCCTTGGCAAAATCGGGAATGAGGCGGTCTACCGGTTTGACCATCAGGTGGACATCGATCGGCACTTGCACGTGCGGCCGGATTGCTTCGCATACCAGCGGCCCGATGGTCAGGTTGGGAACGTAATGGTTGTCCATCACGTCGAAGTGGATTATGTCGGCGCCGTCGCGCACGACATTGCGTACTTCTTCACCCAGGCGGGCGAAGTCGGCGGAGAGGATACTGGGAGCGATACGATAGGTTGGCATGGCGGGCAATCCAGGGAAAGGCGCTAAAAAGAGCGCTATTTTACCCTTTAGCTTTGCGGCTGGCTTCCTTGCAGCTTGCGTCCCGGGGTAAATTCGTGTGCAATGAGTCGTTAGCTATATAGCGTCAATCGAGGAAAACAGCATGGCCGCCTATGAATTTACCGTTTCTGTCAGAACCCAGTATCTGGAAGAGCAGTCTCAACCTGACAGTTCCCACTATGTATTTGCCTATGCGATCACGATCAAGAATACCGGCCAGGTCGCCGCGCAATTGATTTCGCGCCACTGGGTAATCACTGACGCCAATAACCATGTCGAGGAAGTGCGCGGCCTGGGTGTGGTGGGCCACCAGCCCTTGCTGCAGCCGGGCGAGCAGTTTGAATACACCAGCGGCACTTCAATGGCGACGCCGCAAGGCTCGATGCTGGGCGAATATTTTTGCGTTGCCGAAGACGGCGAGCAATTCGAGGCGCGGATTCCTGAATTCATCCTGTCCTTGCCGCGCACTCTGCATTGATGGCTTCAGCATTGACGCAGTCAGCACTGAATCTATTGGTCCTTGCTATCGTCTTTGGGCGGCAATGACTTGGCGGGCGGCTTCTGATCCGGCTTGCGGCCGGAAAACATGGTCCACCAGACAATGAATGCGAATACAAGGAAGGCGAAACACGCTTCGAGAGCCACTAACCACATAAAGAATCCTAAATGCCATTTAAACGTATCAGTCTACCCGCTTCTGCCTTAACTGCCTTAATCATCGGTCTTAGTTTAGCTGCCTGTACCACCACTCCTATCAGCACGCCAGCGCCGGAAACGCCGCGTCCGCCAGGCGCCCCGACTACGTCGTCCGCAGCACCCGGCGCCAACTTGCGCGCCACCACCTTTGCCGCCTTGCCGGGCTGGGGTAGCGACGACTTGCGCCAGGCATTGCCGGCCTTCCTGACTTCATGTTCGACCCTGGCGCGCAAAAGCGACTGGCAAGAACCTTGTGCCGTTGCGGCCGGCCTGGACGGCAACAATGAAAAAGCCATACGCACATTTTTCCAGTCTTTCTTCACGCCTTATCAAGTTGTCAATGCTGACGGATCGGATAACGGTCTGGTCACCGGTTACTACGAACCTCTGTTAAAAGGAGCACGCAAGCGCGGCGGTCCGTATCAAACGCCTATTTACCGGGCGCCGGAGGACCTGATCACGGTCGATCTGGCGAACATTTATCCCGAACTGAAGGGCTTGCGTCTGCGCGGCCGCCTGGTCGGCAATAAAGTGCTGCCCTATCCGAATCGCGCCGAGCTGGACAAATCCGGGATGCTGGCCGGTAAGGAAATTTTATGGGTGGACGATCCCATCGATGCTTTTTTCCTGCAGGTCCAAGGTTCCGGCAGGGTCCAGCTGAATGACAGCAGCATAGTGCGTGTCGCTTATGCCGATCAAAACGGTTATCCCTATAAGTCGATCGGCCGTTACCTGATCGATAAAGGGGAACTGACCTTGGCGCAGGCCTCGGCGCAGGGGATTAAAGCCTGGCTGGCGGCGAATCCGGGGCGGCAGCAGGAATTGTTGAACGCCAATCCCAGCTATGTCTTCTTTAAAGAAGAGAAGGTGGCGGATCCGAGCAAGGGCCCCAAAGGCGCGCAAGGCGTGCCGCTGACGCCGCTACGCTCAATCGCGGTGGATCCGCAGTTCGTGCCGCTGGGCACGCCGGTATTCCTGGCGACTACTCAACCTAATAACAATGTGCCGTTGCAGCAGCTGGTGGTGGCGCAGGATACCGGCGGCGCCATCAAAGGTGCGGTAAGAGCCGATTTCTTCTGGGGCTTTGGCAATGAAGCTGGGGATAAGGCCGGCAAGATGAAACAACGCGGCATGATGTGGTTGTTGCTGCCAAAGCTGGCAGCCGCACGCTAAGGAAACAAAGTTCGACGCCGTCTGGCGTCGAGCGTGGCGAGCTTGCAGGTAAGCGCTCAGCGCAGGACCAGCACCGGGATGGTGGAGTGCGCCAGTACGCGTTGGGTTTTACTTCCTAAAAACAAACGGCTCAGGCCGCTGCGCCCATGCGAGGCCATGAAAATCGCATCGCAATGATGTTTTTCGGCTGCGCTGATGATTTCTTCGTCGGGATTGAATGCCTGTGCGGTCAGCATTTCGCAAGGAACGCCAGCAGTCTCGGCGGCATCGGCGACCTTTTGCACATTGAGTTTTGCCAGCGCCAGCATGTTTTCTTCATAGGTGCCGGGGTCGGTCGCCATGGTGCTCTCTGCCATCGGCGAGAACGGGTAAGGTTCGGCAACCGAGAGGGCAATTATCTTACCGCCGCTGAATTTGGCAAATTCAATCGCTGTATTGATGGCCTTGTCCGATAAGTGGGAGCCGTCGGTAGGTACAAGAATGGTTTTGAACATGGCTTGCCTCCTTCTGGTTGAAAAAGGGGTGTCGGTCAAAATCTGGCGATCTCGTCGGTAATAGGTAATATATGGAGCCTTACACTTACATATAGCCCTACTCAAGCATAGACAGCTTGAAAGCTGGAAGATTCCGAGGACGATTGTTACATATCCACGTTACAGTCATCCTATCCGTTATCCGGCGGCGCTACAATTAAGTTTATTCGACTCAAGTTAAATGGGATCTGCAATGACATACGAAAATATTCTGGTTGAAACACAAGGAAAAGTCGGCCTAATCCATCTGAATCGTCCTAAGGCTCTGAACGCCTTGAACGATCAGTTGATGAGCGAGTTGGGCGAAGCTTTGCTGAAGTTCGACGCTGATCCCGAGATCGGTTGCATCGTCCTGACCGGAAGCGATAAGGCATTTGCCGCTGGCGCCGACATCGGCGGCATGGCCGAACTGAGCTATATGGATGTATTCAAGGGCGATTACATCACCCGCAACTGGGAGAAAATCCGTAGCGTGCGCAAGCCGGTGATTGCGGCTGTAGCGGGGTTTGCCCTGGGCGGCGGCTGCGAGCTGGCCATGATGTGCGACTTCATCATCGCCGCCGACAACGCCAAGTTCGGCCAGCCCGAAATCAAGCTGGGCATCATTCCCGGCGCGGGCGGCACCCAGCGCTTGCCACGTGCGATATCCAAATCCAAGGCGATGGACATGTGCCTCACCGCGCGCATGATGGATGCCGCTGAAGCCGAGCGCGCCGGCCTGGTGTCGCGTGTCGTGCCACTGGAAAGGCTGCTGCAAGAAGCCATGGAAGCGGCGATCGTGATTTCCTCCATGTCGTTGCCGGCAGTGATGATGATCAAGGAGTCGGTCAACCGCGCCTATGAAACCACCTTGGCGGAAGGCATCCAATATGAGCGTCGGCTATTCCACAGCACCTTCGCCACAGAAGATCAAAAGGAAGGCATGCAGGCATTTTTAGGGAAGCGTTTACCTGTTTTTAAAAATCTTTAACAAATTGCTTGCCATAGGGGGAAATGGTTTGCTATAGTTCGCCTCCCGTTGAGAACGACGCGAGATAAGCGAAGCAGCTGAAGAGAAGTTGGGGCTGATTTGGCGCGGAGTTTGAGGTGGGGAAGCGGGGCTGAAGGTGGTGTGGGTAGTAAAAAGTTTTTCGGTGAGTGGTAAAAAAGTAGTTGACGAAAAACTGGAAACGCCACATAATCTCATCTCTCTGCTGCTGACAAACAAAACGATTTGACAGCGACGCGAACCG
>NZ_JAGQEG010000148.1 GCF_018305005.1 Collimonas silvisoli
CAAAAAGCCATTTTGATGGACGCCATTCAGCGCCCCTACGGCATGGTGCTGGTGACCGGCCCTACCGGCTCCGGTAAAACCGTATCGCTGTATACCTGCCTGAACATCCTGAACCAGCCCGGTATCAATATTTCCACTGCCGAAGATCCGGCCGAAATCAATTTGCCCGGGGTTAACCAGGTCAATATCAACGACCGTGCCGGACTGACTTTCCCGGTGGCGCTGAAGGCTTTTCTGCGGCAGGATCCCGACATCATCATGGTCGGTGAAATCCGCGATCTGGAAACTGCCGATATCTCGATCAAGGCGGCGCAGACCGGACATATGGTGTTTTCCACGCTGCATACCAACGATGCGCCATCGACCCTGACACGCCTGATGAATATGGGGGTGCCGGCCTTCAATATCGCGTCATCGGTCATCCTGATCACCGCGCAACGGCTGGCACGCCGTCTGTGCAATTGCAAACAACCGATTTCGATCCAGGAAGAAGCCTTGGTCGAAGCCGGCTTCACCGAAGACGACCTCGACGGCAGCTGGATGCCCTACAAGGCGGTCGGCTGCGAACGCTGCAACGGCACCGGCTACAAGGGGCGGGTCGGCATCTATCAAATCATGCCGATTACCGAAGAAATAGAACGCATTATCCTGGCGCACGGCACGGCGCTGGAAATCGAAGCACAAGCGAAGCGCGAGGGCATTAAGACCTTGCGCTTGTCGGGATTGGTGAAAGTAAAACAAGGTCTGACCAGCCTCGAAGAAGTGCTTGGCTGCACCAATATCTAATATCTGATTAGGGGAATAGTTCATGGCAACTGCCGCACGCAGCGCCTCCAGCGCACGCCAGGTCAAAGAGTGGGTTTATCTTTGGGAGGGCAAGGATAAAAAGGGCAAAGTGATGCGCGGCGAATTGCGCGCAGGCAGTGAGACCGTGGTCAGCGTCACCATGCGGCGCCAGGGAATCCTGGTCACCAAGGTCAAAAAGAAAACCTTCCGCAGCGGCAAAAAAATTTCTGACAAGGATATTTCGCTGTTTACCCGCCAGCTTGCCACCATGATGAAGGCTGGCGTGCCGCTGCTGCAATCTTTCGATATCGTGGCCAAGGGCCATGCCAATCCGTCGGTATCGAAACTGGTCAACGATATCCGCGGCGATGTTGAAACCGGCACCAGCCTGAGCCAGGCGTTCCGCAAGTTTCCGCTGTATTTCGACCCGCTGTTCTGCAATCTGGTCGGCGCCGGCGAGCAAGCCGGTATTCTTGAAGATCTGCTGGAGCGGCTGGCAATCTACAAAGAAAAGACCCTGGCCATCAAAAGCAAGATCAAGTCGGCCATGTTCTACCCAGTGTCTATTTTGGCCGTGGCCTTTATCGTTACCGCGGTCATCATGATCTGGGTGGTGCCCGCATTCAAGCAGGTATTCTCGAGTTTCGGCGCGGACTTGCCTGGGCCAACCCTGGTGGTGATGGGAATCTCGGATTTCATGGTGGCTAACTGGTACATCATATTCCCCACCATATTTGCCGGCCTGTATCTGTTCTTCCAATCCTGGAAACGCTCGCTCAAAGTGCAGCGCTTCATGGACCAGCTGTTGCTAAAAGCGCCGATTTTCGGCCCGGTGATACGCAAGGCCACGATTGCGCGCTGGACCCGTACCTTGGCAACCATGTTTGCCGCCGGCGTGCCATTGGTTGAATCGCTGGATTCGGTAGGCGGCGCATCGGGCAACGCGGTTTACCTGGATGCAACCAAGAAAATTCAGAGCGAAGTCAGCACCGGCACCAGTTTGACGACCGCCATGGAAAACGCCAACGTGTTCCCGAATATGGTGACGCAAATGGTTTCGATCGGAGAGGAGTCCGGTTCGCTGGATCAAATGCTCGGCAAGGTCGCCGATTTCTATGAAGCTGAAGTCGACGATGCCGTGGCGTCCCTGTCCAGCCTGATGGAACCCTTGATCATGGTGATCCTGGGTGTACTGATCGGCGGTCTGGTGATTGCCATGTATTTGCCGATCTTCAAACTGGGTTCGGTGGTCTGATGCAAGATGGGATTTTTTTCATGACGGCGGGAAGTCTGCTTCCCACCGTACTGGCGGCTGTTTTTGGATTGATCATCGGCAGTTTTTTGAATGTAGTGATTCATAGACTGCCGATCATGATGCAGCGTGAGTCGGACAATTATGTCGCCCACGAAAGCGGCAAGCCGCTGCCGCATACCGAGCGCTACAATCTTGTGGTGCCGCGTTCGGCCTGTCCACAATGCAAACACCAGATCGGTGCGCTGGAGAATGTGCCGGTCTTGAGTTACCTGGCCTTGCGCGGCAAATGCGCGGCCTGCAAAACCCCTATCTCTATCCGCTATCCGCTGGTCGAAGCGTTGACCGGCGCACTGTCGGCTCTGCTCATCTGGCACTTCGGCAGCGGCTGGACAGGCTTGGCGACGCTGGTATTTGTCTACCTGCTGATTACCATGACATTTATCGACGCCGACACCCAACTGCTGCCCGACGACCTGACCTTGCCACTGCTATGGATGGGCCTGCTGCTTAACCTGTCCGGCCTGTTCGTACCGCTGCACGATGCGGTGATCGGCGCTATTGCCGGCTATCTGAGCTTGTGGGCGATTTACTGGGCGTTCAAACTTCTGACTGGCAAGGAAGGCATGGGTTACGGCGATTTCAAGCTGCTGGCGGCGCTGGGAGCCTGGCTGGGATGGAAAATGCTTCCCATCATTATCTTGTTTTCGTCGCTGGTGGGTGCTGCGGTCGGAATAACACTGATCGTTTTTACCAGCCGCGGACGCGACAAACCTATCCCCTTCGGCCCCTACCTGGCTGCCGCCGGCTTGCTGGCCTTGCTCTACGGCCAGACAATTCTGGAAACTTATTTCGGTTTTGCTACCTAACATCGTATGAACCAGCACGATGCGGATAATGACGATAAGTTAGCGCGAACTACCGATAGATTTAGCGTCGGCCTGACCGGCGGCATCGGCAGCGGCAAAACCACCGTCGCCAACATGTTTGCCGAACGCGGCGCCGCCGTCATCGACACCGATGCCATCGCCCATCAGTTGACTGCGGCGAATGGCGTCGCCATCGCACCGATTGTGAGCGAGTTTGGCAGCGCCTTCATCGACGCCAGCGGCGCCATGGACCGAGCCAAGATGCGTGCTCATATATTTTCGGATGCATCGGCAAAGCGGCGCCTGGAATCGATTTTGCACCCCTTGATCCGGGCCGAAACCGCCAGCGCGGCGGAACTTGCTGAAGGTTTGTATCTGATTTTTGTGGTGCCGCTATTGATTGAATCCGGCAACTGGAGGGAAAGGGTGAAACGCATACTGGTCGTGGATTGCGACGAACAGATTCAGTTGCAGCGTGTGATGCAGCGCAATGCGCTGAGCCAGTCGCAGGTGCGCGCCATCATGGCGACGCAAGCCACCAGGCAGCAGCGCTTGGAGGCCGCTGACGACGTGATTACCAATGATAGCGGGCCGGCGGCGCTAATGCCGCAAATAGAGCAATTACATGCGCTATATCAGGCATTGAGCCGATCTATATAATGGTATAAAGCTTTATATATCAGACACAAAAACCTCTCGTCGCATGTTAAAAACAGAGGGGTATTTGTAATTTCTGTTCGCATCGTTCAGAATCATGTCTTATCCGGCTCAAATTTTTAAGGGATGTCACTTTGATCGTCTACGAATATCCTTTCAACGAGCGCATTCGCACCCTGTTGCGGCTGGAAGACCTGCACGAAAGATTTGGTTTCTTCGTGCAACAGGAAAGTCCGCTACAGCATCACATCGCCCTATCCACCATTTTCGAAATGCTGGAGGTTGCCGGACGCGCCGATTTGAAGTCGGATTTGCTGCAAGAACTGGAACGACAAAGACAAACCCTGCTCGGCTTTAAATCCAATCCGAACGTTGCACCCGATATGCTGGACGCCATCTTGCAAGAAATTGATCGCGTCAGCACCGCGCTCATGGCGACTCAGGGAAAAACCGGCCAGCATATACGCGAAAATGAATGGCTGATGAGCATTCGTGGCCGCACCATCATTCCTGGCGGCGCCTGTGAATTCGACCTGCCGTCGTATTACGCCTGGCAACAACTCCCTGCCGAACGACGGTTTAACGATATTATCGGCTGGTTTGGACCGTTAGCTCCCTTGTTCGACGCCATCAGCATCGTATTGCGGTTACTGCGCGAAACAGGAAGTTCGGTAAAAATAGACGCACAAAACGGTAGTTACCAGCAAATGCTGCAGGGAAAATCCTACCAGATGCTGCGCCTGATCATCGATGAACAATTGGCGGCCATCCCCGAAATATCCGCCAATAAATACATGTTGTGGATACGCTTTACCACCCAGGGCGGCGATCTGAAGCCCAAAGCGTATGAGGGTGATGTGCCGTTTGAGCTGACTCTTTGTAACTTTTAAATGCTCTTTTTTTGAACAGATTTGTATGACTACTACCGTCGATTGCCCGACTTGCGGCACAAAGGTTGAATGGATTGCAGCTAACCGGTTCAGGCCGTTTTGCTCGGAGCGCTGCAAACAGATCGATCTAGGAGCCTGGGCCGAAGAAAAATACGCGATCCCGGCGGTCAATCCACCGGATGAGATTGACGATGACGGCAAGCTACCCCAATAGTCATCATTGCGGACCACACCCAGATGGACTAAAAACCTTCCCGGCGCAGTTCGTCCAGCCATTCGATCAAGGGAATCGCCGCCGGTAACAAAGGCTCCACGCCTACGCTGCCTTGCCAGGAAAAAGCCTGCCCTTCCAGGCTTTGCGGTTCGCCACTCCATTCACGGCTGATATAAAAATGCAGGCGTACATGCGCATGCGCATAGTGATGCTCAATCCCGCACCAAGGCTCGGCGGAGGCAATCTCAACCCCCAGCTCCTCCATCAACTCGCGCTTGAGGGCATCGAAAATCGACTCGCCCGACTCCACCTTCCCCCCCGGGAATTCCCAATACCCAGCCATCGGCTTGCCCGCCGGCCGTTGGCCAAGCAGCACATCGCCGTTGGGCTTCATCAGAATGCCAACGGCGACATTCACCGGCATCCGCTCAGGGGTAACTGAGAGTGCGCTGACGATTGCGTTGGTGGACGTGTGGGCGCTCATGACTGCGTCATCCGGCCGGCGTAATCGCGGGCAAACTGCCAGGCGACCCGGCCGGAACGCGAGGCTCGCTGCAAAGCCCAGCGCAAAGCATCGACACGAGCCTCGGCAATCTGCTCTGCATTGCAGCCGAAATGGCCTAGCCAATGCGCGACGATATCCAGATAATCGTCTTGCTTGAATGGATAAAACGACACCCACAAGCCAAAGCGTTCGGAAAGTGAAATTTTTTCCTCGACGGTTTCACCCGGATGCAGATCGCCGTCCTCGGTAGTTTTGTAGCTGGCGTTGTCGGACATCCGCTCCGGCAGCAAATGACGCCGGTTGGAGGTTGCATAAATCAACACATTGTCCGACTGTGCGGCGATGCTGCCGTCGAGCGCTACTTTGAGCGCCTTGTAACCGCTCTCGCCCTCTTCAAACGAAAGATCGTCGCAGAAAATAATGAAGCGCTCCGGACGTTCAGCCACCAGGTCGACAATATCCGGTAACGCCGCCAAATCGTCTTTATCTACCTCGATCAGACGCAAACCCTGAGGTGCGTACTGATTCAGGCAAGCCTTGATCAAGGATGACTTGCCGGTGCCGCGGGCGCCGGTCAGCAATACATTGTTGGCCGGGCGGCCATCCACAAACTGGCGGGTATTCTGGTCGATCTGCTGCTTCTGCACTTCGATATTGTGCAGATCCGACAGTGCAATATCCGAAATATGGCCAACCGCCTGCAAATAACCGCCCGCTGATCCGCCGCGATGGCGCCAGCGAAAGGCAGTTGCCACCTGCCAGTTGGGTGCTGCTTTAGCTTGCGGCAAAATGGATTCAAGGCGCGCCAGCAGGGCTTCGGCACGGATCAGAAATTGGTTTAATTGGGTCATGGCTGCGAGAGGTCGATAATAAATGGAATGATTGCTCCCATTCTGGCGCAAAGTAAAACGCTACTGGATGAATATTATTTGTCGGAGTAACACCGCTACCCTTGGCCGACAACCGGCCAGGGGCAACATCTCGCATCGGCAAACCTATCGGATCAGGAACGATAATCAGCGTTGATCGACACATAGTCATGCGACAGATCGCAAGTCCAGATCGTGGCAGCTGCATCGCCGCGCGCCAGCTGTACACGCACCGTAATTTCACTTTGCTTCATGACGCGCTGGCCGTCAGCTTCCTGATATTCGGGATTGCGGCCGCCGTTTTTGGCAACCAGCACATCGTCCAGATACAAATCCAGCTTGCTGACATCCAGATCGTCGACGCCGGCATAGCCAATCGCCGCCAGGATCCGGCCGAGATTCGGGTCGGAAGCGAAGAACGCCGTCTTGACCAGCGGCGAGTGAGCAATTGAATAAGCGATCTTGCGGCATTCGGCGACGTTCTGCCCTTGTTCCACGGTGACCGTGATGAACTTGGTGGCGCCTTCGCCATCGCGGATGATCATCTGCGCCAGATGCTGGGAGATATCGGTGACAGCAGCTGCCAGCTCTGCATATTCCGGGCTATCGGCGCTATTGACTTCCAGTTCCCCGACGCCGGTGGCGATCAGCATGAACGAATCGTTGGTTGAGGTATCGCCGTCAATCGTGATGCAATTGAAGGAGCGGTCGGCGGCCTGCCGCACCATCTGCTCCAGGACCGGCTGCGCCACTTTCGCATCGATAGCGAGAAAACCGAGCATGGTCGCCATATTCGGCTTGATCATGCCGGCGCCCTTGCTGATGCCCGACAGCGTCACCGTTTTGCCGGCGATGGTCAGACGGCGCGAAGCGGCTTTCGGCTGGGTATCGGTGGTCATGATGGACTCGGCGGCGTTGAACCAGTTGTCGCTCTGCAAATTGCGTATCGCCTGCGGCAAGCCGGCAGTGACTCGCTCCACTGGCAGCGGTTCCAGAATCACTCCGGTCGAGAATGGCAATATCTGCGCCGCGTGGCAGCCCAGCAGTTCCGCCAACGCGTCGCAAGTGGCGTTGGCCGCCGCCAGGCCGGCTTCGCCGGTGCCGGCGTTGGCGTTACCGGTATTGATCAGCAGCGCGCGGATAGGCTCGCCGGAAATCTCCGCGGCAGCCAGATGGGCTTTACTGACTTGCACCGGCGCGGCGCAAAACCGATTTTGCGTGAACACTCCGGCCACTGTCGCCGTCGGCGCCAGTTTCATCACCAGCAAGTCCTTGCGATTCGCTTTGCGGACACCGGCTTCGGCGTGACCAAGCTCGATACCGGCCACGGGCAGCAGGTCGGCGGCGACAGGAATAGGGGAATTGACGGCCATGAGAATCCTTAACTTAGTGTAGATGTTGGTGGCGGTGGTTTGCCGAGATTAATGGTTATTGGGTTATTGCGGGTTGATAGTCCGCTCGGGCCAGGGAACCGGCATAGTGATTCAGCTGCTTATTTTAAGGGGTAATGGCCTAGCAGGCGATGTGTACATCTGCTGCAATAAAAGCAAAGGGCGGGTTTCCCCGCCCTGCTCTAGTCTAGCGACACTACAGCCCATCAGTTCTGATTACATCAGCTGGCCATGGCACTGCTTGTATTTCTTGCCGCTGCCGCAAGGACAAGGATCATTGCGGCCGACCTTCGGTACGGCATGGGCCTGTTGATGCGGTTCTTCGCTATGCGCGGTTGGCGCCAGCAAGGCTTCCGGCGCTGCGCTTGGGTCGAAATCGGCGTGTTGATAATGCACATTTTCAACGTGAGACTGCGCCATTTCCTCTTCTGCAGCAGCAATTTCTTCACGGTTTTCGATACGCACCGTCATCACCACCTTGACCACTTCATTCTTGATCAGGTCCAACATCTGGCCAAACAATTCAAACG
>NZ_JAGQEG010000149.1 GCF_018305005.1 Collimonas silvisoli
CAAAACCAGTATGTCGTAACTTTCTTTGTCCAGCTGATTCAATAGATCCTTGCCGTTTCGAAACGGCTGGCAGGCATGTCCGCTGGCAGTGAGTATTTCGCTGATTAAATCGGTGTGTTCGGAGTCGTCATCAAGGACAGCAATTTTCATATCATTCTAATTATCAGCACGGGTCTGCAGCGCGAGGGCTCTCGCGGCAGCCTGCATCAAGTCGCACACCGTTAAATCCGGTCAGGCCAAAATCATTCTTCAAACCGGTTGTCCAGAGCGGTTCAACGGCTTGCCGGTTGCTATCTCCACGTTTATTGTCGGTGGATTGAGAGACGCTGGAAATACGAAAAAACAAAGTATTTGACGACGACGATATTTAAAAATCGGTTAACAATCACGGATGCAAGTTAACAATGGCGAACAGAAAATATTTCGCGTGAATTCGCATGAATATAGGATGTATCACTCCAGGTTTGACGCCAGACTTCGTTGCGCCGCCATCGATCCGAATGCTTCCGCGTAGGCTCTGACGTCGATCGCACGCAGCGGATTGCGCTGATGCTGGTTAATACGTATAAAATCATTCATCGGCTCTGCTGGCGGAAGCAGATGGCAGCCCCGCTGCTCCGCCCTTTCCATCTCAAGGCATCAAGCACATCCGATTTTGCAATGTGCCGGCAACGCGTCGATTTAGCATTCGCCCTTTTTTGCATGTCCCGGCGGACAATGGCCGCGCCCCTCATCACGATCCCTGCGGTGATCCCTGCGGTGATCCCCATCGTGATCCCCGTCGTGATCCCTATCGCGATCTCCATGATGACGTTGATGCTCTTCCCAATCGCGCCGCTCCCAGTAGCGGCGGCCATCGTAATAGCGGTCGCCGTGCCAGCCGGTCACAATCACCGGAACAGGTGTAACAATCGCAGGAGCCGGAACGCCGATATTGATGCCGACATCGATGGCGTGCGCTGCGCCGGAAAGACAGATGCCAAGACTGATGATGGTTGGTACGATGAAAAAATGTTTCATGGCCTTACTCCAGAAAGTTGTTTTTAAAAGTTGCTCTGGCAAACGGCCGGGAAAAAAATTTCACGGTTACGCATCTGTCCAGCTCTTTCCAAACGGCGAGCGCATGATCCCAGTTGACCGGACCAGCCGAGAATTTGAATGAAATAACAATCTTTAACTTTTATGGCCGCCATCCACCTCATCCCATGCAAGATCGTCCCCATTGAGGTCACAAAGAATTGACGGCGGGAATCATTTCGCGCTTCTGCCGTGACGGCAAGACGCCAATAACCATTGAGCATTCCTGAGCCATTCTGTGCATCAGGCAACAAACAAGATCTCCAAGCCACACGCCGATAAATTGTCTATCATTCAGACATTAAGTTCGATAACCCACAGACGCGTCGGCTTGCCCCCTGTAGTTTGCCTCTTTAAAGATAGAAACTTCCTGCACAAACGGTCACGCTTGCGCTCAGAACCAAAGATCGAAGACATGAAGCCTTGCTCCCGATAACGTAGTTCGGGCATTTCATCGCTTTTTTTCATGGAGATCGTCATGAATCAATATCAGATCGCAGTAGTCGTAGGCAGCCTTCGCCGCGATTCATTCAATCGCAAGCTGGCAACCGCCGTCGCCAGGCTGGCGCCGCCGGAATTCATATTCGAGCAGGTGCAGATCAGCGACTTGCCGCTCTACAATCAGGACGATGACGGCAACCCGGCCGAACCGGTCAAACGGCTGAAAGCCGCCATAACCAAGGCCCAGGGCCTGCTGTTCGTGACGGCGGAATACAACCGCTCGCTTCCCGGCGTACTCAAGAACGCGATTGATCATGCTTCCCGCCCCTACGGCCAAAGTGTCTGGAAGGACAAACCTGCAGGCATTCTGGGGGTATCGGTCGGCGCCACCGGCACTGCCATGTCGCAACAGCATTTGCGCAATGTTCTGGCCTACCTGGATGTACCGACGCTGGGCCAGCCCGAAGTGTTCGTCCAAGCCAAGGATGGCTTGTTCGATGAGGCCGGCAATATCGGTGAACACAGCAAGAAATTCCTCCAGGACTGGATGGATAACTACGTTGCCTGGGTGAAAAAACACACACCCTGACTACCCATACCGATAACTCTTCATATCGCCGCATCCGGCAACTGGCGCGGACGCCGGATGCCGGCTACTCCACAGGGCTGCAAATGCAGCTCCGGTTATTTTGTGCGAGGAGGTATCGCCATCGATCAATCAATCATCTGGTATCTGATCGTCGGCGTGTTGCTGTTGTCGATGGGTCTGATGGCTTCGCTGCTGGATCGCTTGCCGGTCAGCCCGGCGATGTTCTATCTGCCTGTCGGTTACATCCTGGGGCCGGCGGCAAGCGGCCTGATCAATGTCACGCCCGCCGAGCACGCCGAATTGCTGACCGCGCTGGCCAAGATGGCGCTGCTGCTGTCATTGTTCACTGTCGGCCTTAAATTACGCTTGCCGTTCCGCGCCAGAATCTGGCACTTGCCGCTGCGCCTGGGCGTGCTGGCGATGCTGGTCACGATTCCGCTGTTGACGCTGGCCGGCATGTTCATGTTCGGTCTGCCGCTGGGCGCAGCGATTCTGCTGGGTGGGATTCTGGCGCCCACCGATCCGGTGCTGGCGTCCGATGTGCAGCTAAAGGACGTCGGCGATCGCGATCGCATCCGCTATAGCCTCACCGGCGAGGGCGGCTTGAACGACGGCACCGCCTTTCCGTTTGTCATGCTCGGCCTGTCCCTGCTCGGCGTGCCGTCGGCAGCCGCTTACATCGACACTTATGCAGTGCTGCAGGTAGCCTGGGGCATCATCGCCGGACTGGTCGGCGGCTGGTTCATGGGGTGGCTGCTGGGACGCACGGTGGTCGGCTTGCGGCGTCGTTTCCGGCTGGCGCTGGGTATGGAAGAATTTCTCGGCATCGGCTTGATCGCGCTCGCCTACGGCGTTACCGAGACCATCCATGGCATCGGCTTTCTGGCGGTGTTCGCCGCCGGCCTGGCGATGCGCCGCATCGAGTCGACCAATAGCGGCCTGCAAGAACCGGAGGCGGCCAAGTACCAGCCGGTAGTGGACAGCCTGCCGCTGGGCGCGAAAGAAGAAATTGCCACCCATCCGGTCAAGGCTTCGGCATACATGACGGAAACCGTGCTCGGCTTTAATCAGCAACTGGAACAGTTTGCTGAATTTCTGATGGTGACGCTGACCGGCATCCTGTTATCGCATATCGGATTTTCTGCAGCGGGCGCATTGCTGGCCCTGCTGCTGTTTTTTGTGATCCGGCCGCTCTCGGTTGCGCTGGCGCTGATACGGGCCGACGTCACGCCTCTGCAGCGGCGCTTGATGGCGTGGTTTGGCATCAAAGGCATCGGCTCGCTGTATTACCTGGTGTTTGCCTTGCAATATCAATGGCTCGCGCCTGCCGGTTTTCGATCGTCGGCATTGGCGCCGCGCCTCACTTCTCTGGTGCTGACGGTGGTGGCGATGTCGATCGTGCTGCATGGAATTTCCTCGACACCGTTGATGGAAATGTATCAACGCCGGCGGCGGCGCTAAATTTGTTCTCTGATCATTTCTGGCTAAATACGGCCGGATTGGCGGAAACCGGCCGCAGGATGCCGCTCCGGCAAAGTCGGCTGGCCGGCCCCAAACAATTTCTCGCGCAAAGTGCCCTCTTCATAGTCCAGCTTGTAAGAACCGCGCGCCTGCAATTCAGGAATCACCAGATTGACAAAATCTTCAAAACTTTCCGGCGCCACCGTGCGCGTCAGGTTGAAACCGTCGATATCGGTGTCTCTGACCCACGCCTCCAACTGATCCGCCACCTGCTGCGGCGAACCGACGATGGTCACGTAGCGTCCACCCAGCGCCAACTGATCCAGCAGTTTGCGCACGGTCCAGCCGGCGTCGGCCGCCGTCACCGCCTTGGCGGAAGACTGGATCGCATTGCTGCTGGCAGGTTTGATCGCCTCATCAATGCCATAGGCAGAAAAATCGAAACCGGTGCCGCTGGCGAAGTGCGCCAGGCCGGCTTCCGGATTGGCGTAGCGGCAGTATTCGGCATATTTCTCGCGTGCCTCGGCGGCGGTCGGTGCAACGACGACGGAGACACCCATGAAGATTTTCAGATCATGCCGATGGCGGCCTGCCAGTTGCGCCTGATCGCGCAAGGCGGCGACCAGCTTGCGCGCCGCCTCTGGCTTCTGGCTGGAGATGAAGACGCATTCTGCGTGGGCTGCTGCAAATTGCTGCCCTCTGTCCGAAGCGCCGGCTTGGTATAGCACCGGCGTGCGTTGCGGCGACGGTTCGCTCAGGTGATAGCCATCCACCTGATAATGCGGGCCGCGATGCTTGATGCGATGCACTTTGGCCGGATCGGCGAACACTCTGCGCTGGCGGTCGCGCAGCACGGCGCCGTCTTCCCAGCTGCCTTCCCATAATTTGTACAGCACTTGCATGAACTCTTCGGCACGCTCGTAACGCGCATCGTGTTCCGGTTGTTCGCTCAAGCCCATGGCGCGTGCCGCGCTATCCAGATAACCGGTGACGATATTCCAGCCTACCCTGCCGCGCGTCAGGTGATCGAGAGTCGACATGCGGCGCGCGAAGAGATACGGCGCTTCATAAGTCAGGTTGACGGTGACGCCGAAACCGAGATGCTTGGTAACTGCGGCCATCGCCGACACCAGCAACAGCGGGTCGTTGACCGGCAGCTGGATCGATTCGCGCAGAGTCAGGTCGGCCGAGCCTTGGTAAACGTCGTAGACGCCGACGATATCGGCCAGGAACAAGCCGTCGAATTTGCCGCGTTCCAGCAGCTTGGCTTGTTCGGTCCAATATTCAATGCTGGTGTAGTCGGTGGAGCGATCGCGTGGATGGGTCCACAGGCCATGGTTGATGTGCCCAACGCAATTCATGTTGAAAGCGTTGAGGCGGATTTGCTTCTTCGGCATAGGAGTGACTCTGCAAAAAGCTGATCAGAGCGCGCCGTGACGCGGCGGATTCTTTTGGTTGAGATAGTAGTTGCCGACCGCGTGATATTTCCAGCGCACCGGATCGTGCAGCGTGTGGGTGCGGGCATTGCGCCAGTGCCGGTCCAGATTGTGCTCGGACAAGGTGGCTTGGGTGCCGGCCAGCTCGAACAACTTGCTGCCGGCGGCGAGCGCTATCTCGGTAGTCAGGACGCGGGCTTCGGCCACTGCGATCGAAGCCGCGGCGACGCTATCGACAGTCGGCGCCGATGCGGCGCGATCCACCGCTTCCCCGGCTAGTTCGAGCAGGGCTTCAGCGCCGGCCAGGCGTACCGCCAGATCGCCAAATTCACGTACGGTCAAGGGATCGTCGATGGCGCTTTCCACCTTGCTATCGATCCAGGCGCGCGAACGGGTGCGAACGAAGACGGCGGCGTCGTGCAGCGCGGTGCGGGCGATGCCGACGTCGATTGCGGCGTGCAGCAATTGCGCCACCGGCCCCAATGAAGTAGGACGTTCGAAGGCGCTCTGGAATGGCAGCACCTCCCCCGCCTCGACCCGCACGTTGTCCAGCACTACCGAACCGCTGCCGGTGGTGCGCTGGCCGAAACCGGACCAGTCGTCGATCACGTTAACGCCCGCTGCATCGCGTTTGACAATCGCCAGTTGCTGCACGCCGTCGTCATCGATCACCGACACCGGAATCCGGTGTGCATACAATGCGCCGGTGGCGTAGAATTTCCTGCCGTTGATGCGGAAACCCTCGCCATCCTTGCTCAGCCGGGTGCGCCGCTCCTGCGAGGTGCGCGTGCCCAGTTCGGCCAAGGCATTGCCGAAACGCTCGCCGGCCAGGATCCGTTCAAAGTAAAAGCGCTTCTGTGCTTCGCTGCCGTTCACTCGCAGTATCTCAACCGCATAAAAGTGATTCTGTGGGATCTGACCGAGCGAACCGTCGGCGGCGGCAATCGTAGCGATCACTTCAGCCAGCGTGCCAAACGATACGCCAGCGCCGCCGTATGCGCGCGGTACGGAAATTCCCCACAGGCCGGAACGGGAAAACTGCTCCAGTTCGTTCAGCGGCAGTTGCCGCTGACGGTCGCGCAAACTGGCTTCTTTGGTAAATGTTGCGGCCAGCGCACGGGCTGCAGCCAGCGCTTGGATATCGTCGAGGATACGCACCACCGGCCCTTCGGCGGCATTGATTTTGGTAGTCATTTCAGTTCCGGGTTCAGTTCGGGGTTCAGTTCCAGGAGTGGCGCGCCGGTGCGACGCCGTTCAGCAGATAGTTGCCGACGGCGTGCAGCTTCCAGCGTACCGGATCATGCAAGGTATGGGTGCGCGCGTTGCGCCAGTGGCGGTCCAGATTATGTTCGGCCAGGGTTGCCGCCGAACCGGCCAGTTCAAACAGTTTTTCACCGGCGTGCAAGGCAATCTCGGTAGTCAGCACCTTGGCCTTGGCAACCGCAATCGAAGCACGGGCGGAAGCTTCGGCGTCGATCGCCGCTGTCGAAACCTGATCGAGTACGCCGGCAGCTTTGGCCAGCAACGCGTTAGCCGCGTGCAGGCGAATCTTCAGATCGCCGATATCGCGAATGATGTAGGGATCGTCGCTGGCGCGTTCGACGCCGCTATCGGCCCAGGGGCGAGAACGGGTGCGCACGAAGTTGATGGCGTCGTCCACAGCGGCTTCAGCGATGCCGGCGTCGATCGCCGCCTGGATCAGTTGCGAAACCGGTCCTTGTATGCCGGCTTGTTCGGCCAGCCTATGCAGCGGCAATACATTTTCTACCGCCACCGGCAGGTTATCCAGCAACACGGTGCCGCTGGCTGTGGTGCGCTGGCCGAAGCCTGACCAGTCGTCGATGATGCTCAGCCCGGGTGTGCCGCGCCTGACGAAAACCAGCACCACGCGGCCTTGCTCATCCAACGCCTTTACCGGCACCCAATGGGCAAACAAGGCGCCGGTGGAATAGAATTTCTTGCCGCTCAGACGATAGCCGCTGGGCGTTTCAATCAAGCGCGTTTTCATCTCTAAAATATTCTTGGTGCCGCGCTCGGGCCCAGCGTTGCCGATCCGCTGGCCGGCCAGCACATCGGCGTAGATGCGGGCTTTTTGCACGGCATCGGCATGCTGCGCCACCACCCCGAGAATGCCGAAATGGTTTTGCGGAATCTGCCCCAAAGCCGGATCGGCCGAGCACAACACGCGGAATACCTCGGCCAGCGTACGGTAGGAAACCTCGGCGCCGCCATGCGCGTGCGGCACGCTAATGCCGCCCAGGCCGCTGGCTGAAAATTTCTCGATTTCCGCCCACGGCAAACGCCGTTCGCGGTCGCGCTGGCTGGCGCCGCCGCGGAACTCGGCGGCCAGCGCATGCGCTATATCCAATGCTTCCTGGTCACTGCTGATGCGATGCGCCGGAACGACCCGGGGTAACAGGTCGATCTGGCTTTCTTCAATTGCGATTGTCGCGGTAGACGACATGAATCACCTCTTCTGTGGCGCGCTTGATTGCAACTCGTGATTGCGATCGACTGCGGAAGAGGAAACGATAGCTTGCAGACATGATCTGCGTCCAATAAGAAAAACGTGAGTGAGTATGCGAAAAATGTTTTACGGATTTTTCACAAGCTGGAATTAAAGCGGCGGGGGTGCAATGAGCCTGGAGCCGCGGTCAGTCATCCGTTACATCGAAGGACCGCGGCCAAGATAGAGATAGCGGAAGAAAGGGAGAAGCTGTAACGATCAGGGCGCTACAAGAACTGCATTAAACCGCGTCAGGCCCGGTTTCGCCGGTACGGATGCGAATCACCTGTTCGATATTGCGCACGAAAATCTTGCCGTCGCCGATCTTGCCGGTACGCGCTGCCTTGATGATGGCGTCCACTGCACGCTCGGTCAGGGCGTCGTCGATCACCAGTTCGACCTTCACTTTT
>NZ_JAGQEG010000014.1 GCF_018305005.1 Collimonas silvisoli
TCAGCGCAAATGCGATTTGTTGCTCGGTAAATTTGCTTTTCTTCACGACATGACTCCTGTTTCATCTAATGAAAAATCACGTCGGAAATTCTACTTTTAAATGCGACTGTTTATTGGGGTACGGTCAAAATGACTATGCACGCCGGCTCAAGGTCTCGCAAAATGCCGGAATTGTTGTACCGATCTGTCTGACCGCTACTCTGGATATCAAGAGATTTCTTTGTTCCCGGAAGGAAGGGGACAGTAAAAATTTGCGGGCATGATATACGTATTTAATGCACAACATTCTGTGGCGCGGAAAGCTGATGTTGCTCAAATACAACGTTGTTTTATGGCAAAAATTGAATGGCAATAAGTTCCCCATGATAAACTTCGGCCACTTTTTGTAGTAGTTTGTTATATGTTGCATATTTAATTAATAATTCTTGGCTTTCTTTACGTTCGCTGCCTGTGCGCGAGAAGACTTGGTCAGAGCAGAGAAGCGGCGACGCGAGAAGCATGAACCTCTTCGGAAAAATGTGTGGCCGTCGCGCGCTTGTCGGACTGGCCTGTGTATTAGGCACCTCCTTACCGATTGCCTATTCGCAAAGTTTCGCCACCGCCATTCAACCAGGTCTCAACCGCTTGCTGGGCTTGCCGCCGTCTCCCTATTCGCCAAGCACCCTAATATCTTCCAACGTCCCAGTCAATGATGATCGGCTGGCAAGTCTGGGCGCTAAGCTGTTTTACGACAACAGGCTGAGTGCAGATGGTCTGCATAGTTGCAGCAGTTGTCATCAGCCAGACAAATACTTTGCTGATGGCTTGGATGTGTCGCGTGGCGTAGGAAACAAATTGGGAACCCGTAACGCACCAAGCTTGTTGAACGTCAGCTATAACCCGACCCAGTTCTGGGATGGTCGTGAGGACACACTTGAACATCAGGCCCTGCGACCATTGATCAATCCACGAGAAATGGGGCAGCCGGATCACGAGGCGGTGCTGGCGGTGATTCGCCGCGATAAGGACTACCTGGCGGATTTCAAGCGTGTTTTCAACACACGCTCGGCTACCGATATCACGATCGATAGTGTGGTAAGTGCGCTGGCGACTTATCAAAGAACCTTGGTTGCGGGTGATTCACCGTTTGATCGATACCGCTATGGTGCTGACGCACATGCGATGTCGGACGGAGCACTGCGTGGCTACAAGCTGTTCGTCGGTGCGGCGGCATGTGTCAAGTGCCACACAATTGATCAGGGAAACGCGCTTTTTACTGACAACGAATTTCACGCTTTGTCAGTTGGCTTGAATCAGATCGCGCCGCGCCTTGCCGAGTTGACCGTAAAACTGTCGGCCGAGAAATTACGCGGTGTACCGATCGACGACATCGTGTTGACAGATGATGATTTTGCCGAATTAGGGCGCTTTGTGGTGACATTGCAGCCACAAGATATCGGTACGTTTCGTACGCCGACTTTGCGCAATGTTGCGATGACGGCGCCTTACATGCATGACGGTAGCGTGAAGACATTGGCTGAGGCTGTCGATCTGGAAGTGTTTTATCGCAGCAATGAGCAGGGCCATCCGCTGTTACTGACCCCGCCAGAGCGCCAGGATTTAATCACCTTCCTCGAATCGTTGACCAGCAGTCCCGAGTCGTTGAAAGCATTGATGCCCACAGAGGCACAGCGGAAAGCGTCACGGGTGGCAGAACAGATGCTGCCTCCGGTCACAAGCGGTAAGACATATCGATTGCCTGGCCAGTTCTGATAAAGCCGCTTACGTCATGCCATCCCACCCTTGATCTTTCTTTTTTGAGTGCCATGCCTATCCGATATTCTTTTATCCCGTCAAACGCCCACTTTGTTTCGTCGCCGCGGCGTGCACGCGGCTTTACGTTGCTGGAATTGCTTGTAGTGCTGGTGATTATCGGGTTGCTGGCTTCTTACGTCGGGCCCAAATATTTCTCCCAGGTTGGCAAGTCGCAAGTGACCGTCGCTAAAAGTCAGATGGGCGCGTTTGACAAGGCATTGGATACGTTCCGGCTGGATATCGGACGTTATCCTACCAATGAAGAAGGATTGCAAGCGCTGATGGTGGCGCCGCCGAACGATGCCGCCAAGTGGAATGGCCCTTATATGAAGACTGCGATTCCCCTTGACCCCTGGGGACATCCATATTTGTACCGTACACCTGGTGCGCGTGGTGAGATGGAAGTCGTGAGTTATGGCCGGGATGGACAACCGGGCGGCACGGGCGAAGACGCCGATATCGTGCTGCCTTAGCCGCATCAGCCCACTCCACACGACTCCTTCTCCGTCCTTCCCATGCGTTTCGATATCCGAGTTCTGTCACCGGCAAACCAACTGTCGCGTCTCACAGTTGAGGCCGCCAGTGAGGCCGATGCCCGACGCCAGCTGGAAAGCCAGTCTTTGCAAATTGTTGCCGTGCAAGCGCTCGGCCAGCGGATGTCCGGCCTGCGTTGGCGTCGGCGCCAGTTTTCGGTGCTGTTGTTTTGCCAGGAATTGCATGCCTTATTGCTCGCTGGCCTGACGCTGATGGAGGCGCTTGAAGGTCTCATTGAGAAAGATGCCGCCAGTGAATCGCGCACGGTCCTGCAACGCCTGATCAACACCATTCGAGACGGATCCCGCTTTTCCGATGCATTGACTGCATTGCCTGATGTCTTTCCGCCGCTGTTGGTTGGATTGATGAAGGCAGCGGAAAGCACCGGCGATATTCCGTCAGTATTGGCGCGTTACGTCATCTACCAGCAGCGGGTTGATGTTGTGCGCAACAAAATCATCAGTTCCTCCATCTATCCAGTCATCCTATTGGTAGTCGGAGCGGCGGTGACGGCCTTTCTGGGAGGGTACGTAGTACCGCGATTTGCCACGATTTACAAGGACACCGGACGTGAATTGCCTTTGATGTCTGCGTTGATGTTGAAATTCGGTGCATTCGTATCAGCCCATGCTGCGACCGTCGCTGGCACAACCTTGTTCTTGCTGGCGGCGCTGGCCGGATTGTTCTGGCAGTTATCTCGCTCCGGCGCTTTGTCACGGGGGGCCGCGCGATTACCCGGCGTAGGAGTGCGCATTCGTCTCTATGAAACCTCACGCTTATATTTGACGCTAGGCATGCTGCTCGAGAGCGGCATTCCAATTGTCTCGGCATTGGCGATGAGTGAGGGTGTGGTTTCACGCCGCGTCTTGACCCAATTGCAGCAGGCGCGCTTGGCGATCGAATCGGGGGCATTGTTTTCCGATTCGTTTCAGGAGTGCGGACTGACAACTGCCATCTCCTACAGGATGCTGCGCGTGGGTGAACGCTCAGGTCAACTGGGCGACATGCTGATCCAGGCCTCGAATTTCTATGAAGGTGATATCACGCGCTTTATCGACCGTTTTACCAGGGCGTTCGAACCGATTCTGATGATGGTCATCGGGCTGGTGGTGGGTGGCATCGTCGTCTTGCTATATATGCCGATCTTTGACCTGGCGACGACACTGCAATGACCTTCCTTGATCCTACTTCTGTCGCGCTGACGGCAACGTTTATGCCGCAGACCAATAATGCCGCAGCAATATCGAATCCGGAAACTGGATTGTTTATTGATGCCACTGTCTTGCGCGACTTGCGTGCCGCTGCGCGCATAGCTGGCCGATCGGTCATGGCCGAGATTGAAGACCGTTATCCGGAACAAGGTCGCGCAGCGGTGGCAGCACTAGCTGCCATGTTCAGTTGGCCGGTGATTGAAACAGCCGAGATGGATCTGACGACGCCATTGTTCTCTCTATTGCCGCTGGCCGACGCCATGCAGCGCCAAGTTGTGCTGCTAGAACAAGCGGGCAGCGTGTTAGCCGTAATCGGCGATCCGTTTGACGCCGATCTGCAGACCTGGCTCGGCGCTCGATGTCCCAAGCCGTTGCTGTTTCATCTCGCGTTACGGGCAGATATCCAGGCTTATTTAAGCAAGCAGGAGCAATTTGTCCGAGCGGTCGATAATATTGTCGCCGATGGAAGCGATGGCGACCGCGACGGCCGTTCGGCTGAAGTGTTGTCCTTTGCGTCCCTGAATGTCGCCTCCAGCCCAGCAGTGCGGCTGGTTAATTCGACGCTGTATGACGCACTGAAGGCCGCCGCCTCCGATATCCATCTCGAAAGCACAACCTCGGGTCTGACCATTAAATACCGTATCGACGGCGTGCTGGATCACGCTCGTTCGATCGGCGGGCGCGAATTGGCCGGGCAAGTCATTTCGCGGCTAAAAGTACTCGCCGAACTGGATATTTCCGAACGCCGTACGCCGCAGGATGGCAGCTTTCGGGTTGAATCCGGCGGTCGGGATATAGATTTGCGCGTGTCGATCATGCCGAGTATCCACGGCGAAGACGCGGTGATCCGGATTCTCGACAAACGAGCAATGATTGAGTCCTATGGCTCGCTGTCGCTGGAAGCACTGGGGTTCGATGAGCAATCGCTGCGTACTCTGCGTCGGCTGGCGGATGAACCCTACGGTATGTTGCTGGTCACAGGACCGACCGGTTCCGGCAAGACGACGACGTTGTATGGCGCACTGACCGAAGTGAATAACGGACGCGACAAGATCATCACCATCGAAGATCCGGTCGAATATCAGCTTCCGGGCATCTTGCAAATACCGGTCAATGACAAAAAAGGACTGACTTTCGCGCGCGGGCTACGTTCGATTTTGCGTCACGATCCGGACAAGATCATGGTGGGTGAAATCCGAGATCGGGAGACGGCAGAAATTGCCGTGCAATCGGCGTTGACCGGGCACTTGGTATTGACCACCGTCCATGCCAACAACGTGTTCGATGTGTTTGGCCGCTTTACCCACATGGGGATTGATCCCTATGCTTTCGTCTCCGCCTTGAACGGCATCTGGGCTCAGCGGCTGGTACGCAATAATTGTCCGCACTGTGCTGTCGATGTCGCGCCGGATGCGGCGCAGCTGGAACGTCTCGGCATGTCGATGGCCGATGTCAGCGGTTTTCGGTTACGCGCCGGAACGGGATGCGGTGATTGCCGCGGTACCGGCTACAAGGGGCGTACGGCGATTGCGGAAATATTGTCGCTCAACGATGAAATCCGTGAGTTGATCGTCGAAAAAGCCCCGGTACGCCAGATCAAGGACGCCGCTGCCAGGCACGGTACACGTAGCCTGCGCGAAGTCGCACTCGACTTGGCTCGGCGGGGGATCACCACATTGGAAGAGGTAAAACGTGTCACTCTTCAATCCTGAGCGCTTCCGACTGACGGTCGGCGTCGACACACTTACCTTGGCGGCGCGTACCCGGGGTACATCTTGGCGTGTCAGGGCGACTATCACCTATGCCGCCCAGATCGCGTCAAGCGCCTTGCAACCCCGTGTGCGGCAGCTGTTGTCAGATCATGTGCCGCGCGGCCGGGAAGTGTCTATCGTCATCGCCGACCGGCTGGCACGCTATTTCATCGTGACGCCGCCCGAACAGGTCGCTAGTTTTTCTGATCTGCAAACGATTGCCACCTTACGCTTTGCGACGCTGTTTGGCGATAGGGCGGTGGACTGGGTGATGCAAGCCGATTGGGCCATTGGCCGGCCTTTCCTCGTTTGTGCCTTGCCGCGCGCCTTGATGACAACGGCGCTGACTGAGTTAAAGACGGGCGGCTGGTATTCAGGTGGGATGAAACCGGAAAGTGTCTGGGTCTGGAATGATTGTGCACGTCGCATGCGCGCCTCAGGCGGGTGGTTGGCGCGGATCGGGGCAGGGCATCTGCTGCTCGCTGCAAGTGCCGGTGGCCACATTGCCGCTGTCAATTTATCCGTCGGATCGCCACCGGTAACCATGGATGCATTAAAAGCATTGTTGCTGCGTGAATCGTTGCGCTGGGACCGGCCATTGCCGTCAACGTTGTATATCAGCCAGGATAGCGCCGGTGCGATGGCAAACTTGCATGGTCTGCGCGTCGCTGATGTCAGCATTGTGGCGTTGCGCCCGGACTGTTTGGCACAGGAGTATCCAGCATGAAGTCGCTGCCGATCGATTTCGCGCCCGCACGACGCCAGCGCCTCGGTGCAACCGCGTTCGGTTTGATCATGTTTTTTTCCGGGCTGGTCCTGATGGGTGGCGCGCTATGGCACGCCAATAGCTGGCAGCGAGACTATCAGCGGATGCAGGTACGATTGGCAACGGAGCAGCAAAAGGATTCGGCGTCAGTCTCGACTCGTCGTGCGCCAACTCTGGTATTGAGCGCTGCGCAAATCGCCGCTATTAACGAGGCGGTGCGTCATTTGAATTTGCCTTGGCGCGACCTGTTCGACGCGATCGAAGCCGCCACGCCGCCGGAGATTGCCTTGCTGGCGTTGGACCCGGATCCGGAGCATCAGTTGTTGCGGCTGACCGCTGAGGCCGCATCGTCGGAGGCCATGCTGGATTATGTCGTGAATCTCAAACAGCAACCCGTTTTTTCGGCAGTCAGCATGAAGCGACACCAGTTAGATGTCCAGGATCCCAACAATGTCCTTCGATTTTCAGTGGCGCTATCGCTGGCAGCAAGCGGGCAGGCGGCCAAATGAAATCGCTTTCACTGAAATCGCTCTCTCCGCGTCATATCGTACTGCAGCTGTCGCTCTTTTTCAGGCGGGCGGGCTTGCTGCACTGGATCGGTATGCTGCTGCTTACGCTGGGCATTACATATTTTACAGTCGGCGTGACCTGGGAGCGACGCCTTGGAGAGCAGATGGCGCAAGACATTCGCGATTGGATTCGTGAGCGTCACGACAAAGCCTCCAAGGAGGCCACCGATGGGCCTCGCCAGACGGCACAGCGACAGCAGGCCTTCACCGATACATTAGGCAAGACAGAGCGCACGGAGCAATATATCAAGACGATTTTTGCGATCGCACATCGGCACGCAGTTGCGTTGCCCGAAGGTGAGTATCGTGCCGCAAACAGCCCGCAAGGCGGTTTTCTTACGTATGAAATCACGCTCCCCGTAAAAGGTACTTACCCGGCGTTGCAAGCTTTCTGTGAAGACGTGCTGCTAGAGCTGCCGTTTGCGGCACTGGATGCTATCCAGTTCCGGCGTGAGGCAGTGGCTACCGACGGTGTGGAAGCAAAGGTGCGCTTTACGTTGTATTTGCTGCCCACAACGCAGGGCCCCGGGTTGGCCGCAACGGAGATAGAGCCGGCTAAGCCACTATCGTTGGCTACTCCGGTGTCGCACGGTGTCATTGACGCGGCCGGATTGTCATCTGTCGCTATTCTTCCAGGGGAGATTAAGCGATGACGCGCCGCCATTGGGTTCTTGCCATATTGTTCTTAGCCGCTGCAAGCATAGCCGTATTCGGTGACCGTACGCCCAACGCTGATATTGCGCCTGCTCTGGCTCGAGAGCAGCCAAAGAGCCTCGCATCGCCTGTTGCTCTTGCCGCCGTTGGCCAACTTGTTACTGGTAAAGTGCCAGCGCCGCTGCCATCCGCGACGCTGCTGGCAGTGCTGCCGCGCGAGTCACTGATCGGGCGCGATACCGGCGAGCCTCATGCCAATCTGTTCGCAGCACACTCCTTTGCACCGGTGCAAGTGGCAAGCGCTGCGCCAATCCAAGAAGCCCCGCGCGAGTTGCCGTTCAAGTATCTCGGTAAGCAGGACAGCGGCAAAGGCTGGACGGTATTCCTTGAAAAAAATGACACCACCTTCATCGTCAAGGCGTCTGACGCCGTTGGCGACGACTACAAGGTTGTCTCCATTACGGCCTCGGCAATTACCTTTGAGTATCTGCCGACGCATGAGCAATCCTCTCTTCAGATTGAATGACCTACATGAATTTCGGCCGCATCCGCTGTTCCACCTTTTTCGCCGCCTTACCGCGTACAGCTACCTTGTTGCAGACAAGCAGTCGCACCATTGTGCTCTTCGCCTTGACAGCTTCGATGGCTGCCTGCGGTGAGATCGCTGTGCAACAAAGTGCCCGTAAGGCATTCGATGAGGGGCGGATTGAAGACAGCATGGCGCAGTTGCAGGAGGCATTAACTAAGAATCCTCAGGATGCGCAGTTGCGAGTGACTTACCTTAGCTTGCGCGAACGTGCCATTAACCACTGGCTGAGCCAGCAGTCGACGTCGACATCAACCGGCGAACGTACCCAACTGCTGCGCAGGATTCTGGTGCTTGATCCGGATAATCGCCGTGCCGCTGCGGAACTGGAAAAAATTGATCGTGACGGGCAGTTGGCAAAGCTGATGCTGGATGCGCAGTTTTCGTTTGACGCCAAGGACTACGACGCGGCAACCCGTATTGTGCGCGCGGTGTTGGCAGAAGATCCCTACAACGCTGCTGGCCGACGCTTGATAAAAGCGTTGATGGACAAGGTGTCCAAGCCCACGGTAGATCCTGAATTGCAGGCTGCCTTAAACCGCAAGCTGTCGATCGAATTTAAGGATGCAATGCTCAAGCAGGTGTTCGAAGTACTGTCACGCACCTCTGACATCAATTTTGTACTCGATAAGGATATCAAGAGCGACCAGCGGACGTCGGTTTTCTTGAAGGGCGTGACCGTCAAGGAAGCGCTGGAGGTGGTTCTGATGACCAACCAGCTGGAGCAACGCACAATCGGCCGCAACGCCATCATGATTTATCCCAATTTACCCGCCAAGCAGAAGGACTATCAGGCGTTGAGCGTGCACACGTTTTACACGGCGAACGCGGATGTCGAGCAGCTTGCCAACACGTTGAAGACCATTCTGAAAACACGTGACTTGATTGTCGACAAGAATCAAAACATGATCGTTATGCGGGATACGCCGGACGCGATCGATATGGCTGAGAAGATTGTCTCGATGGCCGATCTGCCAACACCAGAAACCATGCTGGAAGTTGAAATCCTGGAAATTAATCGCAATCTACTCAAAGACCTTGGCGTCAGCTATCCAGCAAAACTTTCGCTGTCCCCACTGGCATCGACTAGCGGCGGCACAGTAACGTTGGCAAACTTGATTCACGCAAACGCCAGCACGACAGGAGCGACCATCGATCCTCTAGCGATAAACCTGAGCGCTACCGATACCGACATCCGGTTGCTGGCGAATCCGCGTATTCGGGTCAAGAATCGAGAGTCAGCCAAGATACTAATTGGAGATCGGGTACCGAACATTACCTCGACGGCGACCGCGACTGGCTTTGTGTCGCAGAGTGTGCAATATCTTGATGTCGGCTTGAAATTGGAAGTGACTCCGGTGATAACGATTGACGGCGAGGTTTCGATCAAAGTGGCGTTGGAAGTTAGTAATATTGCCAACCAAATTACGACCACCTCCGGCACAGTGGCGTACCAGATAGGTACACGTTCAGCCTCCACAGTACTGCGGCTAAAGGATGGAGAAAATCAGATACTTGCCGGCCTGATTAGCGACAACGATACGGATGCGGTAACGAAGATCCCCGGTTTGGGCGATATTCCGTATCTTGGCCGATTATTCTCCAGCCATCACGGCGACCATAAAAAGACAGAAATCGTGTTGTCTATTACCCCGCATTTAATACGCAATAGCGTGTTACCTGCGGCGCATTTGCTGGACTTCCAGAGTGGTACGGAGTCTAGCTTGCATGGTGCTGGGGGCGGCGGTTTCACCCCGCCGGTCGACAGCAGCGCCCGCAGTGTGCCCACTGCGACCTCAACAACGCCAAGCGGGCCTAGCGGTGGCATAGGTTCAAATGGGGGAAGTGCGAATGGCGCAGCCGCTGCCAATGCTGCCGCAGGTGCAGCGAGCACAGGTAGTGTTGGAAGTGCTGGAAACCCGGTGAGTGCCCCCAACGGCGCAATGACCGATACCAGCGGCATTGGCGCCTCCGGCGGCGCCAATGCCAATGCATTGGCGTGGGTGGGCGCATCGCAAGGCGTCGTCGGCACCAGCGCCCAGCAACAGTTGGTTCTGACCAGCGGCCAGGGCGTAAGCGGAATAAACCTTGTCATTGGCTATGATCCGACCGCACTGCGGATTGATCGGGCCACCGAAGGCACGTTTTTGAACGCGGATGGCACGGCGACCACTTTCACGCAGCGGGTCGATGCATCAACCGGCCAGGTTTTCATCAGTGACGTGCGTAGCAGCGGTGCTGCTGCGGGCGCCACTGGACAGGCGGCGCTGGTAACGTTGAATGTAACGCCGCTGAAAGCAATCACCTCGACTCAACTGAAAGTGTTATCGATCACACCGTCAGTGGTCGGCGGTAGTTCGTTGTCATTGACTCCGCCCACCCAAAATATCGGCATGCTCTGGTCGGTGGCCGCAATTGCGTGGATTTACGTTGATCGAATTACTGATCAGCCTTGCCATTCTTGCGATATTGGCGACGATTGCGTTACCGGTGGCGCAGGTCGAGGTGCAGCGCACACGGGAGGCGGCGCTAGAGCGTGCGTTGCGCGAGATCCGACTTGGCATCGACGATTACAAGCGCGCTTATGACAACGGCCGCATCGCTCGCACCCTGGGAGCCAGTGGCTATCCCGCTACGTTGGATAGCCTGGTGAGCGGCGTCGAAGATGCGCGCGACCCGGCCAAGCACAAGATCTATTTCATGCGCAGTATTCCGCGCGACCCGCTCATGCCGGACGCATCGGTCGCCAACGCCGACACGTGGGGCAAACGAAGCTACGCCAGTGAACCCGACGCCCCGGCTGAAGGTGCTGATGTATTTGACGTCTATTCGCTGTCAAGCGCGATAGGTCTCAACGGCATCGCTTACCGCAAATGGTAATCGTCATGCGCCAAATTTCGCATCGCATTCAGCCGTGGCAACGCGAACGCGGTTTCACACTTATCGAACTGCTGGTCGTCCTGTCGATTGTGGCGTTGTTGTTGTCGATATCGGTGCCGAAGTATTTTCATAGTCTCGATTATTCGAAGGAAGTGATTCTGAAGGAGAACCTGCGCGTGGTGCGCAAAACGATCGACCAGTACTATTCTGATACCGGGCACTATCCTGATGATCTCGACGAATTGGTCAGCAAAAAATATCTACGGGCACTACCAGTCGATCCAATCACAAGCAGCGCCGCCACCTGGATATTGATCGCTCCGGAAGATAGTAAATTAGGCAAATTGTTTGACTTGCATAGCGGAGCGCAGGGCACCACACGTGACGGCGTCGGGTTCGGTCAGCTATAACTCAATGAGTAAAATGAAACACGCCGATCAGAGGCCGCGTACTCCGATGTCCTCATCACGTCAGCATGGATTTGCGCTGCTGGCACTGTTGATCTTTCTTGCGATGGTGGGCTTGCTGACGTCTGCTGTCGCCACGACTAGCGCGCTGGTGGCTCGCCGCGCTGCTGAGGAGCGCCTGCTCGATGTCGGCCGCCAATATCGCACCGCAATCCAGTTGTACGTCGAAGCCACGCCGCCCGGCCAGAAACGGTTTCCTCTCACCCTTGACGCGCTTCTGAAGGATCCTCGCTATCCAGACGTTCGCCGTTATCTGCGTACTGCCTACTCGGACCCGGTCAGCAGCAGTGAATGGGTACTGATCTTGGCCCCGGAGGGCGGCATCATGGGGCTGCACAGCGCATCACCGGATCGACCTATCCGACGTGTGGGATACGTGGCGCCCTTTGAAGCGTTTAATCAATTGGAGCGCTACGCCGATTGGTTATTTTATTACTATCCATGAGGCTGGTTTAGTCAATATGGTTTGAGGGAAAAATTTGTTGCGTTGCAAAAATCTGACGTTAAAAAGAAATCTATGCGTTAGACACTTAAGGTATTGCTAATGAATCATAATATTGCCGTACGGATATATTGAAAATGGTAGTGGTATGGTTGTGTTGTCATTCGTCACCTGCCCTAGCTGTTTAGAGTAGCAAGATTGCAAAAAAACATCGACATGATTGTCGAGGAAAATAAAATTTAGTCAGGGAGTAGGGTAGATGGCGAATTCGAACCGCGCGGCGACACGTCGCGTGCAGTATGCTGCGCAAGAGACTTTCTTGGCGGTTTCGTTGTTCTTGCAACGAGCATTGCGGCGTCCGCTGATCGTCATCCTGGCCTGTATCCTCCTTCCCTGCGCCGGCAGCGCCTACGCCGCCAGCGCGAACTATGTCTACGATGAACTCGGCCGGCTGGTGCAGGTGGTCGCCGCCGACGGCAGCAGCACCCAATATGCCTACGATGCGGCGGGTAATATCACGGCCGTCAAGGCCGACACGGTCAACACGCTGGCGATTGCCAGTTTCACGCCCACTGCCGGTGTTGCCGGCGCCAATGTCACGATCTACGGCAGTGGTTTCAGTACGACTGCGGCGTCAAACACAGTCACCTTCAATGGCGTCGCCGCAACCGTTACCTCGGCCAGTGCGTCGCAACTCAAGTTGACGGTGCCGGCGTCGGCGAAAACAGGTGTGATAACCGTCAGCAATGCGAACGGTAGTGCGACGTCGACACAACCATTTACGGTGGGATCGAATTTATCGGCGCCGACGATTACCGGCTTCACGCCGACGATTGGCGCGGCAGGTACGGCAGTGACAGTCAACGGGACGAATTTCCAGGCCGGTGTGGTCAATAACAAAGTGTCCTTTGGTGGTGTCAGCGGGAGCACAACGGCGGTGACCGCGCCGAGTCAAGCTGTTGCGACAGTCCCGAGTACAGGGCAATCTGGCAAAGTGTCCGTGCAAACTGCCGCAGGCACCGGCACGAGTAGCGCGGATTTCTTTGTGGTGCCCTCTGGCATCGCGGTGACGGACGTCGTGACTACTGGGCGCATTGTCGTCAACGGTGCTGCTGCAACACCGGCGATTACTACTGTCGGTAAATATGCGATGTTGCTGTTTGACGGCAGCGCCGGCCAACAGCTTAGCCTCGGGATGTCGGTGTTTGCGCCTGCGCCGAGTGGCTCGGGGACAGTCTCGATTCAGCTGTATGCTCCTACTGGCAGCGTCGTGAGTTCTTGCTCTCTATCTGGGGTGGACAAATGTTTGTTTGCGGCTTTACCGCAAACCGGGGTCTATCGGATACTGATCGGTATCGACAGCAGTCACACCGCGAATATGAGTTTGCTGCTGTCCAATCCGGTCACTGGCGTCCTCAAACCGAATGCTGCCGCGACGACGTTTGCGACGACCCGGATAGGCCAGGTCGCGAGTTACACATTTACTGCTGTGACTGGAGATAACTACAGTCTGACCTGGACAGGCGCTACCTTCAACGGCACTTGGTCTTACTTGTATGTCTACGCACCAGACGGCTCGCAAATCGCATCCCCTTATTTTGGTATTGACAGCCCGACGGGGGAAGTTCAACTCAATAATTTGTCGCAAACGGGCACCTACACCGTATCTATCGTTCCTTATAGTGCTGGCACTGGGCAGGTAGCGCTACGGTTGCTGTCGCCTGCGAAGGCGGCCTTGACGGTCAACGGCGCACCATTGGCGATCAATCAGGCGCCTGGCGCCAGTGGTCGTTATACCTTTAATGGTACAGCTGGGCAGCGCCTTGGTCTGGGCGTCTCTGGCGTCACTTTCACACCCGCTGGCGATTACGAAAGTTGGTCAATCATTGGCCCCAATGGGGCGACGCTGGTCAACTGTAATAGTTTCAGCACAAATAGCGGCTGTGTCCTGCCGCAGTTGAATGCTACCGGTGTGTACACGGTGGTGCTGGTGCCGAGCAGTGCGACGACGGCAGTGCAAGCGACGTTGACGTTGTCGAGCGAAGTGAGTGGGGTACTAACGGCGAACGCTGCGGCGACGACGTTTGCGACGGCGCGTGCGGGTCAAAATGGTCGTTACACATTTAGTGCGACCGCTGGCGATAACTACAGCCTGGCCTGGACTGGCGCGACTTTCAATGGCTATTGGTCTTACTTGAATGTCTACGCACCAGACGGCTCGCAAGTCGTTGCGCCTTATTTCGGTGCTGGCAATCCAACGGGGGAAGTACAACTCAACAATTTATCGCAGACCGGCACCTATACGGTGTTCGTCGTACCGGCGGCCGGCGGTACCGGACAGGTAGCCCTGCAACTCTTGTCGCCTGCGAAGGGGGCGCTGACGATCGATGGCGCACCGCTGGCGATCAACCAGGTGGCCGGTGCCACGGGCCGCTACACGTTTAACGGCAGCATCGGCCAGCGCCTTGGCCTTGGCGTTTCGGGTGTCACTTTCACGCCAGCTGGCGATTCCGCGAGTTGGTCGATCATTGGACCCAGTGGGGCGACGTTGGTTAGCTGTGGTGGCTTCAGCAGTGGTAACGGTTGTGTCCTGCCGCAGTTGAATGCAGCCGGTGTGTACACGGTGGTGCTGGTGCCGGGTAGTGCGACGACGGCGGTGCAAGCGACGTTAACGTTATCGAGTGAGGTGCGCGGTACACTAACAGCGAATGCTGCTGCGACGACGTTTGCGACGGCGCGTGCCGGTCAAAATGCGCGTTACACATTTACTGCGACCGCTGGCGATAGCTACAGCCTGGCCTGGACGGGCGCGACTTTCAGTGGACCCTATACGTACCTCACTGTCTACGCGCCTGACGGTTCGCAAGTTGCCTCTTCTCCTTATGTCGGCGTTGGCAACCCGACCGGTGAAATTCAACTCAGCAACTTGTTGCAGACCGGTACTTATACGGTGCTCGTTGTCCCTTATCTCGGTGGCACTGGACAGGTAGCGTTGCAGTTGTTGTCACCCGCGAAGGGGGCGTTGACGGTCGATGGCACACCGCTGTCGATCAATCAGGCGCCTGGCGCCAGCGGTCAATACACGTTTAACGGCTCTATCGGCCAGCGCCTCGGTCTGGGCGTCTCGGGTGTCACCTTCGCTCCTGCTGGCGGTTCAGTAAGCTGGTCGATCATTGGCCCCAATGGGACGACGTTGATCAACTGTGGTAGTTTCAGCGGCAGTAGCGGTTGTGTCCTGCCGCAGTTGAATGCAGCCGGTGTGTACACGGTGGTGCTGGTGCCGGGCAGCGCGACGACGGCAATACAGGCCACATTGATATTGTCGAAAGAGGTGAGCGGGGTACTGACGGCGAACGCTGCGGCAACCTCATTTACGACAGCACGTGCCGGTCAGAATGCTCGTTACACATTTACTGCGACGGCTGGCGACAACTACAGCCTGGCTTGGACCGGGGCCACATTCAGCTACTATTACAATACCCTATCAGTCTATGCGCCGGATGGATCGCAAGTTGCCTCTTCTCCTTATGTCAGTGCGAGCAATCCGAAGGGAGAAATCCAACTCAACAACTTATTGGAGACCGGTACCTATACGGTATTCTTCACCCCCAATCCCGGTGATACCGGGCAGGTAGCGCTGCAATTGTTGTCACCCGCGAAGGGGGCGTTGACGGTCGATGGTACACCGCTGGCGATCAACCAGGTGGCCGGTACCCCGGGCCGCTACACGTTTAACGGCAGCATCGGCCAGCGCCTTGGCCTGGGTATCTCGGGTGTCACCTTCGCTCCTGCCGGCGGTTCAGCTAGCTGGTCGATCATTGGCCCTAATGGAGCGACGTTGGTCGACTGTAGTAGTTTCACCAACAGCAGCGGTTGTATCCTGCCGCAGTTGAATGCAACCGGTGTGTACACGGTGATGCTGGTGCCGGGCAGTGCGACGACGGCAGTGCAAGCGACGTTAACGTTATCGAGTGAGGTGCGCGGCACGCTAACAGCGAATGCTGCTGCGACGACGTTTGCGACAGCACGTGCCGGTCAGAATGCCCGTTACACATTTACGGCGACCGCTGGCGATAACTACAGCCTGGCCTGGACGGGAGCCACATTCAGCAATTATTACAATACCCTATCTGTCTACGCGCCAGATGGATCGCAAGTTGCCTCTTCTCCTTATGTCAGTGCGGGCAATCCGAAGGGAGAAATCCAACTCAACAACTTATTGGAGACTGGCACCTATACGGTATTCTTCGCCCCCAATCCCGGTGACACCGGGCAGGTAGCGCTGCAGTTGTTGTCGCCGTCCACGGGAGGAGTGACGATCGATGGCACGTCACTCGCAATCCACCAGGTAGCTGGTGCAACTGGTCGCTATACGTTTGCTGGGACGACCGGTCAAGAGTTAGGCTTGGGCATCTCAAATACCGCCATTACACCTACAGGCGGGACATTGATCTGGTCAATAGTGACGCCTACCGGCGCGATATTGATCGATTGCGGTGGATTTTCGACGGATACAAGCTGTAATTTGCCTACACTGCCGGCGAACGGGACTTACACCATATTGGTGACGCCATCGACAGCTATGGCGGCACTGACAGCCAATCTGACCTTATCGACGGAGAGCACGGGAACACTCGTTGTGAATGCGCCGGCACGAGCATTCTTGATAACACGGGCAGGTCAGAATGGGCGCTATACGTTCAGCGCGACGATGGAGCAAAACTTGTCTCTCAGTATTACTGGCTCGATGTTAGCGACGTCCAATAACATGGTGACCGTGTATGCGCCGGATGGTAGCACTGTAGGTTCTGCATCGTTTGGTAATGGAACGAATACCACTGTGACATTGACCAATTTGCAGCAAACCGGTACCTACACTATTTTTGTTGATCCGTATCAGACAAATGCATCAAATTTGAGTCAGGTATCTTTAGGGCTGACGTCGACTGGAACAACGACTCCTGGTGCAGTGGCATCGGATGGCACGATCGCAATCGACGGTGCGCCGCTGGCAATCAATCAGGCGGCGGGCGTCAGTGGACATTACTCCTTTAACGGTGCAATTGGCCAACGCCTTGGCTTGGGCGTTACCCTCACATCCGCCGCAGGCCCGATAAGCTGGTCGGTGATGGCACCTAACGGCACGACGTTAGTCAACTGCGGCAGTTTTAGCGCCAGCAGCGGTTGTGTATTGCCACAGTTGAATGCTGCCGGCGTGTATACGGTGGTGCTGGTGCCGGGCAGCACGACGACGGCAGTGCAAGCAACGCTGACGTTATCGAGTGAGGTGAGCGGGGTACTGACGGCGAACGCTGCAGCGACGACGTTTGCGACGGCGCGTGCCGGGCAGAATGGCCACTACACGTTTACTGCGACGGCTGGCGATAATTACAGTTTGGCCTGGACCGGCGCGACTTTCAGTGGATCCTATACGTACCTCACTGTCTACGCGCCTGACGGTTCGCAAATTGCCTCTTATCCTTATGTCAGTGTTAGCACCCCGGCCGGTGAAATTCAACTCAGCAACTTGTCGCAGACCGGTACCTATACGGTGCTCGTTGTTCCTTATCTCGGTGAAACTGGGCAGGTAGCGCTGCAGTTGCTGTCACCCGCGAAGGGGGCGTTGACGGTCGATGGCGCACCGCTGACGATCAATCAGGCACCTGGCGCCAGCGGTCGATACACGTTTAACGGTTCGGTCGGCCAGCGCCTTGGCCTGGGTGTCTCGGGTGTCACTTTCACACCCGCTGGCGATTCCGCAAGCTGGTCGATCATTGGACCCAGTGGGGCGACGTTGGTCAACTGTAATAGCTTCAGCAGCGGTAACGGTTGTGTCCTGCCGCAGTTGAATGTAGCCGGTGTGTATACGGTGGTGCTGGTGCCGGGCAGTGCGACGACAGCAGTGCAGGCGACGTTGACGTTGTCGAGCGAAGTGAATGGGGTACTAACGGCGAATGCTGCTGCGACGACGTTTGCGACGGCGCGTGCCGGTCAAAATGCCCGTTACACATTTACTGCCACGGCTGGCGATAACTATAGCTTAGCCTGGACAGGGGCCACTTTCAGTGGATCCTATACGTACCTGACGGTCTACGCGCCTGACGGTTCGCAAATTGCCTCTTATCCTTATGTCAGCGTTAGCACCCCGACAGGTGAAATTCAACTCAGCAACTTGTTGCAGACCGGTACCTATACGGTGCTCGTTGTTCCTTATCTCGGTGAAACTGGGCAGGTAGCGCTGCAGTTGCTGTCACCCGCGAAGGGGGCGTTGACGGTCGATGGCGCACCACTGACGATCAATCAGGCACCTGGCGCCAGCGGTCGATACACGTTTAACGGTTCCGTCGGACAGCGCCTTGGTCTGGGTGTTTCGGGTGTCACTTTCACGCCAACTGGCGATTCCGCAAGTTGGTCGATCATTGGACCCAGTGGGGCGACGTTGGTTAACTGTGGTGGCTTCAGCAGCGGTAGCGGCTGCGTGCTGCCGCAGTTGAATGCTACCGGTGTGTACACGGTGGTGCTGGTGCCGGGCAGTGCGACGACAGCAGTGCAGGCGACGTTGACGTTGTCGAGCGAAGTGAATGGGGTACTAACGGCGAACGCTGCCGCGACGACGTTTGCGACGGCGCGTACCGGGCAAAATGGCCGTTACACATTTACTGCGACCGCTGGCGATAACTATAGCCTTGCCTGGACAGGGGCCACTTTCAGTGGATCCTATACGTACCTGACGGTCTACGCGCCTGACGGTTCGCAAATTGCCTCTTATCCTTATGTCAGCGTTAGCACCCCGACAGGTGAAATTCAACTCAGCAACTTGTTGCAGACCGGTACCTATACGGTGCTCGTTGTTCCTTATCTCGGTGAAACTGGGCAGGTAGCGCTGCAGTTGCTGTCACCTGCGAAGGGGGCGTTGACGGTCGATGGCGCACCACTCACGATCAATCAGGCGCCTGGCGCCAGCGGTCGATACACGTTTAACGGTTCCGTCGGCCAGCGTCTTGGGCTGGGCGTTTCGGGTGTCACTTTCACGTCAGCTGGCAATTACGAAAATTGGTCGATCATTGGCCCCAATGGGGCGACGTTGGTCGACTGTAGTAGTTTCAGCAGCAGTAGCGGTTGTGTCCTGCGGCAGTTGAATGCAGCCGGTGTGTACACGGTGGTGCTGGTGCCGAGCAGTGCGACGACGGCAGTGCAAGCGACATTAACGTTATCGAGTGAGGTGCGCGGTACGCTAACAGCGAATGCTGCCGCGACGACGTTTGCGACGGCGCGTGCCGGTCAAAATGGCCGTTACACATTTACTGCGACCGCTGGCGATAACTACAGCCTGGCCTGGACGGGGGCTACTTTCAGTGGATCCTATACGTACCTCACTGTCTACGCACCTGATGGTTCGCAAGTTGCTTCTTATCCTTATGTCAGTGCGAGCACCCCGACCGGTGAACTTCAACTCAACAACTTGTTGCAGACCGGTACCTATACGGTGCTCGTTGTTCCTTATCTCGGTGAAACTGGGCAGGTAGCGCTGCAGTTGCTGTCACCCGCAAAGGGGGCGTTGACGGTCGATGGAACACCGCTGGCGATCAACCAGGTGGCCGGTGCCACGGGCCGCTACACGTTTAACGGCAGCGTCGGTCAGCGCCTCGGCCTGGGCGTCTCGGGTGTCACCTTCGCTCCAGCCGGCGGTTTAGCTAGCTGGTCGATCATTGGCCCTAATGGAGCGACGTTGGTCGACTGTAGTAGTTTCAGCAGCAGTAGCGGGTGTGTCCTGCCGCAGTTGAATGCAGCCGGTGTGTACACGGTAGTGCTGGTGCCGGGCAGTGCGACGACGGCAGTGCAAGCGACGTTAACGTTATCGAGTGAGGTGCGCGGTACACTCACATCGAATGCTGCCGCGACGACGTTTGCGACAGCACGTGCCGGTCAGAATGCCCGTTACACGTTTACTGCGACGGCTGGCGATAACTACAATCTGATCTGGACTGGCGCAACTTTCCCTGGCAACTGGTCGTACCTGACTGTGTACACCCCAGACGGGTCGCAAGTTGCTGCGCCCTATTTCGATGCAGCCGACTTGCCTTCAGGAATAGTGCAACTCCGCAATCTGACGCAGACCGGTACTTACACCGTAGCCGTATCCCCTTATGGCGGTAGCGCCGGGCAAGTGGCACTGCAGCTGTTGTCACCTGCGAAGGGGGCGTTGACGGTTGATGGCGTGCCGCTGGCCCTTATTCAAGCGGCCGGGCAAAGTGGCTTTTATACCTTTGCGGGCACTGCAGGTACGTATTTGAACGTTTCGCTATCGAATCTCGCGACAATCCCCGCCAACTCCGCGGTCACGTTAACAGTACTCGGCCCCAATGGAGTCGTGGTAAATAGTCAGTCGATTAGCGCGGGAACGACCAATTGGAATATTCCTGAAGTGTCGTCCGGCAGCACCGGATTGCCATCGACCGGCACTTATACCGTGGTCATTAACCCGGCTAGTGCGAGCACTTCTGTAAGCGGCACATTTGCGATCAAGAAATTCAGGTTGACGCCATGACACGCAACATCTCCTATATCAATCACTTTGCCATTGATCCCAACACAATGACGGATATCACCAGCACTATGAAGAACTCGTTAGATTTCACGACGCAGCACGGGACTCTACCGTTGCGTTCGCGTCGGCTTGCCGGCGCCTGGTTGCTGGCGTTGACATTTGCCGGTGCGATGCCGGCGACGCTTGCGGCGCCTGCTTCGCCTGCAATAACGATGAACAGCACTGCAGTCGATGCACTGTCGCGGTTGCTGGCAGCGCAACCGGTCCTGCTTGCCGGTCAAAGCGCGACGCAACTGGCGGACGGCCAATGGCTGGTTATCGGCGGCGCGAGCGCTGGCGCTGCCGGTAACCAGGCCTGGCGGGTTGGCGTTGACGGTCAACGTACGGTACTGCCGGCAACGCTACACCTGGCACGTACACGCCATAGCGCCACGCTGCTCCCCGATGGTCGGGTGCTGGTGCTGGGCGGTGTGGACGCCCATGGCGGAGTAGTGGCGGATGCCGAGCTGTTCGATCCGGCCACTGGTTCATTCACCGACCTCGGCAGTCTGGGACTGGCAGGGCGCAGCGATCACAGTGCGACCATGTTGATGGATGGTCGTGTATTGTTGGCAGGCGGTGTTGACGCGCGCAGCAATCCGATCCGCGATGTGGATGTCTACGATCCCCTCTCGCGCAAGATCGAACGCCTGACGGCAAAGCTGGGCAGCGACCGTATCGCACCAATCGCCTTGCTGCTGCCAGACAATCGCGTATTGATCTGGTCCGGTACAACGGCGAACGGACAGGTGCAATCAACAGCGGAAGTGTATTCTTCCGACAGCGGCCAATTCTCGATCCTGTCGATGGATCAGGTTCAGCAACTTGCCGGTGGTTTAAATCGCAGCTCGGCGCCAGCTGTGCTGGGCCAGTCGCCCGCAAGTAGTGCTACGAATGTACCGGTTGCACAACGTGTTGTGCTGCGTTTCTCGCAGAAGATGGCAGTCGGATCGTTCAATAACGCGACGGTCACGCTGATGGGGCCGAACGGCGCGGTGGGCGTACTGCCGGTAGCCGCTGACAATGGCGTTCTGCTGTTTGCGACACCGAAACAGGAACTGCTGCCCGCCAGCTCCTATACCTTGTTTGTGCAGGGTGCCACGGACCAGTTTGGTCAGCCATTACCGCTGACGGCAGTTGGTTTCAAGACCGTGGCGCTGAATACGACAAGCGCCGCTGCCGCCGTCGCCCAGGCCACCCTGGTGCAGGGTGCTGCTGCTGCGGTCAACAGCGGCACTGCAACCGGCAGCACCACTGGCCCTGCCAGCAAGGATGCGGCGCCGGTGCCGGCGCCGAAGGCGCCGACCAATGACCTGGTGACGACCGAAGCGATGGCCGAAGAAGGCGAATTGTGGGTGCCTGGCGTTGGCGACCATTACGGCCAGTGGCGGCGCGGCGACCGCAATGTCTCGCAACAACATTTGCCCAAGAATCTTGCGCTGCGTCGTGTGCTGTACGGTTATCCGGAACTGATGTCGTTGACACCTGCCGACGTCGCGCTTAAACGGATTCCGAACGTCGAGCCGACATCTACTGGGGTCACCTCTGTCTCCGGCCAGGTACTGCGGTTGAATGGCAAGCCGCTGGTCAACGCCACGCTGTCGATAGGAGAGCAGCAAGTCAAAACCGATGACAACGGTGAATTTACACTTTCTCCGGTGCCATCGGGACGCCAGACCATCGTGATCAACGGCGAATCCGCGACCATCGGCGAACAGCACTACGGCCGCTATGAATATGGTTTTAATGTGGAGGCCGGCAAGCCCAATCTGCTGCCGTTCATTATCTGGATGTCGCGCCTGAACCCGCAAACGCTGAAGATTGCCTCGCCGACCCAAAGCGATACGGTATTGAGCAATCCGCAAATCCCGGGCCTGGAGCTGCGTATCCCGGCCGGCATGGTCATTCGCGACGCCAACGGCAAGATCGTGACCGAAATTAGCATGACTGCGGTGCCGGTCAACCAGCCGCCATTCCCGCTGCCGCATATCAATGTGCCAGTGTATTTCACGGTGCAGCCGGGCGGCTCGCATCTGGAAGGCATCAATGCCGCCAGCGCCAAAGGTGCGCAAATCGTCTATCCGAACTATCTGCACGCCAAGCCCGGCACGCGCATGACGTTCTGGGATTATGACGCGGCCAAGCGTGGCTGGTTTGAATACGGTCAGGGGGTTGTGACAGCGGACGGCAAGCAGGTCATGCCGGATGCGAATGTGCGGATCTATGAATTTACAGGGGCAATGATCACGACGTTTGCGCCGTCGACTAATGCACCGTCGACCGGTCCGAAAGATTGTGGATGCAAGACTGCCGATCCGGTCGATACGTATTCCGGTCTGTTTATGAATAATGAAACCGATCTGGCGATCGCCGATATCGTGCCGATCCGGGTCAGTCGCAGCTATCGTCAGGCCGACGATGTCAGCCGTGCCTTCGGTGTTGGCACCAACCTGTCCTACGACATGTTCTTGACCGGTGGCTACGACACCAGTAAAGACCAGATCCTGCCATATGCTTCGCTGATCAAGCCTGACGGCGGCCAGATTAATTTTACGCGCGTCTCTGGCGGCACCGGCTACACCAATGCGGTGTTCCAGAGTACGTCGGATCCGACTACGGCATATTACGGCGCCATTGTGAAATGGGATACGACCTATCCTGGGGCCGACTGGAGCGTTACCTTAAAAACCGGCGATATCTATTATTTCCCAGGTGTTGGCGACGGTAGCGGCACGGCACGGCAGGGCGCCATGCTGGCCATGAAGGACCGCTTCGGCAACCTGACGCAACTGGTGCGCACCAACGCGAATCTGACGCAGATCATTTCGCCCAATGGTCGCAACGTGTACCTGACCTATGATGCAAGCAATCGCATCACCCAGGTCAAGGATGATCTGGCGCGCACGGTCGGCTATGCCTACGATGCCAGCGGGCGATTGATCACGGTCACCGATCCGCTGGGCAAGACCACTCAATACACCTACGGCACCCAGACGCTTGATCCTGCGCACTCCGTGGGTGGCGTCACCAGCAGCACCAACATGTTGACGGTGAGGGACAAGAACGGCAACGTCAAGACCACCAATGTCTTTGACGGTAATGGCCGTCTGAGCAAGCAGACCTATGCCGATGGGCGTTTCTTCCAGTTCAGCTATGTATTGCAATCGTCGCAAACAGGCACCGGGACCAGCACGGCAGGATTCGACACGGTCGTGCAAACTGACGCCACTGATGAACGAGGCACCATCACCCGCTATAGCTTCGATACGAATGGTGCACCAACCAGCGTTATCAGTGCGTTCGGCACGACCCTCCAGCAAACGGCGAGCAACAACTGGAACAGCACCACGCATTTGCTCGACAGCCGCACCGATGCCATGGGGCGGGTGACGGCGTACCAATACGACCGTCTGGGTAACAAGACACAGATCACGCAATTGTCGGGCACCAGCAATGCGATCACAACCAATATTGTCTATGACCTGACCTACAGCCTGCCGACCAGCATCACGGATCCGAACGGCCACAACACGACGCTGACCTACAACAACCTGGGCAACCTGATCCAGGCGACGGACGCATTGGGCCATGCGGTGGTGATGACCTACGACAGCAAGGGCCGGCGCACCAGCGTCAAGGATGCCCTGGGCCATGCCACCAGCTTCGCCTATGCCGGCGCCGATCTGCAGGCAGTGACCGACGCCTTGGGACGCACGGTGAGTTCTTACACCGACATTATCGGCCGTACGACCAGCGTGACGGACATGCTGGGCAACCGTACCTATGTGGGCTATGACGATCTCGATCGCGCCACGGCGATCACCAATGCCAAGGGCGGTGTCGCGCAAATCAGCTACGACGGCAACGGCAATGTGCTGAGGCAGATCGATGAGAACAATAATTCCGCTGGGTTTACTTACGACAGTCGTGACCGGATGAGCAGCATGACAGATGCGCTGGCGCACAAGGCGACTGCCTCGTACGAGCCAGGCGGCAATGTAAGCCAGAGCATCGACAACAAGGGGCAAATCACCAATCGCACTTACGATGCGCTGGGCCGTCTCACCAGCATCAGCTACGGCGCCAATACCAGCGGCACGACGAGCGCCAGCAGCACGGCATTCACCTGGGACAATGGCAACCGGCTCACGCAGGTCGTCGATTCAGTCTCTGGCACGATTACGCGCAGTTATGATCTGCTGGACAGAACGCTGAGCGAAACCACGCCGCAAGGGACGGTTACCCGGACGTTTGATGCGGGTGGACGGCGCCTGACGCTGACGGTCACCGGCCAGCCGACGATCAGCTATAGCTACGACGTGGCGGATCGGCTGACGCAGATCCAGCAGGCGGCCGGCAGCAGCAACGGCAATGTGGTGCAAACCACCGGTTATACCTACGACAACGCCAACCGCTTGACGAAGCTTGTATTTGCAAACGGTATCAACGCGAGTTATAGCTACGACAACGGCAATCAGCTAACCGGGATCAGCTATGTGAAATTGAACGGTACGGTCATTGGCGATCTGAGTTACACCTATGACACGATAGGGCATCGTACCAGCATAGGAGGCTCTCTGGCGCAAACTAATCCAGGCACGCCGGTCAGTGCGACTGGTTTTAATGCGGTTAATCAATTGATCAAGTATGGCGCGCAGACATTGACGTACGATGCCAACGGCAATTTGACCAGCGACGGTACCAATATCTACACTTGGGATGCGCGAAATCAACTGCAAAGTATCGGCGGCGGTAACACGGCCAGCTTCCAGTACGATGCATTGGGAAGCCGGATCGGTAAGACGATTGGCAAGACCTCGACTGGGTATTTGTATGATGGCATCAACTTTGTGCAGGAGAAGAGCGGCACCGGCAGCAGTGCTGGTGTGACAGCCAATCTGATCACGGGACTTGGTGCAGACGATCTGATCGCACGGCAAACTAGCGCGGGCAATCAAACGATGCTGACCGACGCTCTAGGCAGCATTATTCTGGCGACCGACGCGACGCAGGCGACGGTGACAAGTTACAGCTACGATGCCTATGGCAATACGACGCAGGTAGGGGCCAACGACAATAGCCAGCAGTACACGGGGCGGGAGAATGATGGAGCCGGGTTGTATTATTACCGGGCACGGTATTATTCACCGTCCGTGGGACGGTTTGTGTCGCAGGACCCGATAGGGTGGAATGCGGGACAAACGAACGGGTTCAGCTATGCAAATGGGAATCCGATCAACTATACCGATCCGACCGGCAATTGTCCGTGGTGTGTCGGGGCGGGGATCGGGGCGGCCATTGGCGGCATCGCCGGAGCTGTTCAAGCTATTAATTCTGGTGCCAACGGATGGCAAGTCGCAGAGGCAGCTGCTGTAGGAGCGTTGGCTGGTGGAGTTGCTGGCGCTATTCCCACGAATTGGGGTGCGCTAGGAACTATGGCGGCGGGGGCGTTTATTGGCGGGGCAGGTAACGTAGGAAGTCAAGTCGCCACAGGCACATCTTTGAAATGTATCAATTGGAAACAAGTAACGCTACAAGGTGCAATAGCCGGAGTTGGGGCCGGAGTTGGTTGGGGAGCGGGATTGGCAGGAGCCTTAAAAGCTGTTAGATATGGATTTGGAAGCAAGGCTGCAATTAATCAAGCAGGTGTTGCTGGAGCGATTGGCGGTGGTGCTGCCACCATATATCCTAATTTACCAATCCCAACGCCGCTTGGGGGATTCTTGCCCGCATCGGATGATGGATGTGGATGCAAGTAAATTAAGGTAAGCCGTTACCATGTTTTCTTGATGGTTAGTCAGATAACGTTGACAGCAATAACTAGGGGTAAAGTTTGGAAATCTTGATTCATATCGGCTTGGGCATCATTGCAGGAATTCCACTGCCGATTGCATTGCTTTCTCGCCGTTTCTTAGATAAGGCACGTCCTGCATCGAAAATTGTGCGTTTCTGCCGAAATTTCCTTCATCTAGTTCTTATGTTGCTTGGGGTAGTGATCCCTTGGTCAGCCTTTTGGCTTAGTCGTAAATTGGAATCAACACCAAGTGCTGTCAATGCAATTGTGTTCATTGTTTTCATAGTGATCACTTTTATCTCGTTGGTTGTTAAGCTGCGTCTACACGATTCCAGCACATGGAAGCGCATGTAGGTTGTAGTTTTGATCTTTCTTCTCCTATATCGGGGAGGGGAGGAGGGTAATGGAGCGCTATGCTGAGGCTGGAATTTCGATAGAGTCGAATCCCGGTTCGAATGTTTACATCGGACAAATTTCTTCACATGCGGATCATCCCATTTTTCGGTGGGCGCCTTTGAATGACAAGGATTTGAATGATATCGGAAAGTACAATCAGTTCGGCTTGCGTAAGCGCCGTCTGTCGGTGACAACCAACACAGATGACCAAGAAGGCATCATCCCGACGGCCTTACGCATGGAGCATCAGCTGATATTCGAGGGTGTCAGAGACCATCAACATAGTGAGGCGGAGGTGACGAGTTGGATTGATCGGATCAGGGCGTTGAGGCTCACTCACTTCAGCTCGGCGAGTCAAGTGAAGGAGTAATGCCAAGAGGAGTGCGAATGGCTGCGGCAGGTTTTGTAGTAGTTCCGACTTAATCAGGATCGGGAAAACGTGCTTACAGCCGAGGTGATAGCGCTCCTGGCAACGCAGCCAAGTGTCGATCCCAATATGGCAATTCAGAATATTATCTGGATTCCTGATAGGTCCAATTTCATTCGTATTATGCTTAAAAAGTAGGCTTTCCGGAAAATCTCATCTTTTGTGGCGGAATCGCAGAAAATCTCAACTTATCTGTCATTTCGCCTCATCTTCTGTGGCAAAACTGCCGCCAAGTCATTGATTTTGGTATTTTCCTGTTTCACCTTTCGTGTCACTCTACGAACTTGTTGCTGAACATGGGAAGGCCGCTCTTTGACTCCTCGTGCGAAGCCTCGTCTTGAAGGACGTCCCAGTGCTCGACCAGAATGCCATCGACGATGCGCAGAATGTCTGCCGCGATCCAATTCTTCGGCCGGCCCATGCCCGAGAATCGCCCGTGGATGATCACGAAATCGCCATCGGCCACTATCACGCCCGGTTCATACTTCAGCGTTGGTGGAGCGCTTTTGATGAGATTGAACAGGCCGTCGCGACCGGGCTCGATATGAGCGCTGTGCTGGATGTAGTTGGGTGACCAATAGCGCTCGCACGCCACGTAATCACGCTTGTTGAACAAGGTATTGAAGGCCTCAAGGACAAGCGCTTTATTTTTCGATGCAATCGTTTCATTCATTTTGTTCTCCAAATCACGGTTATGCTTTCTGCCGTAGAGATATCCGCACTGCTTATCAACAAAGCCTCGCTGATCACAGCGCCGCTTGATCTACAGCCGCTTGATCTACAGCCGTATTGGGACGGCGATGGCGCGCGGAAAGAACCCGCCCCGAAGGGAGATCGCCACAACGCGCCATCGTCGCCCGCCCTAACCATCTCCGATCAATGTGGCGGTTGCGCCATCATGTCGTTGAACTGCGTCACAAACGTAGCCTCGCCAGGCCCAGGGTTATTGCGCAGCATTTTTGCTCCCTCCACCAGCACCTCCTCCGCATCCGTTCCAAGGACCTTGATCGTTTCGTCGATGAACTGTGCCAGAGGCATCGCCCGCGGTTCGTCATTGCTATTTAGCAGGTCCGTCTGCACCCAGGGCGGAGCTAACTCCAGCACCTTCACCGAGCTGTCTTTCAGCTTGTAGCGCAGCGATTGGGTGTACGAGTGTATCGCCGCCTTGGTGGAGGAATACACCGCCGTCATCGCCAATGGCACGAACCCCAGCACCGACGATACATTGATGACAGTAGCCGCATCTTGTTTCTTCAAGTGTTCGATCAGCGCCGAAGTCATCCGGATCGGGCCCATCAGATTGGTCGTGATGGTCGACATTAGAAGACCCTCATCGACCACGCTTGCGGCATCGTCGATCTGCATGATGCCCGCGTTGTTGATCAGCACATTCAGTTTTGGGTACTCTGCAATCAGCTTCTGCGCGACCGCCGCAATGCTCGCAGGATCCTCGACATTGAGCTCCACCGACTGCATTCCGGGATTCGCCTTGGTCGTTTCCTCCAGATGGCCCTTACGTCGGCCCGAGATGATTACCTGATTCCCCAGTTTGTGCAAAGCCTCAGCCAAGCCACGCCCAATTCCTGAACCACCACCTGTAATAAAGATCGTATTTCCACTCAGTTTCATTTTCTGTTCCTCTTGTTTGGTTTGTTTGATGACACAATTTGCTGCAGGCCGTGCTCTTGCCCGTTTGTAAAGCCAACAGGGCGTTCCCAGCCGGTCTTCTTACCGCCTCACGAATTCGTCATGTTGTTGCCTCCTTTGATCTGTGGGAGTCATCAGTTGTGTTTAAGCGCCACTCAGGCCAACTCGATCTGTAGTACGTTCCTGCGGGTCCTACCCAATGCCAGCCAGTAAAGTGGCGCACTCGTCGAAGCGACGGGACTTTTGGCAGTCATGTAAATCTCCTTTTTAATATGACCGGTCATCTCAAAAATACCAGAAAAAAAACATCACCAGGTTACGATGGGCATTCAGGTTAAAATTTTACGAAACGTCACATCCATGAACACGTCAAATGCATCACGACTGCGTTCAACTCGTGCCCTCAAGGTGGCTCCCTCCCACGCGTTGAGCAAAAATCCGGCGAGTGAACGCGCGTTTAGTTCACTCCCTATTGAGTGGTCGGCCTGGCCGGCGGCGATGGCCTCCTCAATAAGTCTGGTCCACTTCCCATAGACCCCAGCTAACTGGCTTCTGATGACCGGGCTTTGATCTGACAGTTCTGCGCTAAAATTTCCAAGAAGGCAACCTTGTTCAAAATCGCGGCTAACGATCATTTCATTGAGCTCCATAAAATATCTTCTCACCCGTTCCATTGGCGCGATGGACTGGTCTGTTAATACATCCCGCCAGTTGCCGCGTGTTCCATAATAATCAACAATCTCCGCGCCGAGCGCTTCCTTGCTCTCGAAGTGGTTGTAAAACGACCCCTTTGGCACGCCGGCTGTAACGGTGATGTCTTGCACGCTGCAACCATTGAAGCCCTTCTCAGGAAGAAGTTTCAATGCTGCGTCGAAGATTTTGTCGTGTACATTTGGCTTTGGCATGAATAGACAATATGACCGGTCATCTCATTTGTCAAGCCGGTTCGTCGTTTTTTTTAATGGTGTGTTGATTTGAGCTCATTCTTGACCCGTCTTCCGAGGCACTTTACGCCTGTCATTAGTGACAGCTGTGATTACTGACAGCTGTACCGACGCCGTAGGGGAGCTAAAATAGACCCGTCTTCTACAACTCTCCCCGAGTTTGACTTCGGCCCGTGACCGCAAGGTATCACGGGCTTTTTTTGGTCTGTGCTGCATAGGGAGCGTCAGCAGTTATCGGCAGTTGTCATTTAGCAGTCATACCATTGTCATGTTGGATGGGTAAGATGTCAGGTGTTGATTTAGTGCTGACTCATAAAGCCCAATCCAGCCGGGCGGGAGCTTTTCGAAGAGTGTTTTGCCGTCAACAGGTCAGCCGGTAGCCTCGATCACCGGCACCAGTTTTGTTTGCTTCAAATCAACCCGCCGCCGCAAGGTGCGCGGGTTTTTGTTTTACTTGCCCGCGGCGGAGTCGTGGGAAGCCCTGCGGCCGCTATAATGTTTTGCCGTCGGTTCCGACGCAGCCCCTGAACTTGTCCAGAGATCCGTTTGACTCACATGCAAATTCCAGCAGAGCTTATGACCGAGATTATTTTGCCAGCAATGCCCGAGTCTATTTGCCAGGCCAGCTTGTGTTACACAGTCGACGCCGCGCAACTGGCACGGCTGAAAGTCGATGGCGTGGTCTTGCCCGAGAGCTTGGCAAACGCGGTCTTGAAGCGCCAGGTGGAGTTCGCCGCAGGCAGGTTTTGCGCCCGCGAGGCGCTGCAAAAGCGCGGCTGCGACAGCCCGGCGACGCTGGCTATCGGCCAGCATCGGGCGCCGCTTTGGCCGGCCGGCTACCTAGGCTCGATCAGCCACGGCGACGGCTTGGCGATTGCGGTGGTGGCTGCAGCTGGGGAATGGCACGGGTTGGGAATTGATATTGAGCGCGTCCTCACTAATGAGGCCGCGCAGCCTCTGGTTGAGCATTTGATGACGGCGCCAGAACTGGCCATAGGCAATGCCGCCGGCCTGGCTCTTGAACATTGGCTGAGCCTGATTTTTTCGGCCAAGGAAAGCCTGTTCAAAGCGCTTTATCCTTTTGTCGGGCGATATTTCGATTTTCTGGATGTCGAGGTTTGCGAATTGCAAGAACAGCAATCCTGCATCATGCTGAGATTGGCGACAAGCTTGTCGCCGTCATGCGTCAAAGGCAGCCTGTATTGCATTCGCTATAGTTATTTCTCAAATAATATTGCGACCTTATGCCTGTTCTGACGCCTGATCTATACGGCTCCAGGGCTGGATATTTGCGCGGCGGCATCTATAATAAAAAGTCTTCAGGAGGTTTTGTTATGAAGGCTGCGAAGATCATCGAGATGTGGGGTAGGGCAAGTCGCCAGGTACCGCTCACCAGCGACGACGACATCGTGCAGATGTTTGCCAACGAAATCGCCAAATTGTCCTATAAGCTGACAGAGGACGAGTTATACCGGCTGATCGCGGTCGGCGCGTTGGTTTATCAGCGAGGTTTCCGCGAGTTCGATGGAAACGTCATGGCTGATCTGCTGATCAGGACCTTGCGCGAAGGTGGCCGAGCTTAGGTCGATCTGCTTCAATGCAATCATGCCGTTTCAATGAAAAAGCCTGCGTCCTCAGCGGTCGCAGGCTTGCATGTTGACGGTTAAAGCAGGTGATCAATGAGGTGATCAAAGCGGCCGGTCAAAGCCATCATCAGATCCGGTAGATTTTCTCGCCAGTCTGAACAATCACAAATTTTCCTTCGGAATATGGATTAAGCGCACGTCCATCTGCCAGTTGATAGATTTTCGGTCCGGGCAGGGAGCTGACAACGCCGTTTGCGGTAGCTCTTTCAATCGGGCTTTCATAACACTCAACATGATAGGCATCTCCTGTTTCCTTGCCTTTGGCGTCGAATTTTTCTATTAAATCCATAAATGTCTCCTTGTACGCGAGGTTGGAATACCTGCGGTAACGATACCAGATTTTATTTCGCTGTTGTAGTAATCAATTCGCCCGTGATCAATTGACTCGCCTGGCGTTGCACATCGCCGTCTTGTTGCTATCCATTGCTGCTATCCATCCCGGCGCGTACCATGAGGGTCGCAGCAAGACAAATTCTTACAGAGGAAGCAGTAATGAACGACGGTTTGACAAAAGACGAATTCGACGCCCTGGGGCAAATCAGCAAGACGCCGCAACGCGGCAGAGTGAGTGCATGTATTGCAAGAAACACCAAGCGCCTGACCGGTCTGAAATACATCGCCTATGAAAAAGACGGCAGCCTGTCATTGACGGATAAAGGGCGGCAAACCTTGTTCATCAAGAATTGCATAGACGGCCTGCGCGCCGTGGCCAGCGACCCTGGCGCCAAGCTTGCGGCTGATGTTGCCATGTTCCTCGGAAAAAAGGGGCATGTCAGCGCCAGGCCCGATGGCGATGGTTATGACATCACTGAAAAAGGGCGTGAATCCCTGGCGGATATTGATTCTTCGGCGGTTTGAGTTGCCGTTTTTGATTGCATAACTTGCAATCCAAGTTATGCCCGAAGTATTAAGCTTGTGCGCTTAGTAAAAAATCATATAAATCAAAGACTTGATTAAAATTCTTGATGGTTATCCACAGGACTGTCCACAATTTCTGTGGGTAACTTCCAAAGAAAGCTTATTTGGCCGTGCGGCTGAATCCATCATGCAATCTACAGAGAAAACCATGTCCATGTTGAGAATAGGTCTTTTAGGTTACGGTTACGCGGGCGCTACTTTTCATGCGCCGCTGATCGGACACTCGGGCCGCACCGTGGTCAGTGCAATTGCCAGCAGTCAAGCCGAGGCTGCTGCGAAGGCTTGGCCGGAGGCGCGCATCGTTGCCGATCTCGATGCCTTGCTGATCGATGCCGCGATTGAGTGCATCGTGATCGCGACGCCCAACGATACGCATTTCAAGTTTGCTTGCCGCGCACTGGCTGCCGGCAAGCATGTGGTGGTCGACAAGCCGATCACGCTCAGCGCGGCCGAGGCCCGCATCCTGGCGCGCACGGCGGCCGACAACAAGCTGTTGCTGGCGCCGTTTCATAACCGCCGCTGGGATGGGGATTTCCGCACTGTGCAGTCGTTGATCGCCAGCGGCCGGCTAGGCCACATCACGCATTTCGAGTCGCATTTCGATCGTTTCCGGCCCGAGGTGCGGCAGCGCTGGCGTGAGAATGCCTTGACTGGCGGCGGCTTGCTGTACGACCTTGGGCCGCATCTGATCGACCAGGCGTTGACATTGTTTGGTGCCCCGCAAAGCGTCAATGCGACCATTGGCGCTTATCGCGAGCATGCTCAGGCGGAGGATTATGTCCATCTGCAACTCGCTTATCCGGACAAGCAGGTGGTGTTGCACGCCAGCGCCCTGAGCGCGTTGGAGGCACCGCGTTTTGTGATTCACGGCCGGCGCGGCAGTTATCTGAAAACCGGGCTCGACAGCCAGGAAGATCAACTCAAGGCCGGTTTGCGTCCGGGCCAGCCGGGTTGGGCTAAAAACCCGCCTGGCCTGCTCAGGGAAGTTGAGGGCGAACTTGATCTGCGCGGTGAATTGGGCACTCTGGACGGCGCCTATGTGGAATTTTATCGCGCGCTGGCAGCGTCGATTCAGGATGGTTTGCCATTTCCGGTGACGGCGGATGCCGCTGTCAGTGTTGCGGAAATCCTCGAACTGGCGCGCCAGAGCGCGGAAGAGGGCCGTCGTCTACCCTATGTGGCAACAGGATGGTAACGCTATCATATGTGTGAATAACTGATATGCGTTAAATAAATTGGCGGTTCCCGGGGCGCCTCGATATAGTTACACCTGTCTCCTCCAACACCTCCTAAGGTTTGGATTCAAGCCCGCACCGAAAGGTCCAGCGGGCTTTTTTTTGCTTGCCTGATTTGTGGCATAGATGCTGCATTAGCCTGTAGGCTTGCCTTGCCGGGGAAATCTGTGTATAATTTAAAAATTGCCTTTCGCGTACAATATGCATATACGCAATTCGGGCCAATACAAGAGTAGATTCGTTACACGTCGGAGCCACTTTCCAGATAGGACTGGGTTTCGGGAATCTTCTCCTGTATTGAAAATTATGAAAACCTGCTTACCTCACGGTCGCAGGTTTTTTGCATTTGATACCGTATTTTTACTATATTGCAGTGCGTCATATTTTATTTTATAGTTGATTTGTCTCCTCCAATCCTCCACGGTTTGGATTCCGCCCGCGCCGTAAGGTCCAGCGGGCTTTTTTTTTGCCTGTCGGAAAAGATGAGCCAAGCCAGATGCATCAAGCAGGCCTATGGTCACGCGTTGGCTGCGATTTGTTGTCAGGAAGGATATAAATAGCACGCGTCTGCGCTGCCTGACGGCTCATTGGTGCGGCTTGATCGTCCGGCTTCGCAACCTGGCGTCGGAGCGGGCATTGCGGTTGTATGTCGACAGAAAGCCGCGTGTCTTGAGTTCTTTGCGCAGCAGGAAAAGAGCAAGAAGAGCGGCAAAAGTGATGGAGGCAAGAAGGATTAACATTTTTGGGCTGCTAATTTGGCTGTTTATCTGAGTGGTACCAGATAGCAGCAAAATTCGCGCCAGATATTATTGTCGCAGCCGATACGCTGCGAATATACCTATCTATCTCGCCATCAGGGTATCCAGCAGCCAGCTGCCAGCCGGCCCCAGTCCGCGTTGCCGCGACCAGACTGCATCAACCTGTATGCTTTTCGGCCAGCCGAGCACCTGCAGTTCGAGCAGGCTGTTGGCGGCAAAACGCTTGGCCAGCCAGTATGGCAACTCGGCCCAGCCAAAACCCAGCTCCGTCATTTCCAGCAGCAGCAGGTAGCTGGACGCCGTCCAGCATTTGCCGCGCCGACGCTGCACCACGTCGTCGGCGTAGGTGCTCAGGCGCAACTCGCGTGCGCCATGCAACATCTCACTGGAGATGTGTTTAGCTTTTGCCAGCGGGTGCTGCTTGCCGACGTACAAGCCGATGGCGGAGCGATCGGGGACCGATTCAAAGCCGATATCCGGCGGGTAGTCCGGCTGCGCCGCCACCAGCCCAAGATTGGCGCGTCCTTCCTGCACCAAAGAGACCACGTCGTTGCGCTCCGCAATCATGCATTCCAGTTCCAGTTCCGGATAACGCTGCTCGAAACTGGTGAGAATGTGTTCGAAACGGTCCGACTGGTAGGTGTCGGACAACACCAAGGTCAGTTGCGGCTCCAGCCCGTCAGCCAGTCGATGCGCCGATCGCTCCAGCCGGTCGGTGGCTTCCATCACTTGCTGCGCATGGACCAGCATCGCTCGCCCTTGTTCGGTCAGTGTCGGGCGGCGGGTGCTGCGATCGAACAGTGTCAGTCCCAGATCGATTTCCAGGTTGGCGATCGCCTCGCTGACGGTGGATTGCTGTTTGCCCAGTTTGCGCGCGGCCGCAGAAAACGATCCCAGCGTGGCCGCCTCGGCAAACATGAACAGTGTTTCCAGTGAATGGCGCATGGCGTGGTGGCTCCTATATATCGGTTTATCCGATGGTTATTGATTTTATAGTATCAGGTAAATCGAAGAAAATAGCTTCATCAGAATTTATTGAAGCAATGGAGGCAATATGAATACGCATAAAACCTGGGCCGAGCGTGCTACTCACGCATTGATATTTGAAGTTGTGGCAGTAGGTTTGACCGCGCCGGTACTGGCGTGGGTAATGAAGGTGCCGATGGCGCACGCGGGTTTGCTGACGCTGATGATTTCGCTGGTGGCGATGACCTGGAACATGATTTTCAACAGCTTGTTTGAGCGCATGGAACGGCATTTGCGCCTGGTCCGTACCATGTTCATGCGGGTAGTGCACGCAATCGCATTCGAAGCCGGACTGGTGGCAATCGTGGTGCCGCTGGTTGCCTGGTGGCTGGAGATGAGTTTGCTCGATGCACTGATTCTCGACATCGGCTTGCTGCTTTTCTTCCTGCCTTACACCTTCGCCTTCAACCTGGTGTACGACAAGCTGCGCGCATCCTTGCTGAAGAAACGCGGGTTGGCCAACGCGTGATAGTACATCGCATGCGCAGGCCGCATGCGATGTACTGAAGCGATCAGGCCAGCCTTGAAGTTATTGGAAATAACCGCTGCCGATAATCAGCGGCTTGCCGACAATGCCAGCGCCGATCAAGCGCCGCGCGACACCTTCGATTTTTGTCTGGAAGGCGCGGTAGGTGCCGAGCAAATCGAGTTTGGGATCTTTCGAATGCGACAGATCTGAAAGTGTGGTTGCTGGCACCAGGCACTGATACTGTTGAAATTCGACCATGACCGAAAACAGGATGCCGGCGTTGGTCAGGCGAGGTGCGGCAAGTACGTTGTCCATCATGGTCTCCACGATAATACGGTTGCGCAGAGTCAGACGGGATCGATAGGGCAGGCTATCTGGCTGCCTCCCCATGGTGCACGCAAACCGCCCGGCTGGCAAGGAGAATACTGCGTCGGCAGCTAGCTGCAGATTTGTTATGCTGCTGTCGAATATCAGGTATGCGAACAATAAAGCATACAAATATGGGGCATAAAGCTATAGTTGCGCCTGTCTCCTCCAATACCTCCTAGGTTTGGATTCAGCCCGCAACCGCAAGGTCCGCGGGCTTTTTTTTTGCCGCTCCCGAGCAGGCGCAAAAAAACCGCCGGACCGGTGTGGCGCGGCGGCTTGCGAGCAGGGTCGGAAATCGATCTGCAGAACTAATGCGCCATGCAGTAACCGTCCAGTTCCAGCAACAATTGCTGCTTCGCCGCTGCCGGTAGAAATGTCGCTTCGAAGGCATTCCGCGCCAGCATCACCAGCTCAGTGCGGCTCAAGCGCAGGGCCGCAGCGACCGCCAGGAAATTGGCGTTCATGTAGCCGCCGAAATACGCCGGATCGTCAGAATTGACGGTGACCGCCAGGCCGGCGTGCAGCATGCGCGCCAGATTGTGTTTGCGCATATCGTCGACCACGCACAGCTTGAGGTTGGACAGCGGGCATACCGTCAGCGGAATCCGTTGCCGCGCCAGCCGTTTCATCAGGGCCGGATCTTCCTCGCTGCGCACGCCGTGATCGATGCGCTCTACATGCAACACATCGAGTGCATCCTTGACGTATTGCGGCGGGCCTTCTTCGCCGGCGTGGGCGACCAGATGAAAACCGAGTTCGCGGCAACGCGCGAAGACGCGGGCAAATTTTTCCGGCGGGTTGCCGCGTTCGGCCGAATCCAGGCCTATGCCTATCCACAGGTCGCGATACTGGGCGCGCAAGGGCAGCGCTTCCTCCAGGGTGGCGAAGGCATCTTCTTCCGACAAATGGCGCAGAAACGACATGATCATGGCACTGCTGAAGCCGTGCTTGTCGCGCGCTTCACGCAGGGCGCGGGCGATGCCTGAAAACACCACCTCGATGCTGATGCCGCGCTCGGTATGGGTTTGCGGATCGAAGAAAATTTCAGAGTGGCGTACGTTGTCGGCGCGTGAGCGGGCAATGTAGGCCATCGTCATTTCATAAAAATCCTGTTCAGTCTGCAACACGGCGGCGCCGGCGTAATACAGATCGAGAAACGATTGCAGATCGGTGAAGGCGTAAGCGGCGCGCAGCTCTTCCACCGAGGCGTACTGCAATTCGACATTGTTGCGTTGTGCCAGCGAAAAAAGTAATTCCGGTTCCAGCGTGCCTTCGATATGCAGGTGCAATTCCGCTTTCGGCAAACCTTCGATGAAGGAGATCAGGTCGGCAGCGAGCGGCGGGGTGGTGCTGAGTGATTTCATGTGTACTTCCATGGTTAACAGGAGCTAATCCGCAATTTTACAGAATTGCGGATTAGCTCCCCCTGTTTGCCAATTTTCCGTCAACTTATTGTTGCGCTTCCGCTCAGTGCGAGGCGCCCAGAAACTGCTGCAATTCGAGCGTCTTGGGATTGGCAAAAATTTCCTCCGGCGGCCCGATTTCATGCACCTTGCCCTGGTGCATGAACACTACGCGGTCGCAGACTTCACGCGCAAAGCGCATTTCGTGCGTCACCATCAGCAGCGTCATTCCTTCTTCCGCCAGCCCGCGCACCACCGTCAATACTTCGTTCACCAGTTCCGGGTCGAGCGCCGAAGTGATTTCATCGCACAGCAGGGCTTGCGGCTGCATCGTCAGCGCGCGTGCGATCGCCACCCGTTGTTGCTGGCCGCCGGAGAGCTGATCGGGATAGGCATCGAATTTTTCAGCGAGGCCGACCCGCGCCAGGTTTTCTTGCGCCGATTTGCGCGCCTCGCTTTCCGATGTTCCCTTGACGATCATCGGCGACAGCATCACGTTGCGGCCGACAGTCAGATGCGGAAACAGATTGAATTGCTGGAAGATCATGCCGACCTTGAGGCGCAGCGCCCGCAATTCCAGTTCGGATTTGCCGAGGTGCGCGCCGGCGACGCTGATATTGCCTTCGTCTATGCTTTCCAGGCCGTTGATACAACGCAGCAGGGTGCTCTTGCCGGAGCCGCTTTTGCCGATGATGGCAATCACCTCGCCGGGTTCGACGTCGAGCCGGATGCCTTTCAGCACCTGGTTGTCGCCGAAGCTTTTCCTTACGTTATCAATGGCGATGAGTGGCATTGAATTTCCTTTCCAGAGACTGACTGTATTTGGACAGCGGCCAGCACAACGCAAAATACATCAGCGCCACCAGCGCATACACGGTGAACGGCTGAAACGTGGCGTTGGTGATCATAGTGCCGGCTTTCGATAGTTCGACGAAGCCGATGATGGAGGTCACGGCAGTGCCTTTGACGATTTGCACGCTGAAGCCGACCGTGGGCGGAATCGCGATGCGCAAGGCTTGCGGCAGGATCACATGGCGCATTTGCTGCATATAGCTCATCGCCAGGCACGACGATGCTTCCCACTGGCCGCGTGGAATGGCGTCAACGCAGCCGCGCCAGATTTCGGCCAGGTAAGCGCTGCTCCAGCAAGTCAGCGCCAGGCCGGCGGCGAGCCAGGCCGGCACTTCCAGGCCAAATAAAGCCAGACCGAAAAACGCCAGGAACAATTGCATCAGCAAGGGCGTGCCTTGAAACAGTTCGATGTACATCTTGGTCAGGCGCTGCAGCCAGGCTTGCTTGGAAGTGCGCAGGAACAAGACGATCAATCCCAGCATGCCGCCCAGAGCGAACGACGCCAGCGACAACAGCACGGTCCAGCGCAGCGCCAGCAGCAGGTTGCGGACGATATCCCATAGCGAGAACGAAATCATGCGGCCTCCCTGGCAACGGGCCGGCCAAACAGCCGGTTGCCGATCAAGCGCAACAACTGCCGCAAGCCGATCGCCAGCAGCAGATAGATCGCGGTCGACAGCAGATACGATTCAAATGAACGGAAGTTGCGGCCCTGGATGAAGTTGGCGGCGTACGCCAGTTCTTCCACCGCAATTTGCGAACAGACGGCGGAACCCAGCATAACGATGACCACCTGGCTCGACAGCGCCGGCCAGATTTTTTGCAGGGCAGGCGGCAGGATGATGTGACGGAATATCTGCATCCTGGTCATCGCCAGGCTCAATCCGGCTTCGATCTGGCCGCGCGCTACGGCGGCGATGCCGGCGCGGATGATTTCGCAGCTGTAGGCGCCGAGATTGATCACCATTGCCAATAGCGCCGCCTCCATCTCGCTGATCTGCAAGCCTATCCCCGGCAGCCCGAAGAAAATGAAAAACAGCTGGATCAGGAACGGCGTGTTGCGGATCAGTTCAACATAGGTGCTGACCAGCGGCCGCAACCAACGCGGCCCTTGGGTGCGCGCCCAGGCGCCAAAGACGCCGAGCGCTATGCCGAGCAGACCGCCGATGGCGATCAGTTCGATCGTCACCAGCACGCCTTTGATGAGCACGGCGGGATAGTCGAACGGCGCTAGAAAATCGAAGTGGTAACTCATCTCTTGCCCTAAGATCGTAAGCTGTGCTTACAGACTGGCAGGCAGAGGCAGCCCCAGCCATTTCACGCTGAGCGCATTCAATTCGCCGTCTTTCTTGGTTTCGGCAAGGATCGCATTCACTTTGTCGAGCAGCTTCTTTTCATCTTTGTTGAGGCCGATCGAGCATGGCGAATTCTTGATCAGGAATTTTGTTTCCGGTTTCTTTGGCGGATTCTTGGCGATGATCGCGGCGGCCACTACGTTGCCGGTCGCTACCAGTTGCACCTGACCCGACAGGAAAGCGCTGATGGTGCCGTTATTGTCTTCATAGCGCTTGATGGTGGCGCTGGCGGGGGCGATCTTCGACAGTTCCAGATCTTCCACCGCACCGCGGGTTACGCCGACGGTCTTGCCGGCCAGATCGGCCGCGCTGCTGACCTTCTGATCGGCGCTGCCGAATACGCCGTTATAGAAAGGGGCATAAGCGTCGCTGAAGTCGATGACCTTTTCGCGTTCCGGATTCTTGCCGAGGCTGGAAATGATCAGGTCGACTTTCTTGGTTTGCAGATAGGGCACGCGATTGGCGCTGGTGACCGGAACCAGTTCGACCTTGACCCCCATTTTCTTGGCAATCAACGTGGCGACATCGATGTCCAGGCCTTGCGGTTTGAGATCGCTGGTGACCGAGCCGAACGGCGGGAAGTCTTGCGGCACCGCGACTTTCAGTACGCCGTTCTTGACGATCTGATCAAGCGCATCGGCCCTTGCGGTGCTGCTGAACAGGGCGGTCGCGACCATCGCGGCAAGCAGAATTTTTGGAAATTTCATGTTAAAACTCCTTCAGCTGAGGTGATGTTGCAAAGTCGGAATTCTGTGCGAGCGGCGCCAGTGCCTGCCGTAGCGGCGACAAGGGATCGCTGCGCAGCGATTGTTCCAGGCCAGCTTCGACATTGCACAAATGATCGTGCATCAATTGTTCTGCCAGCGCCAGATCGCCGTCTTCCAGCGCGGCGACGATGCCGACGTGTTCGGCGCAGGATTGCCTGGCGTGATGCGAGGATTGGTATTGCATGGCGGTCAGCGTGGTGCGTGTGGTGAGGTCGCGCAGGGTATCGGCCAGCAAGGTGTTGCCGAATGATTCACACAGGCAGACATGGAAATCGCCCAGCAGGAAACTGCGGGTGGCGACATCGTCGCCCTCCAGCGAGGCTTGCTCGCGTTCGACATGCCGGCGCAGCTTGCGGATGGCGTCCGGGCTGATCGGCCGGGCGTGACGCAACAGGCCCAGTTCAAGCACGCGGCGCGCTTCGAAGGCGTCGCGCGCGTCTTCCGGCGTCGGTTCGATCACATACCAGCCGCGGCGGGCGCTGACGGTGACGATGCCGCGTGTCACCAGGCGCGTCAGGGCCTCGCGGATCTGGGTCCGGCTGACGCCAAACAATTCGGCTAGTTGCTGCTCGCCGAGCCGGGTGCCGGGCGCGAGCTTACGCGCCAGCATCGCTTCGGTAATCCGTTCGGCGATGTGGGTCGATGATTTGGCGGTGGCGGTCATGCCGCTGTCTCAGCAAGTCGTGTGCCAGGCAGTCATTACAGGCTGATACACCAATCTGATATACAAGATTGATGTACCAATTCACCAAATTGGGGTGTGCTGCCGATAATTGTCACTAAAAAGGGGAGCGGCTGCGCTTTTTTGGCACGTGCCGGGCTTTGCCTGGCGTCGAGCGGCCTACGCTGCAATCCAGTTCAGCGCGATAACCACAGGACCGGATGAGAGAGGTGCCATCCCAGCGATTGCATTTGCGCTCCCGGACCAGACAGCGGAGCCTTCAAGGCCAGCGGCCGGCTGCGCATGGCGCCAGCTTCTGCTTGCAGGATTTCCCGCCACTGATGCGTGCCCTCGTCCAGCCACCAGACGCGTAACAGCTGGCGGGTGTGTTCCTTCGTCCCGCCAGCCGGGCCATCTGCCAGATAATCCTGCGACAGCCAGTCATCCTCGAGCTTTCCCTCGCGCAGAAACAAGAGCTCCTTTGCCGGCTGCCGCGGATCTTGGGCCAATAACAATCTGCAGCCGCGCGGACATGCTTGCGTATCACGACGATCATTGAATTCGACGGCGCCGTCGGGTATGGGCAAGGGCTGCCATGCCGACCCGGCGCCGTTGCTGCGTTCGATCGCCAGCCCGGGACTGGCGTTTTGGCCGACAGAGGCCGGATTGGCGGCGGGGCGGAGCAGCAGGCGCGTGACTCTGCCATCCACGTCTATGATTGTCTGCAGCTCTTCGCCATGCGTATCCTGTGTCTCCGGATCAACCGCCAGGTTTGCGCTCGCCGCGCTAAGCGACCATTGACTCTGGCCGGGCTGCTCTGACAAAGTGAATCGCTGGTAACGCGTCGCAGGCAGGAGCGGCCCCCAGCCAGCGAAATGTTCCGGGCACGCGGCGGCGGGGTCGTCGGCGGCGCTCTCGCAATCTTCATCGATCAGCGATATGCGTTTTTGCTGCATCGCTCCTCCGGCGAACACGGCGCGGCCGCCGGTCAGCCAACGTATGCCAGCGCCCGTGTGCTTGCCTGGCGACGACGCAAGACGTTCCATCTGCATCGTGGAGAGCCGCAGCCGGTAAAGCGTGGCGTCCTTGCTGCCCAGAATCGCCTCATCGTCATGCCCTTCCAGCAATATGGCGTCCCTGAGCTCCGGAATTGCCGTCGGATTGCTCCAGCGCTGGTTTTTCAGGCTGTAGATTGCCAGCGAACCGGCGCTGCCAGGCATGTAAGACGACAAATTGGACCCCGGCGAAAAGCCGCGGTCATTGTCCTCCACCTGGCCCTTGACCAAGACACGATCGTCGTCGAGCCAGACGACTTGCGCGCTGCCGCTGACAAACGGCAACGCAGGCAGTTGCTGGACTTGCCCCGTATCCAGATCGAGTATTTCCGCCAGGCTGCTGTAGCGCATCTGGCCGCTGCCGGTGAAGGAGAACACATGCCCGGCAGTGATGAATACATGCTTGCCTCGTTGCGCTGCGCCCGGCGCCTGCAGCGGCAATCCGAAGCTTGTGAAGTCCGGCTGCCGGCCAGGCTGCGCCGGCAATGAAACCAGCTCAGCGCCGGGGGTTCCGTAGCAGCAGTCGTTCTGCCCTCGGTGCAAGCCGCCGGCAAATGCCACTTCGGTGCGCGAGACTGCTTGCAGGACACCGCTGATGCGCTGGCGCCTGGTCGGCCCGATGACTTCCCAGAAAGCTGCGTAGCCGGTAGCGGATTGCGGCGCCGGCCGCAGCGCCAGCAGATGCTGCTCCAGATGAGCGCCTAGTACCAGCGTTCCGTCCGCTAGCACGGCGCTAGCGGGACCGGTGGCGTAGTAGGCGTCCGTACACAATGGAAACGGCAGATCGGGCAGCGCTTGCCAGGTGTTGCGTTTGGGATCATAGACATCGACCGTGCGCACATCGTGGTCGGTGCAGCGCAGGTGTTCGCCGCCGGCAGCGAGAATGCGGCCGTCGGGCAACGCAAGCAAGGTAGCGAAAGTGCGCTTGTGCGGCATATCGGCGGCCGGTTGAACCTGTCCGTTCAGTGGCTCGATCAAGGCAGTACGCCGCGAATCGGGGCCACTGCCGCCACCTGCGGTCAGTACCCGGCCGTCGGCCAAAGTGATCGCGGCAACGCCGTAACGCGCCATGTAATTCACTTTCAAGCCGCTTGATGCGTGCGGCAGCAATCCCTTGTCCTCTACTGCAATGCCCTGTGCCGTCAGCGTCAGGCGGCGCATTTGTTCCGTATGGTTGTGCTGGTTGCGTCCCAGCACCAGGACAGAGCCGTCTTTCAAGGCGACCGCGGTTGGTTCATCGGCGTCGAATGACGCGCTGACCTGGGTGCCATCGGCCTTCAGCAAAAGCACCGTGGATCCGATGAACCATATGCCTGTCGTGGATTGCACGACGGTATAGCGCAGTTTGTCTGTCAACGGCAGCGCATCGATGACAAACGGGCTTGCGCTCAGGTGCTTCCAGTCGAGCCGCCACATCCGCGCTTGGGCGCCGTTCCTTTCGAAATACAAGGTTTCCCGCTCACCGGTTGCCAGCGGCACTGCAAAGGTAGTGCGCCAGGATTCCCCGGAGAGAGAGTCGATGCTGACGGGCTTATCGGCGGCTGTCACCGGCGGCTGGGGGTAAGCGGGCCCTGCAGCCAAGAATGCCAGACCCCCTGCGAGCATTGCGCACATGGCCGCGCTTGCTGGAAATCTTGTCACGCTCATCGTCCGGAAGAAGCAGGAAACACATATCTCATGCTGCCGGCCAAGCCTACCAATTCACCGGGCTGAGCCAGGGAGGACAGGTAGACGGCTACATCGATGTCCTGCCGATCGTGGCTGATGATGAGATCAAGCTTACCGTCGCCGTCGAGGTCGCCTGCCCATAACAACACTTGCCGGGGGTTGAGAACTTCATTCTGGCTGAGATTATTGTAGCCATTCAAGGCTTGGCGTTTGCCATAGGCACGCAATTCGAGAACAGCGATATGGTCGGCGGCGGCAGGCTGCGCGCGCGGCACCAGCGAGGCGTGCTGATTGCCGGAAAGTGGAATCCTGATTTCCATCGTGTCGGCACGATCAGGTGCGGGGTAGAATTTCATTGCGGCATGCAGCCATGTTTGCAGCGGGCCAGCCTGGAGCCGCAGCGCTGCCAGCGCGCCAACCGGTTTGAATACGCCGACCAGAAACGGCTGCGGTGGATCACCGGCGTCGGCCGCATATTTGGCGGGTGTCGCCCGGTCCAGCGCGAATGGCAGCGGCGACCAGGACAGCAGCTGGCTATCGACTTGCGAGCCGTCCGCCGTCGCATGTTTGGCATTGCGGACCTGGAGCCGGGTGGCGTACAAAGCGCAGTTGCGCTCGCACGCCAGTGCCCACCAGCCGGCGCCGCTCCGAAAATCTTTCCCGCCCACTTCCCAGCCCGCCACACTATCGGCAGCCTTGTTGTCTGCGGCCGGCAAGGGCATAAACGGACCCGGGAAAAAAGCATGGAATCATCGGTCTGGCCGGGCGACTGCCCCTGGCTTGGCGAGCTGACGCTCATCGTCAGCAATAAAGCAGCGAGCGGCGCAATGAAGCAGGTGATTCGAATGGCGGCCATGGCGTGCGTCCTTAAGGCGCCAGTTCAACCTGGAATTCTGTCTTGCCTATCCAGCGACCCTGCAGGTGATCGCCCGTGACGGTCAGCTGCATCTTGGCTTTTTCGGTACCCTCCGTACCGTCCGCAGCGGCCTCGGTCAGCTCAAGCTGATTCCCGTTCTCGCGGCCGGCGACACTGATCGGCTTGCGGTACTTGTCATAAAAATATATCCCCCTGACGGCGTCGCCGGCTTCCTTGTACAGCAGCATGGTGATGGCGATCTTGCCGTCCATCCGGCCACGTAAAAACTGTCCGTATACGCTGCTTTTTGCCGTTGTGCTGCCCTGGTTCAGCAGGAGCGCCGTGCCATAGCCGGTCAAATACGGCTTGAGCTCCGCGTAGGGAATCGTCAAAGTGACTGCGCCAACGTCGTCCAGCGCCCGCATGGCGTGGTTACTGCATCGCTCTGCGGTCAATTTGAACGCATCTTCGGAGAACTCGGATTTGTAATATTTGAACATTGGCGCCGCTTCGCTGGCGCCCGGGGTGCGGTCGGTATGCGTGCCCTCGCCGGAGCAGTTGCTGTTGAGTTCAATCCTCTCTTTTAAATCGTTGACTGTGTCCTGGCTCTTTGCATCGTGCGCTTTTTGGATTGCCTTCAGTTCACTTCTAAGCGATATCAGCAGCTCCCGGTACTGGGATTGCCGTTCCTTGACCATTCTACGTTCCAGAGCGCGCATGCCAGAAGCGGTAAAGACATCATCGGCGTCGAGCATGCGCCCGGTTTTGATATCGAAACTGTAATAGGTCTGGTAGTTCTCGCAATAGGCGCCGCAACCTTCGTTCTCAAACGCGATGGTGAGGATGCGTCCATCGTTGCGGGAAACTGAAAATTCCTGGCTCGCCATGCCGTCGATGGCGACGCCGTCTGCGGCGCTGAAAACTTTTCCGGGTTGTCTCGGCGCCAGGACGCCAAACTGGCCATTGAACAGATAGTCGTTGATTTTTGCGGCCACTTTCTGGTTCGTCATCGTCACGAACGGCATCATGATCTGGTTGGCTGCCACCACGTCGCCACGCTCAGTCTTGCCTTGGAATGTCAGCGACTGTATCGATGCCTGGGGGGCTGCTTGCGCCAGGCCGACGATGAAAAAGAACAACAGCAGAAGAAATTGCATTTCAATCCCATGTATTGACGTCGGTGTTAGCGATCCAGTCTGACTTGCCAATGACTGCAGGGGGGAGCTGCCGGCTCCCCCGTCCGGACGGCTAGCCGGTATTGCGCAAGCCCGCAGCAATGCCGTTGATGCTCAAATGGATGCCACGTTTCACCCGTTCCTCGGTGGTCCGGCCGGCCGCAGTCACGCTGCGGTGGCGCTTGATCAGTTCGACCTGCAAGTGATTCAGCGGATCGAGGTAGGCGAAGCGGTTCTTGATCGAGCGCGCCAGCAAAGGATTGCCCGACAAGCGATCCTTGGCGCCGGTGATCGCCGACAGGATGTTGCTGGTGCGCTCATGCTCATCGACGATGCGCTTGAAGATGCTGTTGCGCAGCTTGCGGTCGGTGACCAGCCCGGCATAGCGCGAGGCCACCGCCAGGTCGGTCTTCGACAGCACCATGTCCATGTTCGACAGCAGGGTGGCGAAGAACGGCCATTCCTTGTACATGGCGCGCAGCGTCGCCAGTTTCTGGCTTTTGAGTTTGCTGTCCTGGCCTTCTTCCAGCCAGCTTTCGATGGCGCTGCCGAAGCCATACCAGCCCGGCAGCAGCAGGCGGCACTGGCCCCAGGAAAAGCCCCATGGGATCGCACGCAAATCTTCGATGCGGCGGGTCGCCTTGCGCGAAGCCGGGCGCGAACCGATGTTCAGCTCGGCGATTTCGGCGATCGGCGTCGCTGCAAAGAAATAGTCGGTGAAGCCGGGAGTTTCATAGACCAGGTTGCGGTAGGACTGGTAAGCCCGTTCCGACAAGCCGTCCATCAATTGCTCGAATTCGCCCAGCTTTTTGGTCTGCTTGCTGTCGGCGTTATCCGGCATCAGGCTGGCTTCCAGCGTCGCCGCCACCAGCAACTCCAGATTGCGGCGGCCGATTTCCGGATTGGAAAACTTGGAGGCAATGATCTCGCCTTGCTCGGTCAAACGGATCTGGCCGTTGACGGTGCCCGGCGGCTGCGCCAGGATCGCCTGGTAGCTCGGGCCGCCGCCGCGGCCGACTGTGCCGCCGCGGCCATGGAACAGGCGCAGCTTGACGCCGGCGTTATCGAATACGCGCACCAGCTGGATCTCGGCCTTGTACAGTTCCCAGTTGGAAGTCAGGAAGCCGCCATCCTTGTTGGAGTCGGAATAACCCAGCATCACTTCCTGCAGCTTGCCTTGCTTGGCAATCAGCCGCGCCACCGGCGGCAAGGCCATGAATTGCTCCATGATCGCTGCGGCGCGGCGCAGGTCGGGAATGGTTTCGAACAGCGGAATCACCATCACATCCAGCGCGCCGGGCACGCTTACGGCTTTGTCCTTGCCGGCGGCCGAGGCAGCCAACTCGGGGCGCAGCAGGCCGGTTTCCTGTTGCAGCAACACGACTTCCAGCAGATCGGATACGGTCTCGGTGTGCGAAATGATGTAGTTGCGGATCGAGCGTGCGCCGTAGCGCTGCCGCATTTCGCCGGCGGCGCGCAAGATCGAGAGTTCGGAATTGGTTTCGTCGGAATAGGCGATATACGGCGAGTACAGCAGGCGCGGCTTGGCCAGCTCGGCCAGCAGCAGTTCGATCTTCTGTTCTTCGCTGAGCTTGTCGTAAGCGCCTTCCACCTGGGCTTGCGCAAACAGCTCGGTCAGCACCCGCTCGTGGACGTCGGAACTCTGGCGCATGTCGAGCGAGGCCAGATGGAAGCCGAAAATCTCGGAGGCGCGCTTGAGCGTTGCCAGCCGCGGTTTGATCAGGGCGCCGCCATGGTTGTCGCGCAGCGAATCTTCGACGATTTGCAATTCCTGGGTGAATTCCTGCGGCTTGTCATAGTGGGCGGCAGCGCCGACTTCCTGACGCAGGATGTTGGTGGCGCCGAGTTCGCGCGCAGTCGACGCCAGCCGCGCGTAAATCCCGATCAGGGCGCGCCGGTAGGGTTCGTCGGCGCGATGGTCGGAAGTGTCGGGCGAACGTTCCGCCAGCGCCAGCAGTTCTTGGTTGACGCTGACCATCAAGGTCGACACCGATAACTCGGCACCGAGGGCGTGCACTTCTTCCAGGTAAAAATCGAAGATGGTGGTCGATTGCCGTGTCAGGGCGCGCTGCATGGTGCTGGCGTTGACGTTGGGATTGCCGTCGCGGTCGCCGCCGATCCAGCTGCCCATCTGCACGAACGGCGCCAGTTCGGCGCTGGCGCCGGTGTGGCGGGCGCGGGTCGGAAACTGGGTAGCGATTTCACCTTCGATGTCGTCGTACAGCGCCGGCAGCTCGCGCAGGAAAGTGATGCGATAGTAAGACAGGGCGTTTTCGATTTCGTCGGCAACCGTCAGCTTGGTATAGCGCAGCATGCGGGTTTGCCACAGCGTGGCGATACGGCCGCGCAGCAGCTCGGTGTTGTCACGCAATTCCTTGGCGGTCAGCGGCCGGTCGCGCTCGGCCAGCAGGCGGGCAATCTCACGCTCTGCGTCGAGGATGCTCTTGCGTTGCACTTCGGTCGGGTGGGCGGTCAACACCGGCGAAATCAGCGCATCTTTCAGGAAGTCACGCACGGTAGCGCCCGAGACGCCGGCGTCATCCAGCTTGCTCAGCGCATGCGCAACACTGCCGGCCTGGGCTGCCGATCCGGCCAGCAGATGGGCGCGGCGACGGCGATTGTGATGCTGGTCTTCGGCAATATTGGCCAAGTGCGAAAAATAGGAAAACGCGCGCACCACCGAATTGGTCTGGTCGCGCGTGAGTTTCTTGAGCAATTTGTCGAGATCGGCGCCGGCTTGCGGATCCGATTCGCGGCGGAAGCGCACCGCCGTCTGACGTATGGTTTCTACTACTTCAAATACCGTGTCGCCCTCTTGATCGCGCAGCACGTCGCCCAGCAAGCGGCCCAGCAGACGGATATCTTCTTTGAGTGGAGCATCTTTATTAGGGGCGGGGTTTTTTACCTGGACAGCAGAATTCAATTGTTTTGCCATAATGGACGAGTGCAATCAGCTTTTCTGGGGTGGGGAACGAGAGGGCTTGTAACTGGTTAAGCGCGTACTATATAAACTATCTGATATAGAGAGTACAACTGAGACAGCAGAGAGCGCATGCTAAAATCCGGCGCGAAAATTACGCGTTTTGATGAAGAATCTTGGCGATTGGATAACTCTGTCTTGGCTGCGTCGCTCTGTATTTACCGTAACAGCGCTGCATGGCTGAATTTTGAAAGTACCTGTGTCGAAAATCTCCTCCCCTTCCAAGTTAGTGATCGCATCGCGCGAAAGCCGGCTGGCCATGTGGCAAGCGGAACACGTGCGCGCCCGGTTATCTGCATTATATCCAGACTGTAATATAGAAATCCTCGGAATGACTACTCGCGGCGATCAAATTCTTGATCGCACCTTGTCCAAAGTCGGCGGCAAAGGTCTGTTCGTCAAGGAGCTGGAAGTGGCGATGGAGGAAGGCCGCGCCGATCTGGCGGTGCATTCGCTGAAGGATATGCCGATGGAGTTGCCGCCCGGTTTTGCGCTGAGCGCCGTGCTTGAGCGCGAAGACCCGCGCGACGCTTTCGTCTCGAATGACTATGCCAGCCTGGAGCAATTGCCTGCCGGCGCCATCGTCGGCACCAGCAGCCTGCGCCGCCAAGCCCTGATCGCTGCGCGCTTTCCCTTGCTGCAAATCAAGCCTTTGCGCGGCAATCTCGATACCCGGCTGGCCAAGCTCGATCGCGGCGAATATGCCGCCATCATCCTGGCTGCTGCCGGTCTCAAGCGGCTCGGCCTGGCCGCGCGCATCAAAGCCCTGATCGAGCCTGAACAAAGTTTGCCGGCGCCGGGGCAGGGTGCGATGGCGATCGAGATCCGCGCCGACCGTGCCGATCTGCAAGAAATACTTGCGCCATTGAATCATCGGCCCACAGAGTTGGCGGTGACTGCCGAGCGCACCTTGTCGCGCGCCTTTGGCGGCAGTTGCCAGATTCCGCTGGCGGCGTTCGCCACCATCAGCGGCGACCAGATGCGCTTGCGGGCGATGATCGCCACGCCGGACGGCCTGCGGGTGGCAATTGCCGACGCCAGCGGCGCCGCCGACGCACCTGAGGTTTTGGGAGAACAGATCGCCGCAGCACTGGAAGCGCAGGATGCCGCGGCGATTCTGGCGTTGTGCAAGGAGGCCTAGTGTTACGGCGCAGTGACCTTTTCCTATACCGGCAAGCAGATGGCTGCCATGCAGTCTAGTCCGATCTTGCGTCCGATCGTCATCACCAGGCCGGCGGCGCAAGCCACCGCGCTGGCGCAGCAGATTACGGCGCGCGGACGCCAGCCGGTGATTTTTCCCTTGCTGGAGATCCTGCCGCTAAGCGACACCACCGCTTTACGGGCCGTCCTCGATCAACTCAATACTTATGCATTGGTAGTGTTTGTCAGCCCGAATGCGATCGACGCCGCGTTTCGCCATATCGCAAGCTGGCCGCGGCAGCTCGCGGTCGGGATTGTCGGCGAGGGCAGCCGGGCGGCGCTGGCGCGGCATGGCGTGACGGCGCAAAATGCCACCATCTTCAGTCCGCCGGATCCGGCCAGGACCGATTCCGAAGGGCTGTTGCAGGCACTTGATCTGACTGCCTTGCGCGGTTTGCAAGTGTTGCTGGTGCGCGGCGAAAGCGGCCGTGATTTTTTTGCCGACAGCTTGCTGGCGGCGGGTGTCGAGGTGCAGGCCGTCGCCGCCTATCGACGCCAGGCGCCGGTCCTCGATGCAGCCTTGAAAAGCCGGCTGCAATTATTGCTGAATACCGAAAACGACTGGATACTGACCAGTTCGGAGGCGCTCAGGCATCTGGTGGACCTGGTGCAGGCGGTCGAAGGCAGCGCCGGTGTTGCAAAAATCCAACAGCAGAAACTCCTTGTCCCGCATGCCCGTATTGCCGAAACGGCACATGCGCTTGGATTTAACGATGTGACTCTCACCGGCTCAGGCGACGAACGGCTACTCGACGCGTTACAATTCCCGCTATGAACGAATCGATACCCACTCCAGAATCGAACCAGCCTGCTGGTCCTGCCGTCAGTGCGGCGGCATCGCCGTCGTCGCAGCCCGTGCTGCAACCTTATGCGGTCAATCAAGACAAGCGTTCGAACAACAGCTCAAAAAGGCCGCTTGGCCTGATTTACATTGCGTTGCTGCTGCTTGCCGTGCTGCTGGCCGGGCAATGGTGGGTGATGCATAGCGAGAACAACAAACTGCGCCAGGAAATCGCGCGCCGTCTGCAAGTCGGCGACAGCACCAATACCGAAACCAAGGTGCTGGTCAAGTCGGTGCAGGACGAGACCAAGGAATTGCAAGGCAAGGTCAGCGTGTTGGAAAGCAAGCAGGTCGAGTCGCAAAGCCAGCAACTGGCGCTGGAGCAGCTGTATAAGGATTTGTCGCGCAACAGCGACGATTGGGCTCTGGCCCAGGTCGAGGACGTGCTGTCGACCGCCAGCCAGCAATTGCAACTGGCCGGCAACGTCCAGGGCGCACTGATTGCGCTGCAAAATGCCGACAAGAACCTGTCGCGTTCCGACAAGCCGCAATTCATCATCGTGCGGCGCGCCATCGCCAGCGATATCGAAAAACTGAAAGCCTTGCCGACGCTGGATGTCACCGGCATCGCGGTGCGCCTTGACAGCGTCATCGGCCAGATCGACAGCATGCCGCTGTTGTCCGATGAGAAGCCGATCGTCGGCGTCAGCAAGCCGAACAACCAGGCGCTTGCCGGCAGCAAGGCAAAATCGTCCGGCAGCGCCAGCATCCCCAAATCGCAAGTTGCGGCCGATGCCGTGGTGGCTGACTGGAAGAACAGCCTGAAGGATAAATGGCAAAGCTGGAGCGCCGAGATGTGGACCGAGATCAGCCAGTTGATCAGAGTGCGTACGGTTGCCACGCCTGACGCCTTGCTGTTGTCGCCAACCCAGGCTTACTACGCCAGAGAGAACCTGAAGCTGCGTTTGCTCAACGCCCGCCTCGGTCTGCTGTCGCGTAACGAGTCGGCGTTCCGCAGCGATCTGATCGCGGCCCAGGAAACCATCAGCAAGTATTTCGATACCCGCGCCAAACAGACCCAGACCGTACAGACCATGCTGAAGCAGGTCCAGAACAGCAATCTTTCGATCACCATGCCGGCGCTGGACAGCCCCGCGGCGATCCGTACTTATAAAGGCAAGCCATAGTCCTATGCGATTCTTTCTCCGGCTTGTTGCTCTGTTTGCAGTCGCCATCGGCCTGGCCGTGCTGGCGCGTTACAACCCCGGTAACGTGGTGCTGTTTTTCCCGCCATACCGGATTGACCTGTCGCTGAATTTCTTCGTCGTAGCGCTGGCGATTCTATTCATCATCCTGTACGTGGTGATCCGGACGATCCGGGTGACCCAGAAATTGCCTGCGCGGGTGATCGGCTATCGCCGGCACAAGCTTGAAACCACCTCCAATAATGCCTTGCGCGATGCTCTCAAGTCCTTGTTCGAGGGCCGTTTCGGCCAGGCTGAAAAAGCCGCCACGCGCGCCGCCGAACTGCCAGACAACCTCGGCGTAGCGGCCTTGATCGGCGCTCGTGCCGCCCATCGCATGGGGCAACCCGAGCGCCGCGATATCTGGCTGGCCAGTATCGAAGAAAACGAGCCGCTGAAAACCGCGCGCCTGATCACCACCCTGGATTTGCTGGTGGATGAACACAAGTCGCAAGCGGCGTTGCAAACCGTCAGCGAACTGAACGGCCGCGGCACGCGTCATATCCACGCCTTGCGGCTGGCCTTGAAAGCCAACCAGCAAGCCAAGAACTGGCTGGAAGTGCTGCGCCTGGTGCGGACCCTGAACAAGCACGACGCCTTGCATCCAGCCCTGTCGACCCGCTTGCGTGAGCTGGCTTACGACGGTTTGTTGTCGGACGATGCGCACGACGCCGAATCGATTACACGGTTGTGGGCCACAGTGCCCAGCGAAGACCGGATCAAGCCGTTCATCGCCATGCGCGGCGCCCAGGCTTTCAACAAATGCGGTTTGCATGGCGAGGCGCGCGCCATCGTCGAAAAATCGCTGGCGGTCGAGTGGGACCAGCGCCTGCTGGCGGTCTACCGCGATGCGGCTGCTGCCGAGGCCAGCCCCGAGTTGCTGTCGCAAATCGAGCATTGCGAACACTGGGCGATCAAGGCGCCGAACGATGCCGAACTGGAATTGACCTTGGGCAGCTTCTGCTTCAAGCAAAAATTATGGGGCAAGGCCCAGCGTCATCTGGAGCACGCCTTGTCGGATGCAGTAGCGCCGGCCACGGTGCGCGAGGCGCATCTGAAACTGGGACAATTGCATGAGGCGATTGATCAGCAAGCGTTGGCAGCGGAGCATTACCGCCAGTGTGCGCTGGCGACCACGCTGTAGTAGCGGATATACCCTCCAGAAACCGGACCGCGCGGACACTCAGCGTCGGCTCAGATACAACTTCGCTTGCTGCAGTTCCGGCCGTACCGTGTCCGCGTTTTGCGTGAGCACGACCAGCTTCTCGTAATACGCCTTGGCTTTCGGCTTGTCCTTCAGCATCTCTGCCGCCTTCGCCGCACCGTACAGGCCGCGCAGGCGGTTGGGGGTCGCTTGCATGGCGGCCTCTTCGTGCATCACCCCCAGCGCGGATTGGTTCGCTTTAACCGAGTCTTCCCACATGCCGAGCATCGAGTAGATGTGCGAGGGCATGTGCACCGCGTGCGGCGCGGCCGGTGCGATCTGCGCGTATTGCTTGGCGAACGGCAATCCGCGCTGGGCGAGCGGCGTGTAGTCGTAGCTGTGGATCAGGTAATGGGCGACGCCCGGATGGTCGGGCTGTTCCCGGTAAATCTTTTCCAGGATCGCCGCAGCCTTGAGTTGCTTGGCGTCGGTCTTGTCGCTATGCAACGCAGTCTCGTTGAGCGCGAGGGCATAGAAAATTGCGGCTTCCGAATCATCGGGATACTTCTGCATCAGCCGTTCCATTGCCTGCTCGTAGGCCATCGTGCGCTGGTCTTGCGGGACCTTATCGTAGTCTTTAAAAAACGCCTCGGCCGCCAGCAGCCAGTCACGTTCCCGCTCGGTCTTGGGGTTCAGGGCCAAGCCCTTTTGCACTGCGTCCAACCCGCTCTTGAGCGCTGTCTCGTCGAACGGACCGACCAGCGGATTGGGACGTTGGGCGATGGCCAGCCCCCAGTAAGCGATAGCGCAGTGCGGATCGGTCTGCATGACGGCTTCAAATGCTTTGAGCGTCGCCGGGTAAAAGAACGAATGCAGCATCGCCAAGGCTTTCTCGAACTGGAGCTGTGCTGCGGGAGTGCACGAGGTTGGGAACTTCACGGTGCCGAGTTTTGCAGTACCCGGCTCTCCATGGGAGTGTTCTTCGTCGTGGCCAAGTGCGGGGCCGGCTGCAAGGATGGCGACGGCACTGGCGATGATAAGGTATTTGTGATTATTCATGAGGCGCCTCCGATTGGGGCCACGGTACCGCTTGGCACAGCGCGAGTGCCCGGATGACTCTTCATCCTAGTAAGGGGAAATGGGTTTTACAAGATGAACGATCCCTGACCATGACGTGCTGTCCTTATCTCTTTCTCTGAAGCTGCAGCGGTTCTTCTGCATGGCTGATTGATGGTTTTTGTTAAAAGCATCCCCATCCCCTATACTTGTCATCCGTCATTACTCATGAAAGAGATTCATTGAACAACCTGTTATTGGTTATCGCAGCATTATTTCTGGTAGCACTCAACGGTTTTTTTGTGGCTGCCGAATTCGGTCTGGTCAAACTACGCCAGACCCGTATCCGCGCCATTGCCAAGACCCAAGGCTTGCGGGGCCGCATTTTGGCGACCGTGCATCATCAACTGGACGCCTATCTGTCCGCCTGCCAACTCGGCATTACATTGGCCTCGCTGGGGCTAGGCTGGATCGGCGAACCGGCTTTCGCCAGCTTGTTGCAGCCGCTGTTCGGCTGGATCGGCGTCAGTTCGCCGGAGCTGATACACGGGATCTCCTTTTTCTTCGCCTTCTTCCTGATTTCCTTCCTGCACATCGTGATCGGCGAACTGGCGCCGAAGACCGTGGCGATTCGCAATCCAGAAGTGATAGGGCTGTGGTGCGCCTTGCCTCTGTATGGCTTTTACTGGGCCATGTATCCAGCCATCTGGACGCTCAACGCCAGCGCCAACTGGATCCTGCGCCTGGCCGGCCTGGCCGCCGCCCACGGCCATGACGCGCAATATTCGGCAGATGAATTGAAATTGATTCTGCGCGGCAGTCACATCGGTGAAAAATTCAACCGCGACGAATGGAATGTCCTGGCGCAATCGCTCGATTTCAGCGAACTTGAGGTCTCCGACCTGATGCGCCCTATCAATGAAATCACGGCCCTGCATCAGGCCCGCAGCCTGCCGGAAAACCTGCAGACCATTTATCGCCATCGTTTCAGCCGTTATCCCTACTTCGACCAGAGCGGCGTCAACGTACTGGGCGTGATCCATCTGAAGGATTTGTTTATCGCGCAGCAGGAAGGCAAGTCGATCGACAGTCTGAACGCTTATTTGCGGCCGGTGGAATACGTGTCGCCGCGCATGCCGGCTTTGGAATTGTTCCGCCGCTTCCGCACCGGCTCGCCGCATTTTGCCGTCATCGGTAAAAGGGGCAGCAAGCCTGAAGGTTTTATCACCCTCGATAATTTGCTGGGCGCAATGGTGGGTGAGATCCGTGACGAATTCCGTCGTAACGACAATGAATGGAGCCGCCTGGACGACGGCACCTTGCTGGGCAAGGGCAGCCTGCCGATCTTCAGTCTGGAGCGGATACTCGGCATCGACGTCGTGATCGAGGGCGACGAAGACGTCGACTCGGTGGGCGGCCTGATCATGGCCAAGCTAGGCGATCTGCCGCATGAAGGGCAAAAAATCGAATTCGACGGTTTCGATATCGTGGTCAAGAAAATGAACGGCCCGCGGATTGTGCTGGTCAAGGTGTATCCGGCGCCGCGCGCGGTGGATGCCGGATAAGCGGATAGCCGGATAGCTTAACTTACTGGTCGACTCCGTTCAGAGCTGAGCAGCGTCGGCCAGCGTTTTGCCGTCGTAGAGCGTGACCGGCACCACCACCTGGCGCGACGGTTTGCCGTCGATCGCCTCCAGCGCCAACGTCACCGCATGCTGTGAAATGGCTTCGATATTCTGCGCGACAGAGGTAAGGGCAGGGCATAGTTCAGCGGTTAATCCGTCAAAGCCGATGATGGATACGGCCTCGGGGACCGGCACCTGCAAATCCTGCAACGCGCCTAAAGCGCCGATCGCCATTTCATCGGTGCCGCAAAACACGCCGGTGGGGCGCATGCCGGCGCTCCACACTTCCCGCATCAGGCGATAACCGCCGAGTACCGACGCCTCGCCCTGCACCACGCAGCGCTCGGTATCCAAGCCGTGGCGGAGCAGGGTGTCGACAAATCCTTTTCTGCGGTCGATTTCCCACTGCACGCCGGCGTTGCCGTTCAACAGCATCAGCCTGGTATGGCCGCGCGCAATGAATTGCTGCGCCGCCAGCGTGCCGCCGGCGACATCGTCGGGGGCGACGCAAGAGATGCGCGGATCATGGCCGATCAGCACTGCCGGCACCTTGCGCTCGGTCAGCTGCCGCAAACGTTCGTCGATGTCGGTCGACTTGAACATCAGTACCGCATCCAGCCGGCGCTTGATCTGCTCCAGCGCGACAGGAACCTCGACAAACTGGATGGCACGCTCCTGCATTTCGCGCAACACGGCAAACCAGAAGCGGTTGAAATAGGGCGACAGACGATTTTCGCCGGCGCCGATCCAGATGCCCAGCGTAAACTTGGAGCGCATCGACAATTCGCGCGCCACCGGATCGGGTTCGTAACCGAGCTGCTCCATCACTCCCAGCACTTTGATGCGAGTAGCTTTGGCAACCGTCGAATGGCCATTAATGACGCGGCTGATCGTGCCGGTGGAAACACCCGCGAGCCTGGCAACATCATCGATTTTTATCTTCATATGCTTTCACGTCTGTTTTTACGTCAGCCCGACATTTTGTTTCGTTTATACATCAATTCCGAATCCGAGACTGAGCTGACGCACGGAGAATCAAGAGCCAACCGGCTGTCCAGCCATGCTGCCGGAAAAACTCCTCCGGCATGCATTTTGTGCTTGACACCGGAATAGTGGAAAGATATCTTGTAAGCGCTTACAAAGCAACCTCGGGATAAAAGCAATCAAAGAAGAGCTTTATCCCGATTTTTAAAAAGGCGGATTGTAACCGCTTACAAAACTTATAAACAGGAGACAAAATTGAGAAAACAACTTTTCTGCGCGGTACTTTCTGCGACCGTCACAAGCATCGCCTGTGCCGATGACGGCACTGTCCAACGCGGCTTCCCCGGCCTGGACGGCTTTGAATTTCATGGCTATCTGCGCGCCGGCACCGGCACCCCGATAGGCGGTAACGGCAGCAGCAGCTCGCAACCGTGCTTCCAGCTGGCCGGCGCCAGCAGCAAATACCGGCTCGGCAATGAGTGCGAGGACTATAGCGAACTGGAAGTGAAACAAAAGCTGTTCACCTTCGACAACGGCCTGACAGTAAGCGCCGACGCCATGGCCAGCTTGTATAACCCGAACAATGTCCTGCCGCATTTCAACTCCAGCACCAATGGTTCGGTGCGGCTGCCGCAGGCTTATCTGCAAGCGACCAACCTGCCCGGACTGAACCCGGAGGCGCGTATCTGGGCCGGCCGGATTTATTACCATCGCAACGATATTCATTCGATTGATTATTACTACTGGAATCCGACCGGCACCGGCGTCGGCATGGACAATGTCGAAATCAACGGCTTGAAGTACAGCTACGCCTGGTTCCGCCAGGATGCGCAATTCCAGCCTCACCTGGCGAATCGCCACGACTTCCAGGTGGACGGCATCAAGACCAATCCCAACGGCAACCTGCAGATCGGCTTGTCGCTGATGCAAAAACCGGCCGCCGTCGCCAACGGCCACGATGGCTTTTCGATTACCGTGCAACACAAGCAGGACCAGTTGTTCGGCGGCTATAACAAGGTCGCTGTCCAGTACGGTCAAGGGGCAGGGGACACGATCAATTTTGTCGACCAAGCTTTCCCGGACAGCAATACGCGGCGCTGGCGCTTCAATGAAAGCCTGTTGTGGCAGATCACGCCGAAATTCAGCGGCATGTTCGACACCATTTACGAGCATCAGACCAGCCCGGGCTACGGCCAGAACTGGTTCTCGCTGGGGGTGCGTCCGGTGTATGCGATCACTGATCATTTCAAGATGCAATTCGATCTCGGCCACGACCGCGTCAGCCCTAGCAATGGGCCGACCCGGAGCTTGACCAAATTCTCGATTGCGCCGACGCTGGCGATGGATAAATCGTTTTTCAGCCGGCCGGAACTGCGCGTGTTCTATACCTACGCAAAATGGAATAAGGCAGCCCAGGACGCCGCCGCCAGCGGCAGCACCCTGGCCAGCAACGGAGCGTTTGGCAGCGCAACGCATGGTTCCAGTTACGGTATCCAGCTGGAAACCTGGTGGTGATGCCTGGAGCTGATTTCCAAACCTGATTACCGGTGCTAAATCCGACGGTGCTAAATTCAATTATCCCGCCGATTATCCAGATTAATTGCTGACATCAAGAAAACATGGAGACAACAATGAAAAAACGCTATCTCGCAACCGCGGCAGGCGTCGCTGCCGCATGCCTGGCCATCGGTTTCGCCGGCTCGGCCAACGCCGCTACACTCAAGATATCCTGCGGCTCGGTCGGCCAGGAACTCAATCTGTGCAAGGAAAACGTCAATGCCTGGGCCAAGAAAACCGGCAACCAGGTGGTGGTGATCTCTTCGCCCAACGATGCCAGCGAGCGTCTCGCGCAATACCAGCAAATCCTCAGCTCCGGCGGCGATACGATCGATGTGTTCCAGATCGACGTGGTCTGGCCGGGCACGCTCGGCGATCACTTTATCGATCTCAAACCCTTTTCCAATGGCGTGGAAAAAGATCACTTCCCGAATGTGGTCGCGAACAATACCTACAAGGGGAAACTGGTCGGCATGCCTTGGTATATCGACGCCGGATTGCTCTACTATCGCAAAGACCTGCTCAGCAAGTACCAGCTGAATGTGCCGAACAGCTGGGACGAGCTTACCGCCGCAGCGAAAAAAATCCAGGATGCGGAACGCACCGCCGGCAACGGCAAAATGTGGGGTTATGTGTGGCAGGGGCGCGCCTACGAGGGCTTTACCTGCAATGCGCTGGAATGGGTGGCGAGCTACAACGGCGGCGCCATCATCGACGCCAAGGGCGCGGTCACCATCAACAATCCGGCGGCCGCCAAGGCGTTGCAAAACGCTGCCGGCTGGATCGGCACGATTACGCCGGCGGGCGTGCTGAATTACCAGGAAGAAGACGCGCGCGGGATTTTCCAGTCCGGCAATGCGGTCTTCATGCGCAACTGGCCGTATGCATGGTCCTTGCTGCAGAAGGATGACAGCACGGTGAAGAACAAGGTTGGCGTCGCCCCTTTGCCGAAAGGCGGCGATGGACGCAGTGCTGCCGCGCTCGGCGGCTGGCAGCTGGCGGTGTCGAAATATTCCAAGAACCAGAAACTGGCGGCCGACCTTGTGATGTACCTGACCAGCCCGGCCGTCGAGAAACAGCGGGCCATCGACGCCTCGTTCAACCCGACCATCATGAGCCTCTACAAAGACCCGGATCTGCTGAAAGCCAATCCCTTCATGGGCGATCTGTACAGCACTTTCCAAAATACGGTGGCGCGGCCATCCACTGTCACCGGCGAACGCTATAACCAGGTCAGCAATGCGTTCTGGAACATGGCGCATGAAATTTTGTCAGGCAAGCAGAAAGCCAGCGACGGCGTGGCAAAACTGCAAAGCGACTTGAATCGTTTGAGTCGCGGCGGCCACTGGTAACGCGCACATGAGCATCGTACATGAGGCCGGGATCGCGCCGGCCAAGCCGACAGCGCCGGCAATTGCCAACCGCCTGAACCAGGCGCGGACCCGCACCGCCTGGCTGTTCGTGGCGCCGTTGTTCATCGTGCTGCTGCTGATTGCCGGCTGGCCATTGCTGCGTTCGATCTGGTTCAGCGTCACCGACACCCGCCTGAACAACCTGGCCGGCGGGCAGTTCATCGGCTTGGCTAACTACATCGGCGAATACGGTGTGCTGCAAGATCCGGACTGGTGGAATGCGGTCGGCAATACCTTGCTGTTTGCCTCTGGTTCGGTGCTGCTGGAAACCTTGTTCGGCTTGAGCATCGCCATGATGCTGAATCAGCCGTCGCGGATCCGGACCCTGCTGCGGGTCGCGATCCTGGTGCCGTGGGCGATCCCGACGGTGGTCTCGGCCAAGATCTGGGCCTGGATGCTGCACGACCAGTTCGGCCTGATCAACCATCTGCTGCTGCAAGCCGGCATGCTGAGCCAGCCGCTGGCGTGGACTTCCGACCCGCATCTGGCGATGCTGACGATTGTCCTGGTCGATACCTGGAAAACCACGCCGTTCATGGCGCTGCTGATTCTGGCTGCATTGCAGATGCTGCCGCAGGATCTGTACGAAGCGGCGCGGGTCGACGGCATTCCGGTCTGGACCGTGTTCCGCAAGATCACCTTGCCGCTGATCATGCCGGGCATCCTGGTCGCCATGCTGTTCCGTGCGCTCGACGCCTTGCGCGTGTTCGACCTGATTTACGTGCTGACCTCGAACGGCAAGTCGACCAAGAGCATGTCGGTCTATGTGCGCGAGCAACTGGTTGATTTCCAGCAGGTCGGCTACGGTTCGGCCGCGGCCACTTTGCTATTCCTGATGATTGCACTGATCACAGTGATTTACCTGACTGCGGTGCGCAGCAAGATCGACGAGGAAAACTGATATGACACGCCGCCATCCGCTTGCGACCATCGGCTTTTACCTGTTCGCCGGCATCATCCTGATCTATGCGCTGTTCCCTTTCTTTTACGCCATCAGTTCATCGCTGCGCGGCGGTTCGGCCATGTTCGATCCGGAGCTGCTGCCGTCAAGCGTCACTTTCAGCCACTACGTCGATGTCTTTCTGGAGCAGCCGTTCCAGCTCAACATCCTGAACTCGATCGTGGTGGCGGTCGGTGTGGTCGCCATCTCGATGCTGCTGGCGATACTGGCGGCCTACGCCCTGGCGCGGATTCAGTTTCGCGGCCGCCGCTTGCTGCTGTTTTCGATCCTGACGGTGTCCATGTTCCCGCAGGTGGCGATTCTGTCCGGCATGTTCGAACTGATCCGCGGCCTCAAGCTGTACGACAACATCGGCGCCCTGGTGATTGCCGACCTGATTTTCACCTTGCCCTTTACCGTCTGGGTGCTGGTGACTTTCATGCGCGACTTGCCGAAGGAATTGGAAGAAGCCGCCATCATGGACGGCGCCGGTCCCTTGCGCATTGTGTTCAAAGTCTTCTTCCCGCTGCTGTGGCCGGCGCTTGCCGCCACCTCTCTGCTGGCGTTTATCGCAGCCTGGAACGAATTCCTGTTTGCGCTGACCTTCACCTTGTCCGGCGACGAGCGCACGGTGCCGGTAGCGATTTCCATGATTTCCGGCGCCAGTTCGCATGAACTCCCGTGGGGCAACATCATGGCGGCGTCGGTGGTGGTGACGCTGCCGGTGATTGCGGTCGTGCTGTTTTTCCAGCGTTACATCGTTTCCGGCCTGACCGCCGGTGCGGTAAAGGGCTAGAGCCAGGCTAGAACTAATTTAACGAATATTGACGACATGCATTCTCAATTTATCAAACAAAGGCATTCGATATGAACGAGCAAAACTGGTGGCGCGGCGCAGCGATTTATCAAATCTACCCGCGCAGTTTTCAGGATAGCAACGGCGACGGCATCGGCGATCTGGCCGGCATTACCGCGCGCATGCCTTACCTGGCGCAACTGGGTATCGACGCGATCTGGATTTCTCCCTTCTTCAAATCGCCGATGCTCGATTTCGGCTACGACGTTTCCGATTATCGCCAGGTCGATCCGATCTTCGGCGACCTTGGCGATTTCGATCGAATGATAGCGGCCGCGCACCAGCACGGCCTGAAGGTATTGATCGACCAGGTCATCAGCCACACTTCGGACCAGCACGCATGGTTCAAGGAAAGCCGCGGCAGCCGCGACAATCCGAAGCAGGATTGGTATGTCTGGGTAGATCCCCAGGCCGACGGTTCGCCGCCGAACAACTGGCAATCGATATTCGGCGGTAGCGCTTGGCAATGGGATACCCGGCGCTGCCAATACTATCTGCATAATTTCCTGAGCAGCCAGCCAGACCTGAATTTCCATCATCCCGAAGTACAGGATGCGGTGCTCGACGCCACGCGCTTCTGGCTTGAGCGCGGGGTCGACGGTTTCCGGCTCGACACCGTCAATTTCTATTTCCACGACCAGGCCCTGCGCTCCAACCCGCCGCAGCCCGCGGGGCAATATGCAGTGGGCGTTCCGCGTAACAATCCCTACGCGCTGCAGGTGCACGTCTACGACAAGACGCGGCCGGAAAACCTGGCCTTCCTCCAGCGCTTCCGGGCGTTGACCGACGCCTATCCCGGCATCGCCACCATCGGCGAGATCGGCGACGACAACCAGTACCGGACCCTGGCCGCCTACACCGCCGGCAACGACAAGCTGCATATGGCCTACACCTTCAACCTGCTGGCCGAGCAATGTTCGCCGCGCTTCATCCATGGCGTGCTGGACGAGTTCCAGCGCGAAACCGCCGGCGCCTGGGCTTGCTGGTCGCTCGGCAATCATGATGTGCCGCGGGTGGTCAGCCGCTGGCAGGAACTGGGCGACAGTCCGCTGCTGCCGGCCGTGCTGCTGGCCATGCTGGGTTCGCTGCGCGGTTCGATCTGCCTGTATCAGGGCGAGGAGCTGGCGCTGGCCGAGGCTGTCATTCCCTATGAACAGATCCAGGATCCCTACGGCAAGACCATGTGGCCCGATTTCGCCGGACGCGACGGCTGCCGCACGCCGATGCCGTGGCAGGCGGATGGCTTGCATGCCGGCTTCAGCAGCGGCGCCCCGTGGCTGCCTATCCCTGCGGCGCATCTGCCATGCGCGGCCGATCGCGCCGAAGCCGATCCGCAATCCACCTTGCATCGCTACCGGCATTTCCTGCGCTGGCGCAAACAGCAGCCGGCATTGATTCACGGCGAGATGGAACTGCTGGCCCCAAGCGACCAGGTGGTCGCCATGATCCGGCGTGACGAGGCACAAACCGTACTCTGCCTGTTCAATCTGTCGAACGCCGCAGCCATCTATGCGCTGCCGGCGGGAATGTCTTTCCAAGCTCTGGGCGGACACGGTTTTCATTCTGAAATTGACGGCGGCCAGGTAACGCTGCCGCCATACCAGGCATTTTTCGGCACACCGGGATAAAGGACAGGACGCCATGACAGCTATTTCATTGTGCAATGTGCACAAGCGTTACAACGCCAAGGCTTTGGTCATCAACAATATCAACCTGGAAATCACGCAAGGTGAATTCTGCGTCTTTATCGGGCCCTCCGGCTGTGGCAAATCGACCTTGCTGCGCATGATCGCCGGCCTGGAAGAGATTTCCGGCGGCGAGCTGAGCATCGATGGCCGCCTGGTCAATCACTTGCCGCCTTCCGAGCGTGATGTGGCAATGGTGTTCCAAAGCTACGCGCTGTACCCGCACATGAGCGTGTTTGAAAACATGGCGTTCGGCTTGCGCATCGCCATCAAGAACGAGCAGGAAGTCCAGCGCCGCGTGGCCGAAGCAGTGCGCATGTTGCAGCTGGAGCCGCTGCTCGATTACAAGCCGCGCCAGCTCTCGGGCGGGCAGCGGCAGCGGGTCGCCATCGGCCGCGCGATCGTGCGCCAGCCGAAAGTATTTTTGTTTGACGAACCCTTATCCAACCTGGATGCCGGCCTGCGCGTGCAGACCCGGATCGAGTTGGCGCACCTGCACCGCAAGATCGGTTCCGCGACCTCGATTTATGTTACCCACGATCAAGTCGAAGCGATGACCCTGGCCGATCAGATCGTGCTGCTGAACGCCGGCCCCGCCGTGCTGAAGGATGGCAGCGTGGCGCAGGCAGGCAGACCGCTGGAGCTTTACCATCGCCCGGTGAATCGCTTTGTGGCCGGCTTCATTGGTTCGCCGTCGATGAATTTTTTGCCTGGCACGGTGGCCGCGCTCGACGGCAGCGGCGTCTCGGTACGCTTGCCGGGCGGCGATCTGGTAAGCGCGAGAGTCAGCCCGGCCGGGCTCGCCGTCGGCCAGGAAGTGACCATCGGCATACGGCCTGAGCATATCCTGCTGGGGCACTCCGGCCTCGGCGGAAAGCTGGCGCATGTCGAACATCTGGGCGAACACAGCTACGTCTACGTGCACGTCGCCGGCGTCGCCCAGCCGCTGGTCTATACCCATCCCTCAACCTTCCGGCAAGCGCCGGGAGTCCCGCTATATCTCAAGCTGCCGCCGGAATCGCTGCATCTGTTCGTCGCCGACGGACGGGCGCAACGGCGGCTGCATGTGGCCGAACTTGATGCATAAAACCATGCCTACAACAACTACAGACGTGCGCACCGAACTTAAACCGCAACGGCTTGCCAGCCCCTCCGAAGTATGGGGAGCCTTGTTTGACGCGGTTCAGTTGCAGCGCATTTTTGTCGACAGCAAGACTTTTGTCGACATGGAACCCAGGCAGCCGCCGGCGGCCATCCTCGCGCTTTACGAGGAAAGCAGAAAGCAGGACGGGTTCGACCTGTTAGCGTTCGTAGAGCAGCATTTCTCTCGCCCGGCGGCAACTGCGCAGACTTACCAGTCCGACCCGCAAGGCAGTCTGCGCGCCCACATTGCTTCCATGTGGGAGATACTGCTACGCCGCCCCGACGGCGACGCCGTGCCCGGTTCTTCGCTGCTGCCGCTGACGCATTCCTATATCGTGCCGGGCGAACGTTTCGGCGAAATCTACTACTGGGACAGCTACTTCACCATGCTCGGCCTGGAACAAAGCGGCAAGCACGCGCTGGTGGACGGCATGGTGGATAATTTTGCCGCGCTGATCAACCGTTACGGCCATATTCCAAACGGCAACCGCAGCTATTTCCTGAGCCGCTCGCAACCGCCTTTCTTTTCCTCGATGGTGGAGCTGGTGGCGCAGCGCGAAGGCGAGCAGGCTTACGTGCGCTGGCAAACGGCGCTGGCAACCGAATACGCCTACTGGATGGATGGCGCCGACAGATTGCAGCCAGGCCAGGCGTACCGGCATCTGGTCAGCGCGGCGGACGGCTTGCTGCTCAACCGCTATTGGGACGACCTGGCGGCGCCGCGCGAAGAAGCGTATCGCGAAGACATCGCTACCGCCGATCCGTCTACGCGGCCGGCCGGAGAGATCTGGCGCAATCTGCGCGCAGGCGCCGCCAGCGGCTGGGATTACAGCTCGCGCTGGCTGGCCGACGGCCACACGCTGGCCAGCATACGCACCATAGAATTGCTGCCGGTCGATCTCAATTGCCTGCTGCTGCATCTGGAACAGACGCTGGCTAAATCCTATGCGGCCAGCGGCGACGCCCAATCCGCCACGCTCTACCGCCGCCACGCAAGGAGCCGCGCAGCAGCCATCAAGACGCTGTTGTGGGATAGCGCGAACGCCATCTTTTGCGATTATTTCTGGCGTCGGCAGCAAACCTCGCCGGCGGTCACCGCCGCCATGCTGTATCCCTTGTTTTTCGGTGTGGCGACAGTACAGCAGGCCACGGGCGTGGCCCAATGCATCAGCGAAAAACTGCTGCGTAGCGGCGGCCTGGCAACCACCACCGTCAATAGCGGCCAGCAATGGGATGCGCCGAACGGCTGGGCGCCGCTGCAATGGATCGCGATAGCGGGCCTGCGCCGCTACGGCTACGCAGACCTGGCCAGGGAAATCGCCAGCCGCTGGGTCGGCAACAATGTCGCGCGCTTTCGCCGCACCGGCGGGCTGCTGGAGAAATACAATGTCGAAGACGGCAGCGACGCCGTCGACGCCGAATATGTGACACAGCACGGTTTCGGCTGGACCAACGGCGTGCTGCTCAAATTATTGACTATGTATCCAGAGCTGGATTGCTGACTGCCGCGATCCCATTTCTGAGAGAGTGGCCGACTCTACGGGAAAATCGCGCCCAGGCGTACCGCCCAGCCTGCCATCGGGGTGGCGGACCAGGCATTGCGGTTAAACAGGTAAAGGCGCTGGCTGCGCAGTTTGTCCGGCCACGGCTGTTCGTCCAGCGACAAGCCCAGGCTAGGCTGGCATTCCGGACGCGGGAAGCGGCCGTCCTGATCGAGGACTTCGCGCATGCGTTTGGTGTCGCCATTCATGCGGAACGCCATCGGCACCACTTCATCGGCCGGCAGATCGCTGAGCCAGGCGTCGCCCACGCACCACGACGCCAGCGCCGTGATCGACAAGGCGACGTTAGCGGGCAGGGCGTCGCGGCTGCGTCTGACGATGTCGGCCAGAAACGGTTTCTGGCTATGCATGACTTCGAAATCGAGCTGCACCACCTGGCTAGGGCTGCGGGTCGCGGCGGCAGTCACCGCGTTGACGATAATGCGTTTTTGTTTTTCGTTCAGCGCCGGTTTATGCGCGCCACCCGCCATGTCGATATGCACGATGGTGACCAGCGGTGTTTTTTGCTGCAGGCGGTTGTCTGCATACCACGCCAGCGGCAGGCGCAGAGCTTGCTGGCGGCGGCGGACAGTGGCGCTGCCGTCGCGCAGCAGGATGGTGGTGTCGAGCACCGCAACGCCGATCCGCTGTTCCTGGTTCGAGGGCGCCGGTTTGGTCTCAGCGCCATTGAGTCTGGCTTGCCGGGCGCTGCCGTCGATCCAGGTGCGAACGTCGTCGGGCCGTTCCCCCACCCATAGCATCAGCGGCGGCAGAGCCGCAAGCGCCGCTTGTCTGCTGGCAAACGCCGGCGGCGCCTCGGGCGGTTTGGCCGGCACCGGTTTTGCGAGCAGATCAGCACTGCACAGCAGCAACAGGCAAGACAAACCGTGCCGGCCGAGCCAGATGCGGCGCAGCCGGCGGGCTGAAGCTGACAGCAAATCTGACAGAAAATAAATTGTGCTCAAAATGACTTCTCGGATTGAATGCCGCCGCGGTCGATAAAAAGGGCAAGAACCGCTTCTTGCCCTTTTGTCCGTTTTTCCCGCTACCGGCAACTGCTGATAGTTACTGAGTTACTGCATGAACCAGCCGTGGCTGACCACGATCGATTGCCCGGTCAGCGCGTTGGATTCGAAGCCGCCGAGGAAAATCGCGGTCTGCGCTACATCGTGGGTAGTGGTGAATTCGCCGTCCACGGTATCTTTCAACATCACAGTCTTGACCACCTGGTCTTCAGTAATGCCGAGTTCCTTGGCTTGTTCCGGGATCTGCTTTTCCACCAGCGGCGTACGGACGAAACCAGGGCAGATGACGTTGGCGCGGATATTGTTTTTCGCGCCTTCCTTGGCGACCACTTTGGCCAGGCCGATCAAACCGTGCTTGGCGGTGACGTACGGCGCTTTCAGCGGCGAGGCTTCATGCGAATGGACCGATCCCATGTAGATGATGGCGCCGCCGTTGCCCTTCTTGATCATTTCGCGCATCGCTGCGCGCGTAGTCAGGTAAGCGCCGTCGAGATGGATCGCCAGCATCTTTTTCCAGTTGTCCAGGGTCGAATCGACGATAGGGGCGATGATCTGGATCCCGGCATTGCTGATCAGGACGTCGATGCTGCCATAGGCGGCGACGGCGTCGGCGATGCCTTTGTCGACCTGCGCTTCATCGGTAACGTTCATGGCGACTGCCATCGCGACGCCGCCCGACTGGCTGATCTCGTTGGCGGTGGCGGTGGCGGCGTCGAGCGCCAGGTCGGCGATCACGACCTTGGCGCCGGCGCGTGCGTATTCGATGGCGATTTCCTTGCCGATGCCGCTGGCGGAACCTGTAATCAGTGCAACTTTATCTTTGAGTGACATGGCAAATCCTTTACGTGTTTATTTGGCGAGGTAATCATAAGCGACGGTGCCCAACGGCAAAGTCAGATCGGTCAAAATATGTACTGCAGAGATAACTTCCAGCACCGGCAGATCGGCGACAGGAGCCAGTGCATGGGGATGCAGGTCGAGCGCGCCAGGCCCGCTCCACGCACCTTTAACGATGATGTCGGTCAGGCTGTACTGTACCAGTTCGCAGATACGCGGTGTGCCATCCACGTGAGGAATGATCTTCAGTAGAAAACTAGGGGTTTCCAGCGATTTTTTCACGGCAGCGCTATCGAGCGTCTTGTGCTTGTAGCCCATGGTGCCAGTGGCGATCCGGAAATCGCTATAGTCAAGCGTACCCATCAGCGTGTCAGTGTGCACCTGCAATTCCGGGCTGCCGAGTTTCTTTGGAAAACCCCATAATTCACGGCCGCCGGCAATCGGCGGGTGATCGTTCAGGTACATATTGTGGACATAGCCTCCGGCCACGCCGTCCAATGTCACCGGGATTACCTGTCCCGATTCGCAGTAATGGCCAAAGCCGGTCGAATCAGGCATTTTGATGAATTCGAACTTGACGATAGGTTCGACGAACTGCAACGGTGCTGGAATGATTTTCTTGAGCGCTTCCGGATCGGTGCGATAGGTGATGATCAAAAACTCACGATCGACGAAGCGATAGGGGCCCGGCGGAAAGGCCGGATTGTGGATAGGCATCGCAAAGGCGTTTTTGCGGACATCGTTTTCAGTCATAGATCTTCCTTGTTATAAAAGACTTGCTGGCGATACGTTTTGTTTGAGACAGACGATACAGACGAAAGGTTGCCATTACTTTCCATGTTTTGTGCAACGCATTTGTTTCGGCTCAGATGTAAAACATGATGTTATTAATGATGCAATACAAGCATACGTTGCCGCAAACCAGAATACACAAGCATTGTGACAAGACCATCTCAAGTTTCCTTAATACGTACTAATACGTATTGCTAGTTAAGGATTGCTTGATAAAGTCTCGCAGGCTAAATATCTCATGCAGGAATTTACTTGAAGGGCAATACAGAACAGAATGTATCCCTGTGCAATATTGTCAATCAAGGTTGCCAATTCAGGAGATTGCGGAAAACGTGCCCTGTGATGATTGCACAAAATGCAATTTTCTGTCGGCGAGTGCAAATAACTTGAGTGATGGTAGCGTTATCAGCTACAGTGGCGCACTTTTTTCAGTCTTTTCCTGTTCCGGCATTCATGGAGGATGAGCGGATTGTTGGGTAAAAAAGTAGGCGGCATGATCGGCGCCAGCCATATTGCTACGTGTACGTGTGTGTAAGCGCAGGCAAGCGGTCAGCGGTGATAATCTAAAAAAAACGTAGTCTAATCGGAGAGGACAAATGGCAAAACCAGCGCTCTACAAATCGCTTTATGTGCAAGTATTGACCGCCATCGTGATCGGCGTCGTGCTTGGGCATCTGTATCCGGAAACCGGGGCGGCCATGAAGCCGCTCGGCGACGGCTTCATCAAACTGATCAAGATGATCATTGCGCCGGTGATTTTCTGCACCGTGGTGATCGGCATCGCCGGCATGGAAGACATGAAGAAAGTCGGCAAGACCGGCGGCCTGGCCTTGCTGTATTTTGAAATCATGAGCACCGTCGCCTTGATCCTCGGCCTGGTGGTGGTCAATGTCTGGCATCCGGGCAGCGGCATGCACGTCGATTTGAGCGCGCTCGACACCAAGAGCATTGCCGCCTATACCGGCCCGGGCAAGATGGAATCGACCAGCGAATTCCTGTTCCACATCATTCCAAGCAGCTTTGTCGACGCCTTTGCCAAGAACGAGATTCTGCAAGTGTTGCTGATCGCGATACTGTTCGGCTTCGCGCTGCATAAGTTCGGCGGCCGCGGCACGCTGGTGTTCGATTTTGTTGAAAAATTCTCGCATGTGCTGTTCGGCATGGTCGGCCTGATCATGAAAGTCGCACCTATCGGCGCCTTCGGCGCGATGGCTTTCACCATCGGCAAATACGGCGTCGGCTCCTTGCTGTCGCTGGGCCAGCTGATGGGCGCGTTTTATCTGACCTGCCTGCTGTTCATCTTCGTCGTGCTGGGAATAGTCGCCAAGGTGCATGGCTTCAGCGTCTGGAAGTTCGTCAAATACATCAAGGAAGAATTGCTGATCGTGCTCGGCACTTCGTCCTCGGAATCGGTGCTGCCGCGCCTGATGGGCAAGATGGAAAACCTGGGCGCCAAGAAATCGGTGGTCGGCCTGGTGATTCCAACCGGTTACTCGTTCAATCTTGACGGCACCTCGATCTACCTGACCATGGCAGCGGTATTCATCGCCCAGGCGACCGATACGCCGATGACGCTGGTGCAGCAACTGACCTTGCTGGCAGTCCTGCTGCTGACTTCCAAAGGCGCCGCCGGCGTCACCGGCAGCGGTTTCATCGTGCTGGCGGCGACTTTGTCGGCGGTAGGCCATGTGCCGGTCGCCGGGCTGGCGCTGATCCTGGGTATCGACCGTTTCATGTCGGAAGCGCGCGCCCTGACCAATACCATCGGCAATGGCGTCGCGACTATCATCGTGGCGAAATGGACCGGCGAGCTGGATGAGCAGCGCTTGCACAGTCAACTGGATAACAAGGGTGTCGACGCCGAGCAGGAACTGGCGATGCGCGAAGCCGCGCTTGCGAAGGCGGATCAGCGCGATCATACGTAACGATCATACGTAAGTCAGGCAGGCAGGGTGGCGCACCCTGAAATGAAAAAAGGAGATGCAATCGCATCTCCTTTTTTACGTCTGCAGCTTGCCGGCTCAGTTCAGCTTGACCGCATGCTCACGCGTTTCGTGGAACACGACTTGCGGCCAGCGCTCTTGCGTCAGACGCAGGTTGACGCCAGAGGTCGCCAGATAAGCCATGTTGCCGGCAGCATCATAAGCGACGTTATGACCAGCGGATGATTTCTCGAAATCGGCCAGGATCTTCTTGTCGTCGCAGGTGATCCAGCGTGCGCTGCTGATGCTGGTGCCTTCGAATACCGCATCGACGCCGTACTCGTTGAGCAGGCGGCTGGCGACCACTTCAAACTGCAGCACGCCAACGCCGCCCAATACCAGATCGCTGCTGGTGACCGGTTTGAAAACCTGGATCGCGCCTTCTTCACCGAGCTGTTGCAAGCCCTTATGCAATTGCTTGATCTTGAGCGGATTGCGAATCCGCACCGAGCGGAAAAAGTCCGGCGCGAAGTAGGGGATGCCGGTGAACTGCAACAGCTCGCCTTCGGAGAAACTGTCGCCGATCTGCATGTTGCCGTGGTTAGGCAGGCCGATGATGTCGCCGGCGTAGGCTTCTTCCACCTGCTCGCGGCTGGAGGCCATGAAGGTCACCACGTTCGATACCTTGATCTCGCGGTTCAGGCGCAGGTGCTTGATCTTCATGCCGCGCTGGAAGTGGCCGGAGCAGACCCGCAAGAAAGCAATCCGGTCGCGGTGAGCCGGGTCCATATTGGCCTGGATCTTGAACACGAAACCGGAGAAGCTGGCTTCTTTCGGTTCTACGGTGCGCACTGTCGCATCGCGCGAACCCGGCGGTTGAGCCCAGTCGATCAGGGCGTTGAGGATTTCGCGGATACCGAAGTTGTTGATGGCGGAACCGAAGAATACCGGGGTTTGCACGCCGGCCAGGAACGCTTCCTGATCGAAAGGATGGGAAGCGCCGTGCACCAGTTCGACTTCCATCCGCAACTGTTCGATTTCACGCGGGAACATTTCATCCAGGCGCGGGTTGTCGATGCCCTTGATGACTTCGAAAGCCTGGTCAGCCTTGTCGTTGCCGGCGGCGAACAGCAGGATCTCGTCGCGCAGCAGGTGATACACGCCGCGGAAAGTCTTGCCCATGCCGATCGGCCAGGTGACCGGCGCGCACTGGATCTTCAGCACCGATTCCAGCTCGTCCAGCAACTCCAGCGGATCGCGGGTTTCGCGGTCCATCTTGTTCATCAGGGTGATGATCGGCGTATTGCGCATGCGGCAGACATTGAGCAGCTTGATGGTCTGGGTTTCGACGCCCTTGGCGGCATCGATCACCATCAGCGCCGAGTCGACCGCCGTCAGCACCCGATAGGTATCTTCCGAGAAGTCCTGGTGGCCCGGGGTGTCGAGCAGGTTGACCACGTGGTCGCGGTATTCGAACTGCATGACCGAGCTGGCGACGGAAATGCCGCGCTGCTTTTCGATATCCATCCAGTCCGAGGTCGCATGGCGGCCGCTTTTGCGGCCCTTGACGGTGCCCGCCAGCTGGATCGCGCCGGAAAACAGCAGCAATTTTTCAGTCAGCGTAGTTTTGCCGGCATCCGGGTGGGAAATGATGCCGAAGGTGCGGCGCCGCGCCACTTCGCTGGCGATTTGTTCGACGGATACATTGTTGGCGGCGATGTCGGCAGTATCTGCAGTATCGGCGGTGCTAATAACGTCCGGTTGCTCGGAGACGGGTTCTTGCATGATGCGTGGTTCAGGCGGTCTCGGCCGCCTGCCTTGAGAATAATGGATGCGAGGAAAAAACGGGAAACCTGCCGGCCGGCCGCGGTTGTGGCCGCATATTGGCAGTTTCGATAACCCGCGATTATAACGTATGTCGGGTGACCGGCCAGAGTTAGTAAAACGACTATATGTGAAACTTTCGTAATGCAATGGCCTGGCGTTTTTAAGACTTAACTTATTGTCAATTGCACATTTTTGCGGCAATAATCAAAGTTATTGTCAATCGATTAATAAACCCCGCCAAGCGTAGCCGTTACCTTGCCTTTTTGATGCCAATTAGCCACAAATGTGTCAAAGATTGCAAAGTAGTCCATGTTTCTGGGAATTCCCGTAGGAAAACATGATGACACTTTGTAAAATCGCGCCTCGGGGAAATAATAAAGAAGGCAGCACATGGGGAAGTACACCTTATCCAACCAAGGTGGTGGGAGCTTATCGACTTTAGCAAGGGGAATGGGCGTCAGTCTGCTACTGGCGACAATCATGCACGAAGGTTTGGCGCAAACGATCCAGCCGCCTGACCTGGAGGAATTGCGTCGCCGTGATCCGAGTGTGCAAACGCCGTCAAGCGAAGAGCAGCGGCGTCGTAATCAGGCCGATTTGCAGGAACGCCAACGGCAATTGCAAGCGCCTAACGTCAGTCTGGAAGACAAGGCAGTCGCAGAGGCGCTCGACGGCCTGAGCCTGCCCAGCGAATCGCCATGCTTTCCGATTCACCAGTTTGTCCTCGATGTCCCGTCGCAATTGCCGCCGGCGATCCGCGCTGCCGGTGCCAGCGATTTGCCGTTTGATCATTTCCGCTTTGCCCAGGATTACCTGCGGCAGTACAACGGCGCCTGTATCGGCAAGGCCGGCCTGGACTTGATCGTCAAGCGCCTGACCAATCTGATGTTGAAGCGCGGCTATAGCACCACGCGGCTTGGCATTCCCGAGCAGGATCTCTCCAGCGGTGTGCTGAAACTGGTGCTGGTGCCGGGTGTGATCCGCGCGATTCGCTTTGCCGATCCCAGTCTCTACGGCACCTGGCGCAATGCTTTCCCCACCGGCCCCGGCAACTTGCTCAACCTGCGCGATCTGGAACAGGGGTTAGAGCAGATGAAGCGTATCCCCAGCCAGGATGTCAGCATGGAAATCGTCCCCGGCGAAATGCCCGGCGAGAGCGACGTGGTCATTACGGTCAAGCGCGGCAAACCGTGGAAGCTGACCGGCACCCTGGACGACAGCGGCGCGAAAGGCACCGGCAAGCTGCAGGCCGGACT
>NZ_JAGQEG010000150.1 GCF_018305005.1 Collimonas silvisoli
TACCTGCTCGACAACGCTCAATTTAAAAGCCAGGCTGTAATCACGTTGGCTGCGCCGCATCTCTTGCTCCATTTGACACTCCTTCTCTTCATCGAAAAAGTGTCAACCTAATTCAGGACGGGTCAGCCGATTAAAAAAGGCCGGACAACTGCTCCGGCTTTTTTACTCCCTGTCGCACACTCAACGTCCGCTGCGCCCGGCCAGCCATGCAGTACGCAACGCCGGCACCAGCGCCGGCTTGGCTTCCGCTTGCAAGCCTACTTGCGGCGCACTGTCGGCTAACAATCTGACTTTGAACGTCATCAACTCATCGCGCCGGAAAGTGTGAATGGTGACGCTGTCGCCAACCCGGTAACGCGCCAGCAACGCATCCAGACTGCCAGGAACCCGGATGCCGTCGATCGCCACCAGCAGATCGCCCGCCGATAAGCCGGCGCGATGGGCAGCGCCGCCTTCATACACATTCGCCAGTTTGCAATCGCCGCCATTGCGCGCGGTACGCACGCCGAGCGAGGGTTTGCCCGGCTTGCGGCTGTCGTTCAACACGATGCCGGTCGGCGCCAATAATTTCGCCAGCGGCAAATCATCGGTTGCACGCACATAGCGATCGAAGAAACGTTTCAGCTTGAGGCCGGTTACCTCATCGAACAGGGCTTCGACGGCAGCCTCGCTGACGCCGCGGCCACTCAAGGCATTGTCGGCATAAAAATCGCGGCCATATTTTTGCCACAAGGCGCGCATCACATCGTCCAGCGATTTGCGGCCCTTGGTTTCGCTGCGAATTGTCAGATCCAGCGCCAGCGCCACCAGGGAGCCCTTGGTGTAATAGCTGACAATCGCGTTTGGCGCGTTTTCGTCCTGGCGATAATATTTGACCCAAGCGTCAAAGCTGGATTCGGCCACGCTTTGCTTATGCCGGCCGCTGCCAAGCAGCACGCCGTTGATGGTTTTCTCGATCAGCTTGAAATAAGCCGGCTGATCAATCAAGCCGCTGCGCAACAGCATCAGATCGTCGTAGTAGCTGGTGAAACCTTCGAACAGCCATAACAGCGGCGTGTAATTTTCAACTTGCAGATCATAGGGGGCAAACGCAGCCGGCTTGATACGTTTGACGTTCCAGGTATGGAAGTACTCATGGCTGCACAGGCCGAGGAAGTTGCGGTAACCGTCGCTCATTTCTGCTTGCCCTTTGACCGGCAAATCTGCGCGCGCGCAGATCAATGCGGTCGAAGCGCGATGCTCAAGTCCGCCATAGCCATCGCCCACGGCCAGCGTCAGGAACACATAGCGTTGCATCGGCGCGCGTTTGGCAAACTTGCCGCCGGCCGGTTCGAAGAAAGCGATCTGGGTTTCGCAAATCTTTTTCAGGTCCGCGCTTAAACGCAGCAGATCCAGATTCGGTACGTTGCCGGTAATCGCAATCTCATGCGGCACGCCGTGCGCCTTGAAACTGGCCAGTTGAAAAGTCCCCATTTCGACCGGATGGTCGATCAGTTCGTCGTAGTTGGCGGCGACATAGCTGCCGAAGGAGCCACGCTTGGCTTTCAACGTTGGCAGCGCGGTGGCGATGCGCCACGCTTCGAATGCTTCGCCTTGCGGGCGCTGGATATCCACGATGTGCGGCGTGTTTTCCTGACCGACCACGCGCAAAAATACGCTGGTGCCGTTGAAGAAGCCATGAGTCTGGTCCAGATGTGCGGTGCGCACCGACAGATCCCATGCGTACACCAGGTAATGCAAGGTCAGCGGCCCGTCGCACGGCGCCGCCTGCCACGAATGCTTATCGAGCTTCTTGAGGGCGATCTTGCGGCCGTTAGACTCGGCGCGAATCTGTACGATGTTGCGCGCAAACTCACGGATCATGTAACTGCCGGGAATCCATGCCGGCAAGGCGACAATCTGCCCGACCGCAGCCGGCTCCGCAATACTCAGCGTAACGGCAAACAAATGGGCAGCAGGATCGGCTGCGATGATGCTGTAGCTTAGGCCGTCGCGCGAGCTGCTGCGAGCAGACCCGGCGATTAATTTGGCAGTATTTTTTTTCATCTTTTATCCACGAACGTTACCGGCAATCACGGTCAGCATCAGCGCCGCCACCGCCACACAAGTCAATCTAAAACGCAATTCAATAAACCAGGCCGGCAAGCCATACCATGGGAACAAGCGTTTGTCGGCCTGGTAAGCCGCGATAAAACCGGCAATCAGCAAGGCGAAACCGAAACCGCCGGCCATGGTCGAGAACCAGGCAATGCTGGTCGGCGCCACACCCCAGATCAAAGCTTTTTTCGTATGATCAGCCGACAGATCGGCACGCAGCACTACCGCTCCCCAGTGGATCCCGCCGAGAAAGGACAAGGCGGCGATGCCGTAAGCCAGTTGTCCGCGAATAAAATCGCGCAGCCAGTCGGCGTTGACCAGCCAGCAAGCCAGCGTCAGCAGCACGAACGGAATCAGTCCGGCATAACCAAGTAAATGGATAATACGTTTGTTCAGGAAATGTGGATTCATCTGGGGGCTTAGTCAGGGAACATCGGTATGCACAGACGGGTCGCCGGCTGCGCAAAAAGACGATAGTGTAGCGGGATTGCGCGGTTTAGGGCCGGCCTCGGTTGCCGGCAACCGAAAAGTCGAATGGATTGCCCGCTTCAAGCTGACGATTGTCGTATATCGGCGACGGTGTCGATGTCTTGATGGATGCCCGGATCGGCCACCGTCACCTCGACTACCGGCAATGACTGCAACAGGCTGCGTGCGCCCTGATCGCCGCGCAAGGCCAACAGTTGCGGCAAGTGCTTGCGGCTGAAGCCGACCGGATTGCCGCGCCGGCCCAGGTACGTCGGCACTGCGATGTCAGCGCCTTGGCGCAGCGCCAACGCCAGGGCCTCGATGGTTGCCGGCTGCACATAGGGCATGTCGGCCAGGGCAATCACCCAGCCGGCCGCATCCGCGGTCTGCTGCAAACCGCGTACCAGCGACGCCGCCATGCCGTCGTCGGCAGTCTCGCATTGCACCCAGACGTAATCCGCCACTTGTGTGATCAGCTCCGGCACATCGCTGCGCAAGACAACACATATCGGTAGCGCCGCGGCCAGATTGCCGGCGGCGCTTGCCAGCACCGTCCGGCCAGAAGTTGCCGGCAACGATTGCAGTAATTTGCTGCGGACGCCGCTGGGATCAAAACGCCGGCCGCGGCCTGCGGCCAGCAGCAGGCCGACGATTTGCCCATTGTATTGTTGAAGACCCATGACAGGTTTCGGAGAGAAGTCGCGAATGCCGGATAACAGCAGGAGCTTTGTTTATTTCAAGGAACTGAATTTGGCTTCCATGGTTTTGGCGTCGATCCAGCCCGGCGCGCGTGAACCGTCGGCAAAGATAATCGTCGGCGTGCCAGTCACATTCATTTTTTGACCGAGCGCCAACACTTTATCGTTCGGCGCCTGGCAGGCTGCTGGTGCGGCGGCGGCGGCTTTGCCGTCGACCATCAGATCGGTCCAGGCCTTGTTGCGATCCGTGCTGCACCAGACGTTTCGGGCTTTGACGGCGGAGTCTTCCGCCAAGATGTTGTACAGAAAGGTATATACAGTAACGTTATCGACTTCCGGCAAAGTGCTCTTGTGAAAGCGCTTGCAATACCCGCAATTGGGATCTTCGAACACCGCGATCACACGCTTGCCGTTGCCCTTGACCTTCTTCATGGCCAGATCCAGCGGCAAATCGGAAAACTTAATCTTGCTCAACTCATCCACCCGTTCCCGGGTAAAGTCGCGCGAACTTTGCGCGTCCATGATACGGCCGACAAAAACATATTTGGCCGCGGCATCGGTATAAAAAATATCGTTGCCGACACGTACTTCAAACAAACCCGAATAAGGGGTCTTGGTTACTTCATCGACCTTGACGCCATCTCCCAGGCGCGGCTCAACCAGCTTTTTAATCGAGGCCTCCTGCAAAGTCTCGGCGCCGACAACGCTTACCCACAGCCCCAGCAAGGCCACCAACATCACGCTTATTTTTTTCATCATCATTCCCGTTATTCTTTATCGGTTGTGCGACCCACTGCGTGGGCCATCAATTGTCTTTTTAAGACCGGTACTTTATCCAGCAAGTTCAACCCCGCATTACGCAGCAAACGAAGCGGACCGAAATCGGCGCCGAACAGCCGTTCCAGTCCATCGGTAGTCATTTGCATCAACAATATCTCTTCCTTGCGCGCGCGGGCGTAACGGGCCAGCACGCTGGCATCGCCGCAATCGCGATGCATGCCGCGCTCGGCCAGCACCTGGACCAAGGCCGCAACGTCGCCGAAACCGAGATTCATGCCATGCCCGGCCAGCGGATGCACCACGTGGCCGGCATCGCCGATCAGGGCGACTCGCGGCGCCACCAAGGCATGCGTCTTGAGCAAGGACAAGGGAAACGCTTGCGTCTGTTCCGGCTGCAAGGGCTGTAACCGACCGAGCTTGTCGCCTGCCAGTGAGGACAGACGTGCGGCCAATTCCGACAGGGGCTCATCCAATAATGATAGCGCCAACGCTTCCGGCGCCGACCAGACCAAGGATACCCGTTGCCCGGGCAAAGGCAGCAAAGCAACGATGCCTTCGGTTTCAGTAAACCATTGATAGGCAATGCCATGATGCGGCCGCTCACATGAGAAATTGGCGACCACCCCGCGCTGTTTATACGAGCGGTAATCGATGCCGATCTGGCACTGGCCACGCACCCAGGATTGCGCACCATCGGCGCCCACAATCAGGGCAGAACTGATGAGCTCCCCGGACTCCAGCCGCAAGGCCGCCGCTGCCGCATCCACTTGCATCGTCTGGACGCGGCCGCTGAGCACGCGCACATTCGACGCAAATTTCAGCGCCGCATCCAGCGCCTGATTCAGATTGCCTTCCTCCACAATCCATGCCAGCGCATCGACACGCGCACCGTAAGCATCGAATGTGAGATTGCCGGCTGCGCTGTCAGTGCCGCCTTTGATCGCCATGCCGTCTACGGCGGCAACCCGCGCCTGGTCCAAGGCGTCCCACACCTTGATCGTCGACAGCAGGCTGCGCGCCGCATGATTCAATGCGTACACGCGTGTATCCCAAGCATCTGGCGCGGCGGCAGATGCTGGCGCCGCCGGCATCCCCAGCAAAGTGACACGCAAGCCGATCTGCGCCAAGGCCAGCGCCGCTGCCTTGCCGACAGCACCATTGCCGACGATACAAATATCGTATTCCGCCTTCGGCGCAGCGCCGGCATTTTTCGAGATTGATCCGATATCTTTCATCCCGCCATTATAACGACTACACATGCAAGGCTCCGCACGCCCCGTTAAATATGGGTTTCCGTGAACCCAGGCCAGAAGTTGCCGCCCACAATTTAAGCAGCACAAAGTTTTTTAAAGAACTTTCAACAAGGGGCTTTGCGGATCGAAAATGTTTTGCTATACTCCTGTCCCTTGGCCTGGTAGCTCAGTCGGTAGAGCAGAGGATTGAAAATCCTTGTGTCGGTGGTTCGATTCCGCCCCGGGCCACCAAAAACAAAAAAGGGCTTAGCTTCGGCTAAGCCCTTTTTGCATTTGCGGCGTGATGTGTTACCCAATCGTTACCCAATCCGAAGCGCGGGAATCCGCCGTCCAGGCTGGGCAAAGCCGCATACAAATGCGACGAGATCGGCAGATAATTGATAGGCAACTGATGCGGCGGCAACGCTTTTTTCGTGATCCTCCCGAGATTTGGTAAGATCGCGAACTAAGACAATATTTTATATTCATTCAAAACGAACCAATTGCCATCTAAACGTTCTATAAACCAATTCGCCAGCACTTCCTGCTTTGGTTTGCCCATACATCTCACTGCTTTATGCTCAAAAACAAATCCCGCAAGCCGATTGAAATAAAAATTGCAACCGTGGTCGCCGTATCTGCCATCTTGCATGATTCCGATCCGATGGCGTTAGAAGCTGCTTTGCAGGAAATGACCGGCGGCACCGCCGACTTCTTTGACAATGAGTTTGCGGTTATCGATGTGGCCGGCCTGGGGCCTGACCGCTCGCATATGGATTGGCCGCAATTGATTGCGCTTCTGAAGAAATATCGCTTGAATGCGGTTGCGGTGCGCAATGCCCCGGCGGAAATGGAAGCCGACATCGTCGCCAGCGGCTTGAGCATCGATCATGTCGTGGCCGCGCGCCAGGAACCTGCCGCCCCTACACCACCACCGGCGGCCCCGGTCGCGGCACCTCCAAGGGCGGCCGCCAGCACCATGATCATCGATACGCCGGTGCGCGCAGGACAACGGATTTATGCGCGCGACGCCGATCTGGTCATCACCGCTACGGTTAACAATGGCGCCGAAATCATTGCCGACGGCAGCATTCACGTCTACGCGCCACTGCGCGGGCGGGCGCTGGCCGGCGCCAGCGGCGACACCTCGGCCCGTATTTTTGCCGCCAGCATGGAAGCTGAACTGGTCTCCATCGCCGGCGTGTATCGCACTTTTGAAAACGGCTTGCCGCCGGAACAAAAGGGCCAGCCGGCACAAATTCGCCTGAGCGGCGATCGGATTGACGTACTATCGCTCAATTCCGCTTCCCGAATTTAAGATTTCGAATTCAAGACTAACTACATATCCGCATATCCAACAAGGAGCTCTTCGTGGCAAAAATCATCGTTGTTACGTCCGGCAAAGGCGGAGTTGGCAAGACCACCTCCAGCGCCAGTTTTGCATCGGGTCTGGCCATGCGCGGCCACAAAACCGCTGTGCTCGACTTTGACGTCGGCCTGCGCAATCTGGATTTGATCATGGGTTGCGAGCGGCGCGTAGTGTACGATCTGATCAATGTCGTCAATAAAGAAGCAACCCTGACCCAGGCCCTGATCAAGGACAAGCATTGCGAAAATCTGTTCATTTTGCCAGCTTCGCAAACCCGCGACAAAGATGCCTTGACCGAAGAAGGCGTTGAGACCGTTCTCAACGATCTGGTCAAGATGGATTTCGAATACATCATTTGCGATTCGCCGGCCGGCATCGAACGCGGCGCCGTGATGGCGCTGACGTTTGCCGATGAGGCGGTGGTCGTGACCAATCCTGAAGTGTCGTCGGTGCGCGACTCCGATCGCATCCTCGGCATCATCCAGGCAAAATCGCGGCGCGCGCAAAACGGCGGCGAACCGGTCAAGGAACATTTGCTGATCACCCGTTATTCGGCAAAACGCGTCGAGGCCGGTGAAATGCTGTCGTATACCGACGTTCAGGATATTCTGCGCATCCCTCTGGTCGGCATCATTCCTGAGTCGGAATCGGTATTGCACGCCTCTAACCAGGGCAATCCGGCAATTCATATCAAGGGCAGCGATGTCGCCCTGGCCTACGAAGACGTGGTCTCGCGCTTCCTCGGCGACGACGTCCCCCTGCGCTTTACCTCCTATGAAAAACCGGGTTTCCTGCACCGCATTTTTG
>NZ_JAGQEG010000151.1 GCF_018305005.1 Collimonas silvisoli
CGGCGTCAGCACCGATGCGGATCGCAAAGCGGGTCAGCGCGGCACTAGCGGCAACAATGTCTATTACGCGGTGCCTGCCGGCTACTGGAATTTTGCGATCTCGGCCAGCAGCTATGACTACCACCACAAAATTGCGGGAGCCAACGAGACCTTTGTTTCCAGCGGCAAGTCGCGCAACCTGGAACTGAAGATTGCCCAGCTGTTCCAGCGCGACCAATCGCAAAAGAACAGCTGGCAATTCAGAGTCGGCAAACGCTGGAACCATGCCTACATCGCCGATACCGAAATCGCGGTACAGGAACGCGACACCACCTTCGCCGAACTCGCCTGGGTGCATACGCATTACTTTGGCAGCGCCCAGCTCGACCTGACGGTCGCCAATAAATGGGGTGTCAATTGGTTCAATGGGCAAACCTATGCCAAGAATGTGCTGGGTCAGGAAGATCCGAGCACCAACAATTTGCACTACGGCTTGCAGACGGTGGATGCCACCTTGAGCGTGCCGTTTCAGATCGCCAGCCAACCGCTGAGCTATATCGGCACCTTTCATGGGCAAACGACGCGTTCGCCGCTGTATCTGGCGGATCAATTCAGCTTTGGCAATCGCTACACCGTGCGCGGCTTTGATGGCGAGCTAACCCTGGCCGCCGAGCGCGGCTTTTATCTGCGCAATGAACTGAGCCTGCCGCTTGCCAACAGTGGCCAGTCGGCTTATGTCGGCCTGGATTATGGCCAGGTGTACGGCCCCAGCGTAGCGAACCTCCTCGGCAACAAGCTGGCCGGCGCCACGGTCGGTGTACGCGGCGGTGTGTTCGGCTTGAGCTACGACGTATTTTCCAGTTGGGCGCTGGTCAAGCCGCAAGGTTTCAAGACCGCGACGCCGGCAGTTGGTTTCAGTCTCGCGTATCAATATTAATCGCCATATAAATACTATTTCCCCCGATTGGAAGAACGATGAACTCGCAAGCCTACCGCGTCATTTTCAGCAAGCAACGTAATGCCTTGGTGGTGGTGGCCGAGAATGTTTCCAATCAGGCCAAGGGGAGCGGCAGTCAGTCCGGTAGCGCAGGGGCGGCCAGGTCGCCGTTGATGCGTCTGGTGCATTTAGGCGTCGCCGTTGCAGCTTTGTTTGGTAGCGTCACCGTGGTCAACGCACAGATCGTGGCCGATCCGAATGCCGGTAGCCATCGCCCTACAGTTTCACAAACCGCCAGCGGCATTCCTCTGGTGAATATCGTGGCGCCAAATTCTTCCGGGCTCAGTCATAACCAATACAACCAATTCTCCGTCGGCGGCAGTACGGGCGCAGTTCTTAATAATTCCCCGACGAGCGTGCAGACGCAGCAGGCGGGCTGGGTGCCGGGCAATGCGAACCTCACGCCTGGCAATGCGGCGCGCATTATTTTGAACGAAGTGACCGGCACCAGCCGCTCCCAGCTCAACGGTTATATCGAAGTGGCGGGTCAGCGGGCAGAGGTGATTATTGCCAATCCGAACGGACTGAGCGTCAATGGATTGGGGTTCATCAACACCTCACGTGGCGTTCTCACGACCGGCACGCCGGTCTTCGGCGGCGACGGCAGCTTAAATGCCTTTCGTGTCACGCGTGGCGATATCCAGATCGGTGCGAACGGCCTCAACGGCAATAATCTGGACCAGCTCGATCTGATTTCTCGCAGTGTTGCGATCAACGGTCAGTTGTGGGCGAGTAATAATCTGAATGTCATCACGGGCGCAAATCTGGTCAATTATGCTGACCTCGGCGTCCAGGTGATTACGGGCGAGGGCGGTAAGCCTACCGTTGGGATAGATTCTTCCGCTTTAGGCGGGATGTACGCCAACAAGATCCGGCTCGTCGGCACCGAAGCCGGTGTCGGTGTGGTCAGTCTCGGCAATATCGCAGCCCAGGCCGGGGATCTGAATATCGACAATCAGGGGCAAGTCACCCTGAATGGAAGAACCACTGCCAGCGGCCAGGTACGCATTGTCGGTAATGACGCGATTACCAATACCGGCACGTTATACGGCCAGCAGGCGATGCAGCTTTATAGTGCAGGACAGATTGCCAATAGCGGCGTCATTGCCGCGCAAAATGATTTGTTGCTGTTCTCCGGTTCGATCAATTCGACAGGCGTATTGGGCGCAGGCGTTGATGTAAATAGCCATGCCACCCAGCCGGGAAGCCTGAGCTTGATTGCCGCGGGTGCAGTCAGCGCTACGGGCCGGAACACGGCGACGACCGATTTCGGCGTCATTGCTGGGGCCGGCCTGAGTCTGGCCCATGCCCAAACCAACGTCGGGGGCAATATTGGTTTAGCCGCCCACGCTGGCAATATCGATCTGACGGGCGGCGCGCTGCAAGCGGCTGGCGCAGCCAACCTGAGCGCGACAGGCGCCGTCATCAATGACCAGGGCAGTATCGCTGCGGCGCAACTGACAAGCAATTCCGCCAGCCTTTCCAACGTCGGCGGCACTCTCACTCAGTCAGGGAGCGGCGACACCGGCATCACGACCAGCGGTCTGTTGAACAACAGTACAGGCAGTATTACCACCAACGCCCAGAATCTGGCGATAGCGTCCGGCAGCTTAAATAACACCGGCGGTCAAATCAATCATGCCGGCTCCGGCGCTGCCACGATCCAGAGCGGTGCTGTGACGAACGCGCAAGGCGCGATTGCCAGCAACGGTCAAGTCAATCTGACTGCCGCTAGCCTGAACAATCAGGGCGGATCGTTGACCTCAGTGCAGCAGACAACGCTGGCAAGCAGCGGCGATGTATCGAACGCGCACGGCACGATCCAAGCCGGTGCCGGGCTCAATATGTCCGGTGTCAATATCGACAACACCGCCGGCAATATCAAATCGCTGAACGCCGACGGCTTGACGTTGACGGCCAGCGGCCAGCTCACCAATGCGGCGGCAGGTGTCATCGGCGGCAATGGCAACGTCGCCGTGTCGGCGGGATCGCTCACCAACAGCAGCGCGATTTCCGCCGCGCAGAATCTGACGGTTGCTGCCGCGCAGGCGCTGGACAATTCCTCCGGCAGCTTAGCTGCCGGCGCTGTCCTGGATGCTTCTGCCGGAACGGCGCTGACCAATAATGCGGGCACCATTGCCGCGACCCAGGTCGCTCTTCACGCGCACGGTATTGCGAATCAATCCGGGCTGATCTCGCAAAGCGGGGCGGCGGCGATGACGGTGCAAGCCGCAGGCGCGTTCGACAATTCGCACGGTACATTGCAGAGCAACGCCGCCGATCTGACGCTCGCGACAGGTAGCCTGACCAACGACAGCGGCGCCATCTCCCAGGCCGCAGCCGGCACGCTGCACATCGCCACCGGCACGCTGTCGAATCAGCACGGTGCGATAGCGACCAATGGCGCGGCCGGCATCACTGCCGGTGCGACGATCAATAGCGGCAGCATCAGCGCGCAACAGACACTGAATCTGACGGCCAGTTCGCTCAACAATAATAGCGGCACTCTCGGCTCGAACGGGGCCATGACGGTCAATGCCGGATCTCACCTCACCAATAGCGCCGGCACGATCCAGGCAGGTTCCACGACAAGTCCGGCCAGCGCCACCATCACGGCGGCCACACTCGACAACAGCGGCGGCACCTTGGGCGCCGGCACGATTGACCTGGAGGCCGGCACGCTCAAGAATGCCGCCGGCCAGATCATCCAGAACGATACCAACGGCACAGCCACGATGAACGTCTCGCAGCTGCTCGACAACAGTTGCGGCATGATCGGTGTGCTGGCCCGCAATCTGACCCTCGCGCCGGCGGCACTGACCAATGACAGCGGTTCTGTCGCCCATATGGGCACTGGTGCGTTGACGGTGAACACCGGCGCCTTGTCGAATAACGGCGGGGTGCTGGGCACCAATGGCGCCGGGACGATCACGGCCGGTTCCATCGCGAACCAGGGCGGCAAGCTGACCGCCGTGGGTAATCAATCGGTCACCAGCACATCCGTTATCGACAACAGCCAGGGCGGCTATATCGGCGGTGCAGCCGTGACCGTCGATGCCGTTGCCGGTCAAGTGAATAACCAGGGCGGCACCATCGAAGGGGCGACGGCTGGCGCCACCGTCAATGCACAGTCGGTCAATAACGCTGCCGGTAAAATCCAGAATCTGGGTACCGGCGCTGTCGCAGTCAATGTCGCCCAGGCATTAAACAACGCTGCAGGCAGCATCAGCGGCAAGGGCGCGGTAACCGCGACGGCCGGCAGCATCAACAATGCCAGCGGCGCACTCGGCGCGCTCGGCGATCTCACGGTGTCTTCCGCCAGCACGCTCGACAACACCCATGGCGCCATGGAAGCGATGGGCAATGTCGCCACGGCAGCGCAGGGCGCATTGACCAACGTCGGCGGCAAGATCGAAGCCTTGGGCAACAACGGCCAGTTGCAGGTTTCCGGCAGTACGGTCGACAACACCAACGGTAAAATCATCAATGTCGGCACTGGATTGACTACCGTTGCCGCAGCTACCTCGATCACCAATGCCAATCCGTCCGCCGTCACCGGCTCCGGGCTGATCGGCGGTACTGGCGATGTCACGATTGTCACGCCGGCGTTGAGCAACACGCAAGGCGGCCACATCATCGCCGGCGGCGTGTTGAATCTGAATACGCCGTCCAGCGTGGACAACACCGGCGGTCAATTGATCGCCACCGGCGCGCTGACGCTCAATCAAGCCGGCGCCGCGCTGGCCAATAGCGGCAGCAGTGCCGGCATCGGCGCCACGCTCGGCTCCAACGGCCAGCAGACCGGATTGAGTTTCCAGATTGGTGCATCGACGTCCAAGGGCCATGCCAACGGCACCGAGACCACCTACGACAACACCCAGATCAGCGCCACGAATCAACTGAGTGTCAAGAGCGGCGGCGACCTCAATATGAAGGGTACGCAACTGGCGGGGAACAAGGTGACTGCCGATATTGGCGGCAACCTCAACATCTGGACTTTGCAAGACGTCAGCAATTTCGACAGCAAGCAGGAAAGCGGCGGTTTCAGTTTGAGTATCTGCGTGCCGCCGATCTGTGTCGGCTCCGTGGTCAGCGGCAGCGTCAACTATGCCAAACAAACGGTCGATCACAATTACCAGAGCGCGGTCGGCCAAAGCGGCATCGCCGCCGGCAGCGATGGCTTCGATATCAAGGTGAAGGGCAATACCGATCTGAAAGGCGCGGCGATCACCAGCACGGCCACGCCAGACAAGAACAGCCTGCAAACGGCCAGCCTAACGTATAGCGATTTGACCAACACGCAGCACACCAACTCGGAGAGCGTCAGCGTGAGCGCCTCGACCAGCAGCATCGCCAGCAATGTGATGGGCAATGTGCTGGGCAATCTGAACGGCAGCATTGGCATGCCGAAGAGCGGCGACCAGACCGGCAGCACCAAGAGCGTGATCAGCCCGGCCAAGATCACCATTACCGGCACCGGCGACGCCGCCAAAGATGCGCAAAGCCAGACGAATGCAACGACCCTGAGCAGCCGTGATGCAGCCACCGCCAACGCCTCGCTGGCGAACACGCTGACGTTGCAGCAGGCGCAGGATCTGCAAGCACAGCAACAGAAAGCGCAAGAGAACCAGCGTGCTGCCGGATTGGTTGGTTCGGTGCTGACCAATATGGTTGGCGATATGGCGCAAGGCAAATGGCCAGACGGTTCGCCGGAGAAGATTGCTTTGCATGGCATTGTCGGACTGATCGAAGCCAAGATCGGCGGGGGGAGCGCTGCGGCTGGTGCTATTGCTGGCATGACGCATGAAGCGATGGTGCCGATCATGAGCGACTACCTGGTCAGTCAAGGCTATAAACCTGGATCACAGGCTTTCAATGACATGATGAATCTGGGGGCGACCTTGGTCGGGGCTGCTTCGGGGGCGCTGGCCGGTGGAGGGACGCAGGGTGCTGCGACTGGCGCGAATGCTGCGTTGATTGCGGATCAAAACAATCGGCAGTTGCACGAGGATGAGCGGATATGGGCCAAGGGTAATGCCGCAAAATATCAGCAATATCTCAAGGAGAAAACGGGTGAAAGTATTTCTGTAGAAGATGCTTATCAACGCTTATTGTCAGCAGGTTACGCCGGAGTGGACGATGCGGCGCTGAAAAGCGGGAAAAGTGATGAAACCGCCAAGCAATTTATCGTACAGAACAAACCACTATCGCTGTTCCAGGCTACAGCGGCAGAACGTGCAAATCCTTTTTTAGGCGGCAATGTAGATGGATCTTGGACCCCGGAACAGCAGGCCAGATACGGTGCCAAGAATCCTACGGCGTGGGCTGATGACCGTGTCGCCGCTGCCAATAAATATGCAGGGAAATCCTGTGACGATTATGCTTGTATTGCAAAGGTAAATAGTATCGTTAATGCGGTCGATGCGCTGGAACAGAAAAAAATGCTGTACCAGGACAACTCTATACAGTTGCAGCAGATCACAGCACAACAAACAGCGCTGCTTGGAAGCATGACACCGAGGGATCTTGATCAGGCTAAGCTGGCGGAAGCTGATAAGGGTACGGTACTGGAGCTGCTGGGACTAGCTGCTGTACCTCAGTTGGCTGAGAATTTAACAGTGACGTTGGCAAAACTGTTTGGAACAAAAACGATCGCTACAGCAGGAGAAGCGGCGGCGCAAAAAACAGCGACGCAATTGAATAATTTTTATAGAGACGGCGCATCACCGGACATCATTCAACAAACCTTTAACCAGGGAGCTTTAAGCTCTACACATAATGCTGGTGCTTCGGAAGTCGTTTTAGGAAAATACATTGCGGGCAGCAACGCTTCATATGATGCTGTTGCGCAAGCGCGTGGCTCGACCTATTTTTCGATGTCTGATTGGGGGGCGGTGCAAGGGCAACTGGGTGCTGATCAGATGTGGAATATCAATAAAGCATTTTTAGATCAACAGATGGCTCAGGGGAAAATATTTTTGTTTACCGCAAATCCTGCTATTGCAGATATTGGGACGTACACTAATTTAGAGTTTACGTACCTTAAAAATAGCGGATACAACATTGTCCCAACTCAAGGAGGATTTTATCGTGCAATTAAATAATGACGCTTCTGGTTTTTCATTGCTGTACGAAACAGTGATTTCTTATTACCAAAAAAATGGCAATAGGCATCTTTCCATATTTGCAGATAAAGCTCCAACAGACGATGAAAAATTTTATGTTAGATTTTTATTGGATAGAAAACATGTCGTCGAATATGCGATTGTAAAAGATAGAGGTTTCAACTTAAGCGGGGTATCTTTGGGAATTGGTCCTGCCTATTTTG
>NZ_JAGQEG010000152.1 GCF_018305005.1 Collimonas silvisoli
TTTGGAACCGTTTTGGGAATCATTCATGCCGAATCTTAATTTACTGCTGGGTTTTGCGCTGGTCGCCTTCGGCATGGTGCTGACGCCCGGCCCCAACATGATTTATCTGATCTCACGCTCAATCTGCCAAGGCCCCAAGGCCGGCTTCGTGTCGCTGGCCGGCGTCGCCACCGGTTTTGTCTTTTACATGCTATGCGCCGCGTTCGGCATCACCGCCCTCTTGTTTGCCGTGCCGCTGGCCTACGATATTCTGCGTTTCGGCGGCGCCGCCTATCTGCTCTACCTGGCTTGGCAAGCGGTAAAACCCGGCGGCCGCTCACCGTTCGCGGTACGCGACCTGCCCGCCGACAGCAACCGCAAACTGTTCTTGATGGGCTTGCTTACCAATCTGCTCAACCCCAAGGTTGCCTTGCTCTATCTGGCGCTGTTGCCGCAATTTATCGATCCGCACGGCGCCAGCATCCTGGTGCAGTCGCTGGTGCTTGGCGTGATCCAGATTGTCGTCAGCATCACGGTCAATTCGATGGTTACGCTGGCCGCCGGCTCGATTGCCGGCGTACTCGGCAGCCGCCCCAGCTGGCTGTTGATCCAGCGCTGGCTGATGGGCACCGTGCTGGCCGGTTTGTCAGTGCGGATCGCGTTGCAGGCAAAAAAATAAGCGGGCCACGCGATTCGATTATTGGCTAATATGCAAGTTGCCCATGAAATTCGGAGTTGCCTGAATGCCGCATTTGCCGCTTGCCTTGATTTCCACTGTCGTTCTGCTGTTGCATGCCGCCGGCGTCATCGCCGCGATCCACGCTTTGATGCACACCCGCACGCCGCAGGGCGCGGTGGCCTGGGTGTTCGGGCTGGTGCTGCTGCCCTACTTTACTTTGCTGCCCTATCTGTTCCTTGGCAGTAAACACTTCTCGGGCTATGTCGAACTGCATCATTCACGGCTGGCGCGCTTGCGCCAGCTGGACGATCCTGCCGAGCTAGCCTTGTCCGCGCAGTATCCGCCGCACACCGGCGCGCAACGCTACCAAGGCATCAGCAAAATGCTCGGCGTGCCGTTTCTGAGCGGTCATCGCTTGCGCTTGCTGGTCAACGGCACGGCGAGTTTCGATGCGATTTTCACGGCCATCGCCGGCGCTGAGCATTACGTGCTGGTGCAATTCTTCATTATTCACGACGATGAACTGGGCCGCCGGCTGCAAGCGGCGTTGCTGGAACGCGCCGCCGCCGGAGTAGGCGTACATGTGCTCTACGACGGTGTCGGCAGCCATGATCTGCCTAGTTCATATACGGCGATCCTGCGCGCCGGCGGCGTCCAGATCCATCAATTCGCCACGCGCCGCTGGCGCAACCGTTTCCAGCTCAACTTCCGCAATCACCGCAAGGTAGTGGTGGTGGACGGCTGGCGCGGTTTTGTCGGCGGCCTCAACGTCGGCGATGAATATCTGGGCCGCAAGCCGCCGCTGGCGCCGTGGCGCGATACGCATATGGAATTGCAAGGACCGGCGGTGGCCGACCTGCAACTGGCGTTCGACGAAAACTGGCATTGGATCACCGGCCAGCCGCTGTCCTTGCTGCCGCCACGGCCGTCCGCCGGCCAGGCCACCAGCCTGATTGCCGCCACCGGGCCGGCCGATGCGCAAGAGACTTGTTCGCTGTTCTTCGTGCAGGCGATCCACGCCGCTCGTCACCGGCTGTGGCTGACCACGCCCTACCTGGTGCCCGACTCCGCCGTCAACGCCGCCCTGCAGCTGGCGGTGTTCCGCGGCGTCGACGTCCGCATCTTGATCCCGGCCATCCCGGACCATCGCACGGTGTTCCTGGCCTCGACCTTGTACGCGCATGAATCGGTGCGCGCCGGCATCCGCGTGTTCCGCTATCAACCCGGGTTTACGCATCAGAAAGTGCTGTTGATCGACGACGACACGGCGGCGGTCGGCAGCATGAACCTGGACAACCGTTCACTCCGGCTGAATTTCGAAATCACCGCTCTGAATATCGATACGGCGTTTGCCGCCGAAGTCGAACAGATGCTGCGGGCTGATTTCGAACAGGCGGTCGAAATCGATACAACTGACTATGACCGCTTGCATAACCTGTATCGGGTGCTGATCCACGTCGCTCGTTTATTTAGCCCGGTGCTATGAATCCGGCGCGGGTAGAACCAATTGCTTTAAAAGCAAAAAATATTTAATCAGAAAATCCAGCTTGAATGACTGTATTTATATACAGTAATGGTATCCTATGGCCGTATTAAATATCGATACTTGTTGACTTCATGCCCTCGCCAATTCGTCGTATCGCACATCTGGATATGGACGCTTTCTACGCGTCGGTGGAACTGCTGCGCTATCCTGAGCTGCGCGGCCAGCCGGTAGTGATCGGCGGCGGCTCCAGGCACAAGCCCGAGCCTGGCGAGGACGGGCAACTGCGCTATTTCAAGCTGCGCGATTACGTCGGCCGCGGCGTTGTCACCACCTCCACCTACGAAGCCCGCGCGCTCGGCGTGTTTTCCGCCATGGGCATGATGAAGGCCGCCAAGCTGGCGCCGGATGCGATCCTGCTGCCGACCGATTTCGACTCTTACCGGCATTACTCGCGGCTGTTCAAGGCAGCGGTGGCCAAGATCGCACCGCTGATAGAGGATCGCGGCATCGATGAAATCTATATCGATCTGAGCCAGCACGCGGACGACATCCGCATCGTGGCGCAACGCATCAAGGACGCCGTGCGCCAAGCCACCGGACTGTCGTGCTCGATCGGCATCGCGCCCAACAAACTGCTGGCCAAGATCAGTTCGGAACTGGAAAAACCGAACGGCCTCACCGTGATTACCGAAGCCGATGTGCAGGCCCGCATCTGGCCGCTGGCTGCGCGCAAGGTCAACGGCATCGGCCCCAAGGCAGCCGAGAAATTGGCGGCGCTCGGGTTGCATACCATTGGCGAACTGGCGGCCGCGGATCCGGCCGTGCTGCAAGAAAATTTCGGCAGGACGTATAGCGAATGGCTGATGCGCACTTCCAACGGCCTGGACGACCGCCCTGTCGTCACCAGCTCTGAAACAAAATCGATCAGCCGCGAATCGACTTTTGAGAGAGACCTCCATGCCAAGCTGGACCGCCAGACGCTGACGCCGATGTTCACGGATCTGTGCGTGCGGCTTGCGGGCGACTTGCAAAGAAAAGGCTATGTCGCCCGCACCGTGGGGATTAAATTGCGCTTCTCAGACTTTCGCATCGTCACCCGGGATCTGACATTGCCCAATGCTACCGACGACGCGATTGCGATCCGGCAAGCAGCGGGAGAATGCCTGCGCCGCGTCACATTGGACAGGCGCCTGAGATTGCTGGGCGTGCGCGCCAGCGCACTAAGCAGAAAAGATGAAGCAATGAGCGAGTCAGTCGTCTTCCAGGGTGAATTGTTCAGCGACGAATAAGGCTATGGCGCCCTGGCTTCATGTGCTCGCAACTACCTCTATGCAATACAAGCCCCACGGACAAAGAGCGAAGCGCTGGCTCAACGGCTTTTGCGCTTCCTCGGCGACGCGATCGGCATCATAGATCGCAAAGATCGGCCCAAAACCGCCGATCGCCAACGGTTTGCCGTCGATATGCGTGGCCAGAATATAGCCGTATTTCCTGAGCTGGGCGAAGCTCAGTTGCGGCATATAACCGTCGACCGCATGAAACACAATCTGCGTCTGCGGCAGCTCGCTGGCGCCCAGCATATCCAGCACGTCGGCCAAGCGCGGACCGCATAGCTGATGCGGCCTGCCATCGTATTCCAGGGTCGGATTGATAGTCACTGCCGGCAGTTTGGCGAGCGCGGCGAGATCGAAAGTGAACGCACTGCTGAACTGCACGTTCTGCTTGTGCATCATCTGGTCGATCACCGGATCGGTCGGTCCTCGGTTGCTGCGTCCAATTGCGCCGAAAACAGTCAACACCGCCGGCGCAACCGCTAGCGACCTGCCTGCTGCAGCGCTCGCCGCATAAGCCGGCACGACAGAGCCTCCCAAGGCACCGATAATAGAGGCGGTGGCGGTCGACAGAAATTGGCGCTTTTTCATTCAGGACTCCGTGACAAAGACATTCGGTGGATATAAAAACATTTGGTGGATAATACACGAAGTTGCCAAGAAACAACATCGTCATTGTCAACCGAATATCTCCTGCCACGTTTATAAGACATCCCGCTGCAGATGCGGATTGTGAAACCCAATCAACGGAAGGAATCAATATGAAAAAGCTATTCGGCATCACCGCTCTCCTCTTCGCACTGACCCCATTCGCACAAGCCCAGAACGCAGGCGACCCATTGGCCGGCCATCCGGACGCCCGCAACGACCGCCAGGTCGAAACCCAAAAGGAAAAACCTGTTGCGCATCACCGCAAAGCGGTAAAGCACCATCCCAAAGCTGAACAAAAAGCTGAATCAAAAGCTGAACCAAAAAAATAATGTGCGGCAGAAGCACCGATGAAGACGCCTGCTCGAAATTCTGAGCAGGCGGTCATGCGTTTACAGCCGATTAGCGGCTGATTGGCAGCTAATCAGCTGCTAACTACCGAGTAGCAATTGCTGGCCGCACCAGATATCCCAGCCCCGCTGCAATCACTAACAAGACAGTCGCCGTCGACAAAGCGATCTTGACCCCGGCGTTCATATTGCCGCCGAAGCTATCGCTGACCAAGGCGCCAAATACCGCCACCCCGACCGCACCGCCAACCTGCCTGGCGGTATTCAGCACCGCCGATGCGGTTCCCGCCCTGGCCTTCTCGACGCTGGACAAGATCGAGGTTGTCATGGCCGGCACCGCCAGCCCCATGCCGGCCGGAATCAATACAAAGCCTGGCAGCATCTGCCAGAAACTGGCGTGAGCCGCGATGCCGATAGTTCCCAGCAAGCCATATCCCATTGCGCCGATCAGGCCGCCGAGCACCATCGGCAAACGTATGCCCGCCCGTCCGATCAGCCAGCCGCTGACCAGATTCGAAAAAATGAAGGTTCCGGTCAACGGCAGAAATGCCAACCCTGCTTGCAGCGACGTGTAACCTTGCACCTTTTGCAGATAAAAACTGATCACGAAAATCACGCCGTAGTAGGAAAAATTCACCAGCACGCCAAACAGGACGGCGGCAGTAAAGCTGGTTTGATGAAAGAAATTCAAAGGCAGCATCGGCTGCGGCACTTTCTTTTCTACCATGATGAATGCAGTGCCTGCGATCAGCGCCAGCCCAAATCCAGACAGCACCAGCGGATGCCACAGGCCCAGGGGATGGAGTTCGATCACCGCGCCCACCAGCCCGGTCAACGCAAAAATCGCCAGTATCTGTCCCAGCAGATCGAAGGAATGGGTATGTTGCTTGGCTGCGATGGCCGGCACCACGCGCAAGGTCAGTAGGAAGCCCAAAAGACAAATCGGGATATTCACCCAGAAAATGCTACGCCATCCCGCAGTCGCCAACAGCAAACCGCCCAGCACCGGGCCGGCGGCAATCGAGACACCGCCCGCCGCGGTCCAGAGTCCGATGGCCCTGGCGAGTAATTTTTTATCGTGAGCGCAAGCACGATTCAGGATCGCCAGCGAGCTGGGCACCAGCAATGCTGCGCCTATACCCTGAATCGCCCTGGCGATGTTCAGAAAGCCGGCATTCGGCGCTAACCCGCAAGCAATCGAGGCCAAGGCAAACAGCAGGAATCCGGCCAGGAACAAACGCTTGGAGCCGAACTTATCGCCCAAGGCTCCGGCCGATAACAGGAACACAGCAAAACCGAGGGTGTAGGCGTCCACCACCCATTGCAAGGCCGAGACCCGTGCATTCAGATCGGCGCCGATCTGCGGCAAGGCGACGTTGACAATGGTGATGTCCAGTTGAACGATGACAAAAGCAAAGCTGCTGGCCGCAATCGTCCAGCCCAATGCTGGCCTCGCCGCCGGCGTTAGCGCTGTCGTTGCCGTCTCTGCAACAGACGTCGCGCTTGCTTGCGCTGGTTGGGAAGATGTCATTGCAGCGACTCCGTTGCCTAGTGATCAAGCCTCGATTCTGGGCCAGTTGCGGTCGCTTGTCATGCGACAACAGTACGGTTACCATCAAACTATGAACGATGAACCCGACCTCAGCCGGCTGGCCCGCACCATCGGCGATCCGACCCGCATCCAGATGCTGGCGCTGCTGATGGAAGGCCGCGCCCTGACCGCCAAGGAACTGGCTTACGGCACCGAAATCAAGCCCGCCACCGCCACCACGCATCTGCGCCAGCTGCTGGAAGACAAGCTGCTCGACATGACCACCCAAGGCCGCCATAAGTATTTTCGGCTGGCCTCGCCGGAAGTGGCGCGGCTGATCGAATCGTTGATGGTGTTCGCGCCGAAACGCAAGCGTGCCGGCCCTGCTAACGGCAACGACGCCATCTGCACCGCACGTTTCTGCTACGACCATCTGGCAGGAAAACTGGGAACCCAACTGACCGAAGTGCTGCTGGAACGCGGCTTGCTGCATGCCGACGATGGCGTGTTTTCGCTGTCGGCGCAAGGCGAAACCTGGTTCCGGAGCTTCGGCATCGATACCCGGGAATTGCGGAAGAGCCGGCGCCAGTTTGCTTACCCCTGCCTCGACTGGAGCGAGCGGCGCGACCATCTGGCCGGCGCCCTCGGTGCGACATTGGCGAAACGCATGATCGAGCTGGGATGGCTGACCAGAAGCAAGCATTCGCGCGTGGTAGGCATCACGCCAGAAGGCCGCAGCGCGCTGACGGAACAATTCGGGATTACCCTGCACCAGGAATAAGCGGCAAAACGTTCCGCGTAAAGTCCAAGGAAATGCCATGCATCAAGGAGTGCTCTTCGCATTGCTGGCGGCAGCGCTGTTTG
>NZ_JAGQEG010000153.1 GCF_018305005.1 Collimonas silvisoli
CGCTGTTCCTTTTTGGGTTTCCGACATATCAGCGCAACCCGCAGTTGCCATAGTGACTGCCAATACCAACGCACCTGTCTTGATCATGTTCATGGTCTGTCCTATCTCTTATCAAAGTGAATCAGTGAAACTAAATAGTTGTTACTTCACGGTCGCATTTGTGCGATTGTTTCAAAACGGTGGGCGCAAAGCTGCCGTTGACCGGGCAAGGATGAAATAACAATCTTTAACGTTTACCCGCGTTTTGTCGCTCGCTGTGCGCCGCGGCGTAATATCATTAAGCCGTCTAGCAGAAAGAATAACGATCGATGCCGATTCCGTACTTGAGAAAACTGACTGGCAAGGAACGTAGCCAGCAAGCAAACCGCCATCTGGCGTTTTTCCTGTCTTTTATCGCTGGTGCAATCAATGCCGGCGGCTTTCTGGCGGTTGGGCAATACACTTCCCACATGTCAGGTATCGTTTCTTCGATGGCCGACCATCTCGCGCTCGGATCTATCGGCTTGATGCTGGCGGGTCTCGCTTGCCTGCTCTCCTTCTTGTTCGGCGCGATGACCTCGGCGCTGCTGATCAACTGGGGACGCCGGCAAGATCTGCAGGCCGAATATGCCTTGCCGCTGATGCTGGAGGCCGGTCTGCTGCTCCTGTTCGGGCTGCTGGGCGGCAATCTGGAGGGACATAAATGGCTGCTGGTGCCGATGACGGTAATCTTGCTGTGTTACATCATGGGCTTGCAAAACGCCATAATCACCAAGATTTCCAAAGCCGAGATCCGCACCACCCACATCACCGGCATGGTCACCGACATCGGCATCGAGCTCGGCAAGCTGATCTACTGGAATAAAATGAAAACCGGCGACAGGCAGCTAGACGTAATCGCTGATCGCGCCAAATTGCGCTTGCTGATCACCTTGGTTGGACTGTTTTTCAGCGGCGGCCTGATCGGTGCGATGGGATTCAAACATATCGGCTTCATCGCCACTGCCATGCTTGCCGCAATCTTGACGTGTCTGGCGATCGTGCCCGTCCTTGACGATTTTCTGAAGTTCAGGCGAAAAGCTTGAATCGCCCGGCTTGGAGCAAAAACACTACGCCGAGGTGGCGCATTGAGCATTTGACTGGCCGATGCATGCTTTCACAAAGCAAGTCTAAGTCTTGAATCCACTCATGCGCCAACGGCGATTTATTTCACCACCAGCTTCCCTTTCATCGTCGGATGAAAAGAGCAGACGTAAGGGAACACGCCTTTCGCCGTTGCCTTGAATTTCCACGAACCATCGGAGGCAATCCCCTTCGAGTCGAAACTGTGGTTTTCTGCGGTCACCGTGTGAGGAAAAGCATCTTTGTTGGTCCATACAATGGTGTCCCCCGCCTTGGCTTCGATTACCTCGGGTGAGAATTTCATGGCCTCGATGACGACCGCATGGCGCACTGGCTGAGTACCAGCATCCGCCTCCAAGGCCGCACCAGCGGACACGCAAAGCAGCAACGCCGAAGCAATCGCTTGCCATTGCCAACCAGCACGGCTTGAAAAAGCGGGCATTCTCATGTTTTAACTCATGTTTTATTTCATTGACGCTTGAATCTCTTTCGCGTGCTGCAAGTGGGCATCGATTGCAGGCCGGACTTTCGTGATCAGGTCTTTCAACTCGGCATTCTGGGCGCTCGGCAGGAGAGTCTTGTCGATCGCATCGAGCACGGCTTGATGATAAGTAACTTCATTGTCGATGTAAGCCTTGTCGAAGGCTGTGTCCTTAAGCGTGCCGAGATGTTTCAGGTTCGCCACGCCGCCGTCTTTGAGGCTCTTGCTGGTCGCACTATCCTCTGGCGTCACATGCAACTTGGTGACCAGGGCCACGGCCTGTTTGTTGACGCCGGAATGGTCGGTAATCATGCGCTGCGCAAATTCTTTGACTTCCTTATTGTGCGATTTTGATTTGGCCACCTTACCGGCGTTGATATCCACGGTATTGGCTGCGACCACGATGCCGGCTATCTGCGCATCGTTCGGCGCCTCCGACTGAGCCATGACCATTGTTGTCCCCACCGTCAGCATGGCTGCGACCAAGGCGCTCATTACTGTTTTCATTTTGAGCCTCGCTATCTGGTTAAAAATTCAGAATATGTGATTAAAGCACTTTGTAAAGACTCTTATGCTTTAAGTGCATCTGTCATAAACCAGGCTAGCCAATTGCTCACCAACGACGCGGCAGGCGAAAATCTGTCAACAAAGATTAGTGCCTGATCAAGGACGAACAGCGACCAGAATACTGGCTTTAACCCGCTCAACCAGCAACGCATCCATGGAGCCACGCCACCAGCGCATCGCAAATGCCTTGCGGTGCGAGTGGCCGACAATAATAAGATCGATCTCCAGTGCATCGGCCAGCGCACCGATGACATCGACCGGTTCTCCCATTTGAAGATGAGGCACCACGTTCAAACCGGCCGCCGCCATCAGCGCACGGCCCCGCTCCAGTACCGGCTCCATGATTTGCCGTTTGGCAGCGACCTCGATCTCCGGCGCGTAACCGCCCGCCATGGCATGCGGAGAAAGCTGAATTACTGCCAGCAAATGGACTTCTGTCGAGGGCGGCGGATTAATCTGAATACATTCGTGCAGAGCGGATTCGCTCTCAGGCGTGCCGTCGTAGGCGACCAGAATTTTCTTGTACATGGCAAGCTCCTGCCGTCACTCGCTCATCGCATTCGATGAGATAAGACGATACGGGTATTGTGCACCCTTTGCATTGCAATGTATTGAGCACTCAGTTAGCGAATTCAGACCGTCTTGATGAACAAGGCAATCAGTTTGCGCGTCAGGCTGGTATACGGCGGGAAAAACATCTTGGCGAGCATGATGCGGTTGCGCACCACCGCCCGCTCATGCGAAAACGCCAGAAAGCCGTGATGGCCGTGCGCGCTGCCGATACCGGAGTTGTTGACGCCGCCGAAAGGCAGATTGCCGTGCAAGAACTGCACCACGCAATGGTTGATGCAAGCGCCGCCAGAGCTGGTCTGCTGCATCACTTTGGCGATATTTTCCTGCTTGCGGCTCCAGACATACAGAGCCAGCGGCTTGGGCTCGGCATTGATGCGCGCAATCACCGTGTCCAGCTGCTCATAACTGATAATCGGCAGCAGCGGCCCGAAGATTTCTTCGCGCATGATGCTGGCGCCGTCCGGAATGCCGTCCAGCAGCGTTGGCGCGATATAACGCTGAGCCTCGTCAACACCACCGCCGGTAACTATCCGCGCACCGCGCGCGGTGGCGTCATCCAGCAGGATTTTGACGCGCACGGTATGGCGTTGATTGACGATACGCGCCAGGCTGCTGCTATCCATTTGCTGCGGCCCCTTGCCATAGGCGCTTTCCAGCGCCGCTACGCAGTGCCCGAGAAACGCCTGCTTGACGCTGGCGTGGACATAGATGTGATCGGGGGCGATACAGGTCTGGCCGTTATTGGTGAACTTGGCCCACAGGATATTTTGCGCTGCGGCTTGCAGATCCGCCGTCTCGTCGACAATCGTAGGCGATTTGCCGCCCAGCTCCAGCGTAACGCTGGTCAGGTGCTTGGCTGCCGAAGCCATGACGATTTTGCCGACGGCCGGCGAACCGGTGAAGAAGATATGATCGAAAGGAAGATCGAGCAGCGCCTGCGCAACCGCCGCGTCGCCCTCGAACAGCGCCACTTCATCCTCGCCAAAAGCCGCGCGGACGATCTTGCCGATCACGGCTGAAGCATGCGGCGTCATTTCCGAAGGCTTGATGATCACCGTATTGCCAGCCGCCAGCGCCGACACCAGCGGCCCCAGGCTCAGATTAACCGGATAATTCCACGGCGCCACGATCAATACCCGCCCCTTTGGCTCGTACTGGGTATACGCCGAAGTGCCGATCATCATGCGCGAAGGCCAGACTTTTTTCGGCTTTATCCAGCCGCCTAGTTTGCGGATGGCGTCGTTGGCTTCGGCGATCACCGGCAGAATTTCGGTCAGATCAACTTCGGCGGCAGGCTTGCCGAAATCGGCGAAACCGGCGGCAATCACCTCATCCTTATGCGCCAGCAACGCAGCCTTCAATTTCCTGATTTTCAACAGACGCTCGGCCTTGCCCGATTGCCGCAGACGCAAGGCCGTAACTCTCTGAGCATCGAATACGCGCTGGATTTCCAGGCGGGTCTGATTGAATTCGGTGTCGGCTGGAGTCGTCAACGTGTTCATGGCTGGCCTTTGATAATTGCATTTATGTTCGGCAATTAAAGCACATCGCGCATGGCGCAGGACCGGCTTTTAGTCGAGAGCTTCTTCAACTTCGTTGGTGCAGGATCACCGCCAAACAGCAATCTGTTTACCGCATTCCTCGCTGGAATAGTGCCAGAAGGAAAATAAAGCAATAAAAAATCTAAGGAAAAGACTAAACATTTGCGGCGAATCGAATTTAGCTAGAAATTAATGCAAAATAAATAACAACATTTCAAAGTAGCATCGCGCTCTGGGACGTTGTTTTTATGCGGCCGTACCTGTCCGTAGAGACTTAGCTGGAAAACCTGCTTGACGGGTGACTTACCCAGTCACTTGCAGCAAAAGCATGAAGCGAAATCGATCATTTCCTTTTATAAAAACGGAGACCTTCCCAGATGAATAAAATTCTTTTGCCATCTACCCTGGCAGCAATCGGCCTCATCCACCTGCCTCTCACCTTTGCCGCTGACCAAACCACCGGCTCCGCGCCCGACACACCTGAACGCATTACCATTACCGGGTCAAACATTTCGCGCGTTAATAGAGCAGGTCCAACCGCAGTTGAAATCATCAAAAGATCGGAAATCGAGAAATCCGGCGCAAGCACTGTGGTTGAACTCCTGAGCAAACTGCCGTCTGTTTCTGTGGAATTAAGCGGCAATTCCAGTAGTTCATTCGCTAAAGGCGCGGCATCGGTGGCGTTGCGCGGCTTGAGTGCAAAATACACGCTCATCTTGTTAAACGGTCGCCGCATGGCCAATTACGGCTTCGCCAATAATGCCGAAGACACATTTGTCGATTTGAATAGTTTGCCGCTGGCCGCGATCGAATCCGTCGAAATTTTGCGGGACGGGGCTTCTGCGATATACGGTTCCGATGCGGTTGCCGGCGTGATCAACTTCAAAACCAGGCGTAACTATCAGGGTGTCGAAGCTAGCGCTAATCTCGGGACGAATGAAAAAGGCGATGGCGGCACCGCAAATGCAAGCGTCACCGCAGGCTGGGGCGACTTGGACAAGGACGGACAGAATCTACTGCTGACAGTCGATGTAATGCGCCGTAACCCGTTATCGAGCGATAAACACGATGCCACCAGCAATAGTGATTTCAGACGCTTTGGCGGTAGTGACGGCAGGAGCATAGATCGTTATCTGGGCAGCCTGTTTGATATCACCACCGCCGAACCAGGTTTTCCCATACCGGGTTGCCGCGGCACTATCGATACCAATGCCGGCACCGGCGACACTCGCTGTTTCACCGATTCTGTAGTCCGACTGTCTCCTGATGTACTGCGAGGAGGTGTTTCGGCAATTTTCACCAAACGACTCAGTGGTCACGGCGAGTTGTTTGGCGAAGCCTCATATGGTCATGGCGAGAGCACCACTCAACGCGGTTTCCCGCAATTTGACAGTACCTTCGTCGGCAAAACCGCCGGCTCGATCAATCCAGGCCTGGCCAATTTACCTGGTCGCAGCGCGGATGGCTCTCTAGAAGGATTTACACCGGGCGATCAATTACGTCTGTACCGCGGTATTTATGAGGCCGCGCCGATGCAAACCAAAGTTAGCAGCGACAGTGTGCGTCTGGTAGGCGGCTGGCGCGGCGAAATCGGTAAATGGGACAGCGAGGCGGCCGTCAGTCTCAATCAAAATCGTCTCAACGAAGTTGACTCGAATGCCGTCTTGAAAGACGCATCATCGGCATCGCTGCAAAGCGGATTGCTCGGTACAGGCGGCTATGATCCTTTTATTTACTGGAATCCCGCCAGCGTGATCAATCCGCTGCTGACATCCACCAAACGGGTCGCGACATCGCGCCTCGGGACAGTCGACTGGAAAATGTCGACCCCCGACATATTTGCGTTCAATGGCGCGCCAGTAGGTTTTGCCTGGGGCGTACAAGCAAGCCGCGAGTCGATCGACGACCGCCCGGATGCGCTGGCCGTTGCCGGCAAGATTGCCGGCATGGGCGCCAACAGCAGCAAGGCTGGTCGCTCAGTGTATTCCCTGTACGGTGAATTTAATCTGCCGCTGATGAAGCAGGTCGAAATGCAACTGGCCTTGCGTGGCGATCGCTATAGCGACTTTGGTAATTCGATCAACCCGAAAATAGCTGTGGCTTGGCGGCCGTCAAATCAGATAATGTTGCGCGGATCGGCTACGACCTCGTTCAAAGCCCCTACCTTGCCAGAGATCGCCTCAACCACAACCGGTTACACAACGGTTGCCGACCACGTCCGCTGTGGACCGCTCGGCTATGTCGGCGCCAATTGCAGCTATAACCCAAAAGTCTACCTGC
>NZ_JAGQEG010000154.1 GCF_018305005.1 Collimonas silvisoli
AAAACGTGCGCTGGCCGCGTTGCATGGCTTGCTGGGGCACCAGCCCCAGCTACGCCACGCGCCTTGCCAGCACACGTGTTGGTTGGAACGCATCTCCCAAATCAATTGTTAACAGGCCCTAAGGCATTCTAAAAAAAATCCAAATTGTTTGCTCAGCGCAGAATCGCCGCCGGGTCTTGCTTGTCGCGCAAGGCCGTGCACAGCAAGGTCTTTTCACGGGTTTGCGCCAGGCCGCGTTCGGCGCCAGGCAGTTGTCCGAGCAAGGGCTGGAAAAACGCCGTCAGGCGATCAGCCTCGCCTTGCGAGCAGCCGTCGCCGCCGACCAGGCCGGGCAATCTGCCGCCGGACGAGTCGCCGCTACGCTTGATCAGCTGTGCATGATTGATGGTAAACCAATTCCACATGGCGTCGCGGCCTTCGCCGTCTTCTCTGCTGGCGCTCAGCAGCGTGCTCATCTCGCCGACTTTAACCCGCGAATCCAGCGTCAGGTTGCGCGCACGTTCGGCGTTGCCGGCGCTAGTGGCGGAGCCCAGGCCGCTCAGTATCGCCATGCGCTGCGACGGATTGCTGGTATCGGCCAGCGCCTTGATTAACACATCGGTAGCGCTGCCGCCGCGTTCTTGGATGGTGACGGCCAGTATCGAACGCAACAAATCCGGATTGGCGGCGGCCAGGTTAAGCTGGCCGTCGGCATCGGCTTGCAGGGCTTGCTTGCCTTGTGCCAGCAGGGCCTGGCGTACTTCAGGCAATTGCATGTCGAGCGCCAGGAATTTCGCGAGCGATGCGCGCAGCAGGGCGTCGTCCTGGCTTTCGCCGCTGCGGCGTTGATAGCCCAGTTGTTGCAGCCGCGGCAGGTACAACTGGCGCGCCACTTCGGTCAGGCGGTTGCGCTGGGCGTCGCTGCTGGCTTCGTATCTGGACAACCATCTGAGTGTCGGTATCAGTGCAGTCGCTACTTCTCGCGTGTTCGATTGCGCCAGGCGCGGCGCCGCTGCCAGCACGGCGGCAGCATCCAGATCGCCGCGATCGAAACCGGCGTTGACGGCGTCCGCGTAAGCCAGCTGTTCGGTATCCGGCAGTTGCGCCAGTTTGTCGGTCAGGCGCGCCAGATCTGTGCGCGCCATATTGAAGCGGTAGTAGCCGGCCGCGTCTGCGTTCGGCATATACCAGCTGCTGGCGGATGCGCCTTGCAGCACCATCTTGCCTTGCTCCCGATCCAGCAATTCGCATTGCGTCTTGGCGATGTCGCTATCGGCGACGCTATAGCGCACGCACACTGGAATGCCCCACAGCCGTGTGGTGTCGCCGGTCGAGCCGAGCGGCAGGTAGCGCTGTTGCTTCAGATGCAGCACTGCTTTGCCGTTTTCCCAACTGAGCGCAGTGTCGACCAGCGGTACTCCGGACTGATCGAGAAAACTTTGCATCGCTTTCGTAAAACGCTGGTCCTTGCCGGAAGCCTTGGCCAAGGCATTGACCAGATCGTCCGCGGTGGCGCTGGAGAACTGGTGTTGCTTGATATACGCGCGCACTCCTTGGCGGAAAGTTTCTTCGCCCAGATAGCGCTCGAACATATTCAGTACGGCGGCACCTTTTTGGTAGGTGATGCCGTCGAATGCTGTTTCGATGTCGCCGTTGTTGGCAATCGGCTGGCGGATGCGGCGCACGCTGACCAGGCTATCGCTTTGCATCGCATAGTTGGCGCCGCTGATCAGCTCCAGGTCGGCGCGGTATTCCGGATGCAGCTGACGCGTGATCTTGCTCTGCATCCAGGTGGCAAACGCCTCGTTGAGCCAGAGATCGTCCCACCACGGCATGGTGACGGTGTCGCCAAACCATTGATGGGCCAGCTCGTGGGCGTTGACATTGAATGAGCCGCGCACATTGTTTGCGGGTGAATTAGCGTCGAGCAGCATCAGGTAATCGCGGAAGGTCACCAGTCCCGGATTTTCCATGGCGCCGGCGGCAAAGTCGGGCGCGGCCAGCAGATCCACTTTATCGAATGGATAGCCGAAGCCGAAATAATCTTCCAGCGCCGTGATGATGGCCGGCGTCTGCGCCAGCGCCGGCTTGATACGCGCGCCTTCGCCATGCGGTGTGACGCCGCGCAGCGGCAGTGCCTGGCGGCGCCATTGTGTCGCTGGAATTTCCGGTCCGTTCACCACGTCCCATGGCCCGACGGCAAACGCCACCAGGTAAGTCGGCAGCGGTTTGGTCGGCGCAAAGCTGAGCTTGCGCCAGCCGTTTTCCAGTTTCTGTTCGTCGACCTGCTGCGTGTTGGCAACCGCAACCTGGTTTTCAGGCACGCTCAGGCTGAGCGTGAAAGGCGTCTTGAAAGCCGGTTCGTCGAAACCCGGGAAAGCGTAGCGGGCGCTGACCGCTTCCATCTGCGTGATCACATACGGCGCGCCTTGGCTGCTGACTTTGTACACGCCTTCCAACTGTTCATTGAACGGAGCGCTGTATTCCAGCGTCACGCTATAACGTCCGGCCGGCAGCGTCTGGCCAAACTCGATCGCCGCCACGCCTTCTTTTTTCGCTGCTACTTTGTACTGTGCTGCATGGATTTTTTTCCGGCTGTCGGTCAGCGTGACTTTGCTCACGCGCAGATCCTGGCCGTGCAGCCATAGATGATCGGCGGTTTGTTTCAGTTCGATGGCGATGGTGGCGCTGCCGCTATAGTCAGACTGGTGCGGATCGACGCGGAAATCCAGCTGATAGGCCAGCGGCTGAGCCCAGCGCGGTAATTTTCCCAGCGGCGCTGCATCATTCGGGATCGCCGCTGCGGCGTTGAACGATGCGATGTTGATGGCGAGAGCGGCTAATGTGAAACGACGGGTAGTACACATCACAGATGAAATCCTCCCAAATTTGGTCTTGGGATTCTAGCTTGCGCTACGCTGATTCGCTAGGGAAATAGTATGTTATATAAATTTTAGTTTGTTAGAGAAAATCAGGTGTTCCTATTTCTTGAAGGGGCTAAGAGAGCTTCAATCATTTGTATTATGTTTTGTTATAGTCCATTCGGAATTTGTTGCGGGCGATTCAACGACATGTTTAATCGGTGGGCCTCAAAGCAGGCCTCAAAGCAGGCCTCAAGCCAGCCACGGCGCCATCGTACTCAATAGCGTGTTTTTCTCTTTGACGTAATCTCCCATCAGCGCAAAGCCGCACATCTCATTTTGATCGTTGCGAAAAACCGACCAGACGCTGTTGGGGTCGGCCTCATCATCAAATGCCTTGGCGCTTTCCCAGCGGCCATTTGCATCCAGTGGCGGCACCGCTACGGTTGGCATTGCCGGGGTCTTCACCACCACCGGCATGGCTGGATACGCCACGCGAGTCGATTCGCCATTGAGTGTTTTCGCTAGCGCACGGGCAGCCTGCATGATCGGCATCACATAGGGCAGCACCAGTCCATCCACTTCTGCGCAATCGCCCAGTGCGTACACGTCGTTGGCGCTGGTGTGCAGCCATGCATTGGTTACTATCCCGCGTTCAACGAACAAGCCGGATTTGCGCGCTAACGCAACTCTTGGCGTCAAGCCGATTGCGGCAACTATGCGATCGGCCTCAAGTGTTTCGCCGCTCTCCATGTGTATGCGGTAAGCGTTACCGCGGCGCTCTATCGATTGCGGCGTTTTACCGAGATGTAACGTCACGCCGACTTTGCTTAATGCCGCCGCCATTGCTTGTCCTGCCGGTTCAGGCACCAATCGGCTCAGCGGCCATAAAGCAGGATCGATCAAAGTGACGTCAAATTGCGCCGACGCCAGATCGTTAGCGAATTCGCAGCCGATTAATCCGGCGCCAAGTATGGCGACGCGGCGGCAGCCAACTAGCGCTTGCCGAAAGCGAGCGTAATCGGCCAGGTCATTAACGGTCAGTACGTCCGCTGCACCGTCGCCGCTCAAATTGGTTTGACGCTGATCGGCGCCCAATGCCAATACCAGTGAAGAGTAGGGCAAGCGTTTGCCTGCCACCGTGACGGTATGGCTATGGGTTGAAATTTCCTCGACTTCGGCCTCGCGCAGAATCTCGGCATTGAGCTGGGCAGCCATCTGATCGGCTGTAAAGTTGACCAGGCTAGCCGCGTTCTTACCTTGTTGAAAGGCATTCGATAGCATCGGCTTAGAATAAAAGCTGCCGCAATCACGGCTGATGATGGTGAGCGGTACTTCCCGATTCAGCTTGCGTAATTCGCGCGCCACGGTGTAACCCGCAAGCCCGCTCCCGACAATGATAATGGGTGCCATGATAAAACCCTTTTTATGTTGATGATGTACGGTGCTCGCTTATGCCGCGACGAGCAGCATCTCGAATTCCGCTTTGCCGACGCCGCAGTCAGGACAAAACCAGGTGTCAGGTACGTCTTCCCAAGATGTACCCGGTGCGATGCCGTGCTCCGGCATCCCGTTCGCTTCGTCGTAGCGAAAGCCACAAACTACACATTCCCATTTGCGCATATTGTTCTCTTCTGTCTCTGGTTATCCTTAACGTCGCGGATCATCTGTGGTCATGCGGTTAAGGTTGGTTTGCGCATCCAAGTGGGCGCTATCCTCCTTCCCTCGGTGAAGGGAAGGAAGTGACGGCGCCTTGGATAACGCTGATGCGCATCAAGCTGAGTAAGCCGCGCCCAGCCCAAGCAGACTCATTGCGCGACGATAGGCGCCGGAAGAACGGTCGGCAAGGATGTGCGCCTCGATTCCCTTGTCCAGCGGCAGATCATCCGGACGCTGGGTTTCCACAATTGCCCGGTCTTCTTCAAAAATCTGCCGGTTGAAATCATAGACTTCCTGCAAAGGCTGGTCTTTGTCGAAATTGCGCGTGATCGGAACAAACAGGCGCGTCGACCGTGCGGAAACCGGGCTCGCGGCATTCAAGATCGATAGCACTCCGCCTTCGGGGAAGTCCACCGTCAGGCTTGCAGTAAAGGGTAGCTCGATGTTGAATACGCGGCGCCATTGATAGTCGGCAGGCGCCCGATGCTGCATTCGTTTGGGGAAATTGCTGACATTGCTGATGTATTCGGCGTGCATGCCTCTGGCGGTGCGCTCGGCAGTGTATTGCGGCACAAAGGGATTGTTGCGATCGGCAAAGGTGGCTTCGTATATCCAGGCAAAATGCGCCACGTCGATGAAACCTTCGACTTGCCTGCCGGCGGAAGCGGCTATGTCGATCGATGGCGGCAGGATCTGCTGAAAATCGGGATTGTCCCAGGTCGGAAATTCCGGGAAGGGCTCATGGCCGCCGCCAAGCGAGGTCCAGATCAAGCCGTACCGTTCCTGCGCGGGATACATGCAGATTTTGAGGCGGTCGGAAATGTGTCCATCCGGTTGCGATGGAATATGGCGGCATTTTCCATCCGGCCCGTAGCGTAGTCCGTGATACGGACAGACGATGTTTTCTCCCTCCACCCAGCCCAGGCTCAAGGGCACGCCGCGATGCGCGCACATGTCCCTGGCGACGACTACGCGGCCCTCGGCGCGATAAGCGACCAGGCGCTCGTCCAGCAGGCGTACAGCGATAGGCTTATCGGTCAGGTCGGAAGAAAAGGCGACGGGATGCCAGAATTTGCTCAGAATTTTCCAGTCTTCCGGGTGGAAGGTGCTGTCGCGGGGAGGAGTGGGGCGAAACGGATTTTGTTGCGAATTGGTTGCTATAGAAATAGGCACATATGACATCAATTCTCCAAGTAAATTTATAGCGCGCCTATGAGGCAAGCTGCAAATTCCCCATAGGGGCTAACGGTAGGTGTATTTGCTGCAATGTTTCCACTGCGGGCGCTCCGCCATATCGAGACATCGTTGTTATGACAGAGGCTAGGAGCAGCTTAGTGCCTAAGCTTACCAATCGCTATATGCAGAGGAATATTGCGATAATCCTGTGCTTGATATGCGTGCTTGCGCACTACTATGCGCAAATTCGAGGAGGAGATTGCCTGCGCATACCCGTTCACCTTCTACAGTCAATCCTTCATAATTCCTGCCGCAGCGTAGCAGACGGAGGTCGAGTTCCTTTTCCAGGTTGCGAATGTAGTGGTTTAATTAAACCGGACACTACTGATAGTCACTTTGCCTTAATACTTGGTTGGAGAGGATGCAGCTGGCGGTACTGTCATGTTGCCGATGGTGACGATGTCATCGACCACTTGATTGCGCAATCCCGTTAACTGGTATTTGCAATACCCCCATGTCACCACGACCACCAGCGTCATCAGCGTCGCCGAGACCCACACCGGAATGCTGCGCAAAGCCTGTAACCGATCACGAGGGACGCCCTGCAAATGCGACGACAACGCCGACGGCACCGGTTCACGGTCGGCTGTGATCAGTGCATCGAGGCGCTTGCGTATCGTTGCAAGGTGGCGTCGACCATCGGGATCAGTGCGGTACTGCCCCTGAAAACCGAGACTGAGAATGTGATACATCACTTCCAGCAAATCACGATGCTGCTCCGGCTGTGCCGTCGTCAATCGGCCAGCCAGCAAGAAAAACTTCCGGCCGCCGTCGATATCGCCATGATGGAATTGCGCCAGCA
>NZ_JAGQEG010000155.1 GCF_018305005.1 Collimonas silvisoli
TACCTGCTCGACAACGCTCAATTTAAAAGCCAGGCTGTAATCACGTTGGCTGCGCCGCATCTCTTGCTCCATTTGACACTCCTTCTCTTCATCGAAAAAGTGTCAACCTAATTCAGGACGGGTCAGCAGCTGAAAAAAAGCCGCCGCAAAAACTAAAGCCGCGCAGTAGAGATGCGCCTGGAAGAGTTTTTGCGTGTGTAGTCACGTGGCGATCGGGGCCGCGACATCGACAGAGCTGCAAGCTTCCACGCCTACATGCCGTTCGACCGCAAGCGTTGGCAACGGCAGGATAGTCGCGTTTCCAGCTAAGCGGGGCTGTTTCAGACCATAGAAGCAGAGGAGAAAAACGCCGGAAAGCCTTTAAATATCTGGTTTATGGCGTTTAGAACACTCTAGTATCCATCGAAGGCATGATCGTGCGAGTTACAGTCCGTGGACCAGCAACAAATCAAGATTGGCGCCACTGCGACGCAGTTACTTTAATTGCTCATGATCTGGATCCCTGTACCAGGCTTTGAATCGCCCCGGCTTTACTAGACGCTTCTAAGCCTTTGGATACGCGGCTTACGGTCAATTATGGGGGAATTAAAGAAAAAGGGATCTTGTCCCGCTAACAGCTATCAAAATACCCATAAATTCAATTACCTAATCGAATATTTCGTAATTTTTTAGCAATTAAAATAGAGTTAGAAAACCAACTCGATGGCAAGTAGTAATTTTTGCGACATTCGTTAGTTCACAGCATGCAGTGGGGGGCGCGCGCGGCGCCGTCATGAAATGTGTACGCACCGACATGTAAAACACGCCAGATGCCACGTAATTCCCCCCAGCAACTCCTGATTTACTCACGTAAATGAATAAATAGCTATTGGTATTGATCAATGCTGATCTATGATTAATAATAGTTTCCACAAGAAAACATTTTTAAATATTTGGACTTACGTGTCAGCTTTTGCGATAGAAGAAAAATACGCCAACTTTTGAGTTTGCAGCAACTAAGCCTCCAACAAACCTATGAGCGGTCTCCTCGACACACTGACACGACAAGCTCGATTAACGACTAAACGGGTACCGATCACATCGCTGGCCGTGTTTTTCGTGATCCTTGTGTGCCTGTCGCTTGTTTTCATTGACGGATGGCGAAGCTGGACGGCCCGTAACATACAGTTGCATGAGATGGGAATTTCCACCTCCAATATGACGCGCGCCATAGCACAGCATGCCGGCGATACGATTAAGGCTGCCGACACTACCCTTGTGGGCCTCGTCGAACGCGTGCAAGCGGACGGCAACGACGCCGGCGCGCTGCAGCGGCTGCATGTGTTGTTGGTGCGGCGGGTTGACGAATTGCCGCAGCTTCAAGGCTTATTCGTCTATGACGAAAATGGGCGCTGGCTTGCCAATTCATTACCCACAACGCCACCCAACGTCAATAATTCAGATCGGGATTATTTTATTTATCACCGCACTCATCTTGATACGGAACCGTATATCGGACTGCCAATACAGAGCAGATCAACGGGAGCGTGGATTATCACTGTGTCGCGCAGAATCAATCACGCTGACGGCAGCTTTGCGGGTGTCGCGTTGGCAACAATCAACATCGACTATTTCAAGAAATTTTACGATAGTTTCGATATCGGGCGTCACGGTGCGATCGTGCTGGCTTTGAACAACGGCATCATGCTGACCCGCAGGCCGCTTTTGAATAATTACACCGGCAAAAGCATGGCTAACACCGTTCTATATCGCGACAACATCTCCAAGAAAGCAGCGGGCACGGTTTTCATCGTGTCGGCCCAAGATGGGGTGACACGACTGAACAGTTTTCGACATCTGGATCAGTACCCCTTGTACGTCTCGTCAGCGTTGTCAAAAGATGAAATTCTCGCGGACTGGCTGACAGACACTTACGTGCATACAGCCGGTGTGGCGATACTACTCGTCGTGCTGGGCTTGCTAGGATTTCATCTCGTCGGCCAAATCAAGTTACGCTTGAATACCGAAGCAGAACTGGTGCGGACACGAGATGCTTTGGAAACGCTCAACCAGACACTTGAAAGGCTGGCATTGCAAGATGGTCTCACCGGACTTGCGAACCGTCGCCATTTCGACATAGCGCTGGATAAAGAATTTAGTCGTGCAGTACGAGAGGCAAGCTCATTGGCTCTCGTCATGATTGATGTCGATTGCTTCAAACAATATAACGACATCTACGGTCATGCAGCAGGCGACGAATGCTTGCGCAAGATCAGTGAAGTTGTTAAAACCAATCAAAACCGGCCGGGTGACGTAGCTGCTCGTTACGGCGGCGAAGAGCTTGGCGTGCTGCTTCCCGGCACCGACGTGCGTGGAGCAATGGCCATTGCCGAAAAGATTCGTCTGGAGATCCACAGCTTGGGCATCGAACATACCGGTAACTCGGCCGGCGTGGTCACGGTCAGCGCCGGCGTCGATGCGTTTGTTCCGATTCAAGATCTGGATAATCCGTTGGAACTGATACAGGCGGCAGACAAGGCGCTTTACGCAGCCAAATCCGGCGGACGTGATCGTGTTTGCGACAATGCCAGCTTCCGTGTCCTCCGCCAAACCCGTGTTCAACCTGAGTCAGTCGCCACTGGTGTGTAGAACGATTAAGCGATGAGCGGAATCCATCTCTTAGTTCACAGCGTGGAATGAGACGGCAATCCCGCGCCAGTTATACCTCCCACATTTTGCTGTACAAGCTTACAGCGCCTCCTAAATATCGCAGGGGCGACGTCTTATCATTCCATTAAGAATGTAGCTGACACTGTCAAAACTACCAGTAGACACCTGGCAACAAAAATCTAAAATCACATTTGTGCGTCGCACAATGTGCCATTTAAATAGATGGCACTCCGCAATCAACGGCTAGTTTTTAGCCGCCTTTCATCATCCTACTAATGTCGTCTGTTTTTACAACACCGACTCCTTGGAGAAGCCATGTCTACCGCCGCAGAACAATTTTCAGCCGCCGCCAAAGCCAATTTTGAATCTAATTTGGCCCTGTATACCGATTTCACGACCAAAGCATTTGCCGGCGTAGAAAAGCTGATCGACCTCAACCTGAGCGCTGCCAAAGCTTCGCTGGAAGAGTCGACCGCCACCACCCAGAAATTCTTTGCCGCTAAAGATCCGCAAGAATTTTTCTCGCTAAGCGCAGCGCTGGCCCAACCGAACGCGGAAAAAGCCATCGCTTACGGCCGTCATTTCGCCAGCATCGCTTCCAGCACACAAGCCGAGCTGACCAAGGTCGCAGAAGCGCAAGTTGCGGAAACCAAGCGTAAAGTCGTCGAGTTCGTTGACCAGGCTTCCAAAAACGTGCCTCCTGGCGCAGAAGGCGCAGTTGCTTTCGTCAAATCGGCAATCGGCAGCGCCAACGCCGGTTACGAACAGTTCGCCAAGAGCACCAAGCAAGCAGTTGAAACCATCGAAAGCAATGTCAACACCGCTGTCGACCAACTGACGCAAGCTGCTACTAAGGGTACGGCTCATTCGACTAAGAAGTAACCTTTAGCTACATGAGATAGCGCATTGCATGTAACTTATCGGGCGCGGGTTCGATTCCCGCCGCCGCTATCAAACGGCTTTAGACTCTCTCTTGGACAACATAACAGCGCGTTCTTAGCTGCTGGCATCCGTAAAAATCGAATTTGGTTCATTCTGAATAAAAGTACAATGTTGTCTACTGTCAACTTTAGCAGTTATCTAACGCATGTATTTTCGATACAGTTGGACTACATAACGTTTTAGATCTCCCAAAAATCCACCTACCCTCGGATTTTTTAGATCCAAGTCTTCTCAAAAACCCATCTATCCTTGGGTATGTTCCGTTTAAATCTCGTCGAATGCTGCCGCTCTTGGTGCAGCAAGTCAAAACTATTGTGCCGGTTGGCATGATTTTTTGTTGCAAAAATAAAGATATTTGTAACTGACAGCATGTTACGACTCTGAAAACCTTGCCTAAGTTTTTCATTGTAAAACCCTTTATTTAAGATCAGATTTGTTGCCCCGCCGTTGTTATTTTCACTAGATCTATGCATGGACTTAAAATTGAAAACGAATCGTCGCGTGCGAATAGCGCCCGTTGAAGAAAACCGTTGGGTCGTGAAAATTGGCAGTGCCCTGCTTACCGACAACGGCCGAGGCTTGGACAGAGACGCGATTTCTCGCTGGGTGAATCAAATTTCGGCACTGCAACAGCAGGGCATGGACATCGTGCTGGTTTCCTCGGGCGCCATCGCCGAGGGGCTGAGTCGCCTAGGTTGGAGCTCCAGGCCGATAGAAATTCCGCGGCTGCAGGCGGCAGCCGCGGTTGGCCAGATGGGGCTGATGCAGGTCTATGAAACAAGCTTCAATCACAACGGCATACGTTCCGCCCAAATCCTGCTGACGCATGATGACTTTGCGAATCGACAGCGCTATCTGAACATCGAAGCCACGCTGCGTGCACTGATTCAGTTAAGAGCAGTGCCGATCATTAACGAAAACGACACCGTGAGCACGGAAGAGATCTGTTTCGGCGATAACGACATGCTCGCAGCTCTTGTCGCCAATATGGTCGCCGCCGACCGACTCATCATACTGACGGATCAACAAGGTCTTTATACGAAGGATCCCCGCTTATCTCAAGATGTCGAGTTGATCTCCGCCGTTTCCGTTGACGACGAAAGACTATTAGCCATGGCTGGTGGTAGTAGCAAATGGGGCCGAGGCGGTATGGCGAGCAAGGTCAAGGCTGCAAGAATGTTTGCCCTTTCCGGAGGTGTAACGACGATTGCTTCTGGTCGTACGGAAAATGTCCTCGAACGCATTCGTTCAGGTCAAGCGATCGGTACTGCACTACTTCCCGGAGAAAAGCGTCTGTTGAAGCGCAAGCAGTGGCTTGCCGGACATCTGAAAACGCGCGGGATCCTATTTCTAGATGCTGGTGCAGCGCAAGCAGTCGCAATGTGTGGGGGGAGCATCCTCCCGGTCGGAGTGACCGCCATTCACGGCAACTTCGGCCCCAGTGAAATGATTCAAATACAAGATATCGAAGGAAGATATGTCGCTCGAGGTTTAAGTAATTACAGCGCAAGAGAGATGAGCCAGATTATCAGTAGTTCAGTTTCAATGAAAAACTTTGGTGTCCGACCTACAGGCGTCAAAGAGTTGGTACATCGTAGGAATATTGTTTTAGACCCTTATCAATAAAGAGAATTTATATGACTACAAAGGCTACAAAGACTCGTCTCGTGGGACGTATCAAGTTCGATAACGAGGTACTGAGAAAGGATCTGGAAGTCCTTGCAGGATTGCCGATCATTAAAGAGCAATATGACGAATTCAGTTCTGGAACGTGGATCAACCATTCTCTTTGGAATCGCAGTGGAGAATGGAAAGATACCCAGTACACTGACTTCGATCATCCCGCTGTGAAGACTCAAATCGGCGAAGCAACCGCGTATCTTAGTCAAATCATAGAAGACACATTCGACGTCCAGCATATGAGAATGGCCAGAGTGAGAAATCTGGTTGAAGGGCAGGTTATTCCGCACATCGACTTCCTCGAACTTTCGGAAAAAAAAGACGGTTACGTACGAATCCTGATACCGCTCGAGACATGCCTGGACTCATATCACACGGAAGAAAATTTCGGCGTATTTAGAATGCGAAAGGGCGATATCTGGATCCTTGAGTCTACGGTCCCGCACGGCGCACACAATCTTGGTTCCGACAACCGCTGCATCCTGAGCCTAGACTTTCAGTATACGGATGAAGAAAATCCACACTATTCCCGGATATTTAAAAACAAAGCGATCCATGATGAAACAGTGCGCCCGGCGTTGGTAGCAAGAACCCCTCTGGAGCCGGAAGATCTCGAAGACTATCTGAATATGCTGGCGATACAGTTCAAAGATGTATACGAGGCCGAACAGGTGTTGGTGAAATTATCCGAGATGCAATTGCGATATGAGTCGCCTGTCAGCGACATCTACAAAAATCTTGTTGCCGTCGCCAAGATAACCAAAAAAGACGAACTCATCGCACATTGTGAAAAGATGCAAAAATTTTACATTGGCTCAAGAGTGCTAAACGAAAGATTTCCGCTGCGAAAAGGTTTGATCGAAGCGTGATGTCCAAATACTCCTGATTCGAGATGCATAGCCAGGGATCTCACTTTTGGCTATGTGCTCGTATTTGGACGCGATACCCGTTGCGGCGTAAGTACCGATGATCGACTGCGGGATTAGCTTTGCGGGGACATATTCAAAAACATGATTGCCAATAATAGTGCTTAGAAAATGAATTTTTCCGTGCTCCAATTGCACCTAGCTACCTTCCTTTTTG
>NZ_JAGQEG010000156.1 GCF_018305005.1 Collimonas silvisoli
CAAACTCCATTTGGTACAACAGCCATACCCGATTCAACATTATAAAAAAAACAGCTATTGGTATCACTTTTACCATTTTGAAAAGCATATGAATATCTATCCATTCAATAGATGGAATTCTGTTGAACCAATAGGCTAATAAAAGAGATATTTGTACTCCTATTAGTACAGCGATTGTTATGCACGGAAAGAATATCAACGCATCTCGCAATAAAGCTTTCCAATGCCTTAAAATTAAATCGTAAAGTCTCACTTCTTCTCCGATCCAGAAGATGTAACTGTTTTTTGGATACCCGCCCCGCTTAATTCTTGGATAGTAGAGTTTACAATATTACTAATTACAGGAAAGTTCTCCGGTCGTCCTTTCGTGGCCGCCATACCCGAGCCATATCCTAACAAGGTAGAAACGCCCGCTGTCGCACCTGAAAGCCCGATACTGTTAATTTGCATCGAAAACTGACCCACTTAAGCCCCAAATTTGCATCCAAAATTGACCCACGTTTAAGACACAATCCTACTTAAGCATTTAGTAGGAGATTGGAGTGATCGACGTGGCACTACTAAGCATTATTCGACGCTGGCACATACGTGACCAGGTCTCATTGAGAGAGATCGCCAGACGATTAGGCATCTCCAGGAATACAGTCAGACGCTATCTACGCTCTGAAACTATTGAACCTTCCTATGCGGACCGGGCTTCGGCCAGCGTTCTGGACAAATACGCTCTCAAACTGTCAGCTTGGTTAAAGACGGAGGCAGCTAAATCTCGGAAACAACGACGGACTTTGAAACAGATGCACATTGATCTGTGTGCGTTGGGATTTGAGGGGTCGTATGACAGGGTTGCTGCCTTCGCGAGACAGTGGAGACTGGATCAATTAGAGCGGGTCAACTTCGCAAGCAAAGGGACACACTAATTACTGATTGTTTAAGGATTGGCCGTAAGCAATCTCAACTACCATGGCAAAAATCTCATCTTCTCTGGCAATAAACTCACCTTTCGTGTCACTTTACGAGTTTCCTGAGCAACACTGAATTACCAGGACGGGCTGTCTCCAATGTAAGTTCCTCGTAAGTTTCAAGCAAGTCCCGCGTAAGGTTTCGGCTGCACACTCCAAACTAGCTGCACCAAATATGAATAATCAAGGAGACAGGCATGGCGACATTACAACCGGCCGCAGGCGGGCTTACACCGACTTCACGCGGCATCACGCCGGAGGAGCGCAAAGTTATTTTTGCGTCATCCCTGGGCACCGTATTCGAATGGTATGACTTCTATCTGTACGGCTCGCTGGCGGCAATCATCGCCAAGCAGTTCTTCTCCGGCACCGACCCCAATACCGGTTTCATTTTTGCATTGCTGGCGTTTGCCGCGGGTTTCATCGTGCGGCCGTTTGGCGCGCTGGTGTTTGGCCGCCTGGGCGACATGATCGGCCGTAAATTCACCTTCCTGGTGACGATCATGATCATGGGGGCATCGACCTTTATCGTCGGCATTCTGCCGAACTATGCAACTATCGGGATTGCCGCTCCTATCATCCTGATCAGCCTGCGCATCCTGCAAGGCTTGGCACTGGGCGGCGAGTACGGCGGTGCGGCTACTTATGTCGCCGAACATGCGCCTGACGACAAACGCGGCGCGTTCACTTCGTGGATTCAAACCACGGCAACGCTGGGCCTGTTCCTGTCGTTGCTGGTGATCCTGGGCGTGCGCAGCGCAGTCGGCGAAGAAGCGTTTTCATCCTGGGGCTGGCGCATTCCTTTCCTGGTCTCGGTGATCCTGCTGGCGGTCTCGGTCTGGATTCGTTTGTCGATGAATGAATCGCCCGCCTTTGCCAAAATGAAGGCGGAGGGCAAGACCTCCAAAGCGCCGCTGACGGAAGCTTTCGGCAAATGGAAAAACCTGAAACTGGTGATCCTGGCGCTGATCGGCCTGACCGCCGGTCAAGCCGTGGTCTGGTATACAGGCCAGTTCTATGCCCTGTTCTTCCTGACCCAGTCGCTGAAAGTGGACTTGTCCACCGCCAACATCCTGATTGCACTGTCCCTGTTGCTGGGCACGCCGTTCTTTGTGATCTTCGGCACACTGTCCGACAAAATCGGCCGCAAGCCGATCATCATGGCTGGCTGCCTGATTGCAGCGGTGACCTACTTCCCGATCTTTTCCGGCCTGACCCACTACGCCAATCCGGCACTCGAAGCAGCACTCAAGAGCGCCCCGGTGATCGTCACTGCCGATCCAGCCACCTGCCAGTTCCAGTTCAACCCAACCGGCACCAAGAAATTCACATCGTCCTGCGATATCGCCAAAGCCAAGCTGTCGGCCGCCTCGGTGAACTATGAGAATGTCGCCGGTGCTCCTGGGTCGGTCGCCACCATCAAGATCGGCGAAAAAATCCTGACTTCGTATGACGCCAACGGCCTGTCGAAAGAAGACGCCGCCGCCAAGGACAAGGCGTTCTCGGCAGAACTGTCCAGCGACATCAAGGGCGCAGGTTATCCAAGCAAGGCCGATCCGGATCAGATGAATAAACCGATGGTGCTGTTGCTGCTGTTCATCCTGGTCATCTACGTGACCATGGTTTACGGTCCGATTGCAGCGATGCTGGTAGAAATGTTCCCGACCCGCATCCGCTATACCTCGATGTCCATGCCTTACCATATCGGCAACGGCTGGTTCGGCGGTTTGCTGCCGACTACCGCCTTTGCCCTGGTGGCGTTCAAGGGCGATATCTACTATGGCCTGTGGTATCCGATCGTTATCGCGCTCGCCACCTTTGTTATCGGCATGTTGTTTATCAAGGAAACCAAGGACTACGATATTTACCAGGCCGAGCGCTAATGAAAGATATGGCATATCCTTACGGCTATGCCTGAGCAGCGTAAAACAAGCCGCCGGATGATTCTGGCGGCTTTTTTCGTTTTGCCAACTGTCCATGAACCGTAATATTTGCTATTGTCAGGCGTTGACAGCCTATGCCACACACTTATAGATGGCCGGCTGGCCGGCGTTAAATCACAAATATCTCCATTACGTACTTTCACCGCCATCATTTACCTCACCCATCAACGACTATTACGACGCATCATGCGTCGCAGCTCCTCTCCAATATGAAGACACCTATCAGACTCGGTACCCCGCTTTCCCCCTCCGCCACCAAAGTCATGCTGCTGGGCTCCGGCGAACTCGGCAAGGAAGTCATCGTCTCGCTGCAGCGGCTCGGCGTCGAAGTGATCGCCGTCGACCGTTATCCGAACGCCCCCGGCCACCAGGTCGCGCACCGTTCGCATGTCATCAACATGGCCGATGGCGCGGCGCTGGAAGCGCTGATTGCGCAAGAGAAACCTGATCTGATAGTGCCGGAAATCGAAGCGATCGCTACCGAAACGCTGGTCGCGCTGGAGGCCGCCGGCAAGGTCACCGTGATCCCCACCGCGCGCGCCGCCTGGCTGACCATGAACCGCGAAGGCATCCGCCGCCTGGCCGGCGAAACGCTGGCGCTGGCGACCTCGCCCTACCGCTTCGCCAACAACCTGGAAGAATTGAAAGCCGCTTGCTCGGCCATCGGCTTTCCTTGCGTGATCAAGCCGGTCATGTCGTCCTCCGGCAAAGGCCAGTCCAAGCTCGACAGCGCCGATGAAATAGAAGCGGCCTGGGCTTACGCCGCTGCCGGCGGCCGGGTCGATTCCGGGCGCGTCATCGTTGAAGGTTTCATCGATTTCGATTACGAAATTACGCTGCTGACGGTCAGAGCGCTGCAAGCAGACGGCAGCATCGCCACCCATTTCTGCGAGCCGATCGGCCACGTCCAGGTGCAAGGCGATTACGTCGAATCCTGGCAGCCGCATCCGATGCACCCGGAAGCGCTGCTCAAGGCGCGCGATATCGCCAAGAAAGTCACCGACAATCTGGGCGGCCTGGGCCTGTTCGGGGTCGAGCTGTTCGTCAAGAACGAGATGGTCTGGTTCTCCGAAGTCAGCCCGCGCCCGCACGATACCGGCATGGTGACCATGGCCAGCCAGCAGCAAAGCGAATTCGAGCTGCACGCCAAGGCCATCCTCGGCCTGCCGGTCAATGTCGCCTTGCGCACTCCGGCAGCTTCGGCCGTCATCTACGGCCAGCACGATGCCAAGGGAATTGCCTTTGAAGGCGTGGCGGACGCATTGCGCGTGCCAGGCGCGGATATCCGCCTGTTCGGCAAACCGGAATCGTTCCAGCGCCGTCGCATGGGAGTGGCGCTGGCCACTGCCGATGATGTCGGGACTGCACGGATACGCGCCAAACAGGCTGCGGCAAACCTCGGTGCGGGGCGATCCGGATTAAAACAATAACCAAGCATTCACCATGAAATTCGATGTCGCCATTATCGGTAGCGGACTGGCCGGCCTGTCGGTCGCGCTGCACCTGGCTGAGACCAACAAGGTTGCAGTCATCTCCAAACGCGCGCTGCTCGACGGCGCCAGCAACTGGGCTCAGGGCGGCATCGCCGCGGTGCTCGATTCCGGCGACAGCCACGAACAGCATATCAATGACACGCTGGTCGCAGGGGCCGGCTTATGCGATGAAAGCGCCACCCGCTTCATCGTTGAAAACGGCCGTGCCGCGATTGAATGGCTGATCGAACAAGGCGTGCCTTTCACTCCCGACGCCAACGCCGAATTAGGTTTTCATCTGACCCGCGAAGGCGGCCACAGCCAGCGCCGCATCATCCACGCCGCCGACGCCACCGGCCATGCGGTGCAAGTCACGCTGGAACAAAAGGTGCGCGCCCACCCCAACATCACGCTGCTGGAAGATCATTATGCGATCGACCTGATCACCTCGAAAAAAGTAGCGACCGGCGAAACCGGCGAAACCGCACCGCGCTGCCTCGGCCTGTACGCCAAGAACGTCAAGACCGGAAAAGTGCTGACTCTGGCCGCCAATCACACGGTGCTGGCAACCGGCGGCGCCGGCAAGGTCTACCTGTACACCACCAATCCCGACAGCGCCACCGGCGACGGTATCGCCATGGCCTGGCGCGCCGGTTGCCGGGTCGCGAATATGGAATTCATCCAGTTCCATCCGACCTGCCTGTACCACCCTTACGCCAAGTCCTTCCTGATCACCGAAGCGATACGCGGCGAAGGCGGCGTGCTTAAATTGCCGGATACCGAAGGCGCCGACGCCGGCATGCGCTTCATGCCGGCGCATGACGAGCGCGCCGAACTGGCGCCGCGCGACGTGGTGGCGCGGGCGATCGACTTCGAAATGAAAAAACGCGGCCTCGATCATGTCGATCTGGATATCACCCACAAGTCGCCGGAATTCCTGAAAGAGCATTTCCCGACCATCTACGCCCGCTGCCTGGAACTCGGCATCGACATCACCAAGCAGGCGATCCCGGTGGTGCCTGCAGTCCACTTCACCTGCGGCGGCATCGTCACCGATCTGAACGGCCGCACCGACTTGCCCGGTTTGTACGCGGTCGGCGAAACTGCCTATACCGGCTTGCATGGCGCCAACCGCCTGGCCAGCAATTCGCTGCTGGAATGCGTGGTGGTCGGCCGCGCTACCGCCAAATACATCGCACAGCAAGACAAGCCGAAAGCCATTCCGCTGCCGGCCTGGGATGAAAGCCGTGTGATCGACGCCGACGAGGAAGTCGTGATCTCGCACAACTGGGATGAATTGCGTCGCTTCATGTGGAATTACGTCGGCATCGTGCGCACCAATAAACGCCTGGAACGCGCTCAGCACCGGATCCGTTTGCTTAAAGAAGAAATCGACGAATACTACGCCCACTTCCGCATCAGCCGCGATTTGCTGGAATTGCGCAACCTGGTCCAGGTGGCGTCGCTGATCGTCGAAAGTGCGCTGTCACGCCATGAAAGCCGTGGCTTGCACTACAGCCAGGATTACCCGGAGACCCTGGCCAAGGCGTTACCCACCGTGCTGACGCCGCAACGGCGTTAGGCTGCACATCAGCATGGCTGCCGTGCGGCCTGAGACCCGCATGGCGGCGCACCAATAATCCGTTTCCATTACATCACAACAAAGGAAAAACGATGAGTGCAGCGTCGCCGCAAATCACAGCCACCATACCCTTGCAGAACAGCGCAAGACGGGTGATTTTTGCCAGTTTCATCGGCACTGCGATTGAGTTCTACGATTTCTATGTCTACGCCACCGCCGCCGCACTGGTGATCGGCCCGGTATTTTTTCCGCACGATTCGCCGACGGCGCAAGCGTTGTCGGCATTTGTCACTTTTG
>NZ_JAGQEG010000157.1 GCF_018305005.1 Collimonas silvisoli
CAAAATCCTTGGCAAACAGGATGTGGTCGTCGCCTTTCCAGAAATAGCCGCTGATGTCGCGTGCCTTCTCGGAGGTGATGCGCAGCGCCGCCGCGTCCGAGCCGACGGTCTTGATAAAGATGTTCATGCGGCCATGCCATGGCTGCATGAAGCTGATGTATTTGCCGTTGGGCGAAAGCTGGAAGCCGCTCTGCTCTGGATTGCGGAAGAAATCGCGCACTGAATATTGTCTTTGCGGGCTGGCCGCCAGCGCATCCCCGCCCAGTACGGACAAGCTAAAGCATGTTGCGGTAATCACTTGAAAAATAGAAGTAGCGCGCATCAAAAACCTCCAAAGAAACTGCAGTCGTAGGTGTCGTAGTGTTGTTTCCGGTTCTGTCCGATTGAGGTCTCATTATATGAACAAAATGAAAATGAATCCCGATCAGAGCGTATCCGAAACATATGTCTGTGACATATCGACATGCGGAATCGTTCGTTAGCGATTGCCGGAGGCTGTGTGAATATCGTGCTTTATTGTCCGCACCTCATTCACGGAGAAAAAATGCGTCGCCTCATCCTCAAGACATTGCCGTTTCTGTTGCTGCTAGCCAGCGTCACTACAACCCATGCGCAAGACAAGACCCGGATCAAGGTGGGCGTCTCGGTCGGCAATGCCGAGCAGACTTTTGAGGTGGTCAAGAAAGTGGCGGCGCGCGACGGTCTGGATATCCAGGTCATCACCTTCAGCGATTATCTGCAGCCGAATGAAGCACTGGCGACGGGCGATCTGGACGCCAACGCTTTCCAGCATAAGCCCTTCCTCGATAGCCAGATCAAGGCGAGAGGCTACAAGATCGTGCCGGTAGCCTTGACCATCACGGCGCCGTTGGGAATCTATTCGAAGAAATATAAAAATGTCGATCAACTGCCGCAAGGCGCGAGTATTGGCATTCAGAACGATCCTTCGAATGGTAATCGGGCCTTGTTGCTGTTGCAGAAAGCGGGTTTGATTAAACTGAAGGCGGGTGTCGGCGAAAATGGCGTTAATGCGACACCGCTGGACGTGATCGCAAATCCAAAAAAATTAAAGCTGGTGGAGCTGGATGCCGCGCAATTGCCGCGCTCGCTGGACGATCTGGCGGCGGCATCGGTGAATAACGATTACGCGGTGAAGGCCGGCTTGTCATTGCAACGCGATGCGATTGCAGTTGAGGACGCCAAGGGGCCGTATGCCAATCTGATTGCCACGCGGGCGGAAGATAAAGATAAACCTTGGGTCAAGAAATTGATCAAAGCTTATCAGTCGGAGCAGGTGCGTCAGTTTATCGAAGCGGAATTCAAGGGCTCTTTGATTCCGGCATTCTGATCTTTGTTCATGCAGCTCGACGCTTGCGACGCCGGGCTGCATGCATGTCGCTTCAGTTATCGAACAGGCGGCCGAGTTCAACGCCGGGCTGTGCCGCGCGCATGAATGCTTCGCCCACCAGGAAGGCGTTGACATTGGCGTCACGCATGCGCTTGACGTCATCCCGGGTGTGGATTCCAGATTCGGTCACGACCAGTTTGTCCGCTGGTATCTGCGGCAACAGATCCAGGGTGGTTTGCAGCGAAGTGTCGAAGGTGCGCAGATTGCGGTTGTTGATGCCGAGCAGGGCGGTCTTCAGCTTTAACGCCGCATTCAATTCTTCCGCGTTGTGCACTTCCACCAGCACGCTCATGCCCAGCTCATGGGCGACAGCTTCCAGCTCCGCCATCAAGCCGTGGTCCAGTGCCGCCACGATCAGCAAGATAGCGTCGGCGCCCCATGAACGGGCCTGATACACCTGATACGGATCGATCATGAAATCCTTGCGCAGGACCGGCAAGGCGCATGCGGCGCGCGCTTGTTGCAGGTACTCGGGTGCGCCCTGGAAAAACTGGATATCGGTGAGCACCGACAAACAGGCGGCGCCATGCGCTGCGTAGTCGACGGCAATCTCGGCTGGCCGGAAGTCAGCCCGAATCACGCCTTTGGAGGGCGAAGCCTTTTTGACTTCGGCAATCACGCCGGCACGGCCTGCCGCAATTTTTGCGCGCAAAGCAGCTTCATAAGCGCGCAAACCGGCACGTGCTTCTGCATCGGATTCTACCTCACGGCGCAGGCTGGCAAAGTCTTGCTGCTTTTTTGCCGCGGCGACTTCATCCGCTTTGACGGCAAGGATTTTATTCAAAATGTCAGACATGGAGCGATTCCTTTATTGGGCAAGCCATCAGCCGGCAGCGGCGATGGCTTGGGTGACTTGCACGAATTGATCGAGTTTGGCTTTAGCTGCACCGGAAGCGATGACAGCGCGGGCTTTCTCCAGCCCATCGGCAATCGAACTGGCGACGCCGGCGGCGTACAAAGCGGCGCCGGCATTGATGGCGACGATGTCGCGCGCCGGCCCCGCTTGGTCCTCCAGCGCTTCCAGCACCTTTTGCTTGGACTCTGCCGAGTTCGACACTTTCAGATTGCGGCTGGCAATCATTTGCATGCCGAAATCTTCCGGATGGATTTCGTATTCGCGAATTTCGCCGTTCACCAGTTCACCCACCATGGTGCCAGCGCCTAGCGAGACTTCATCCATATTGTCGCGGCCCCACACCACGATCGCGTGTTGCGCACCAAGCCGTTGCAGCACGCGCACCTGGATCCCGACCAGATCGGCATGGAATACGCCCATCAGGATATTCGGGGCACCGGCCGGATTGGTCAACGGGCCAAGGATATTGAAAATGGTACGCACCCCCAGTTCTTTGCGCACTGGCGCCGCATGTTTCATTGCCGCATGGTGATTCGGCGCGAACATGAAACCGATACCGGTCTGTTCTATCGATTGCGCCACCTGGGCAGGCGTCAGATTGATATTGGCGCCTAGCGATTCCAGCACGTCAGCGCTGCCGGACGACGACGAAACGCTGCGGCCGCCATGTTTGGCGACGCGCGCACCGGCGGCGGCGGCGACAAACATGGATGCGGTCGAGATGTTGAAGGTTTGCGCACCATCGCCGCCGGTGCCGACGATATCCACCAGATTATCGGTATCGCGGCAGGGCACGGGAGTGGCGAATTCGCGCATGACTTGCGCCGCTGCGGCGATTTCGCCTATGGTTTCTTTTTTGACGCGCAGACCCATGGTCAGCGCCGCAATCATCAGCGGCGACATTTCGCCCTTCATGATGCGGCGGAACAGCGACAGCATTTCATCGTGAAAGATTTCGCGATGCTCAATGCAGCGCAACAGGGCTTCTTGTTCGGTGATTGGCATGATTTCCTTGCTACGGATTAGGAGACGGCGCCTTATTTGCTACTGAGGCGCCGGCGCTAAGGTTCAAACAGTTCTTTGAACAAAATTACGCAGCAAGGCATGGCCGTGCTCCGACAAGATCGATTCAGGGTGGAATTGCACGCCCTCGATATCGTAGTCCTTGTGCCGTACACCCATGATTTCGCCGTCGTCGGTCCATGCCGTGATTTCCAGGCAGGCCGGTATCGAACTGCGCTCAATGGCCAGCGAATGGTAGCGAATCACCGTAAACGGATTGGGCAGATCCTTGAACACGCCAACGCCGGTATGGTGAATTGGCGAGGTCTTGCCATGCATGACTTGTTGCGCGCGGATCACTTTGCCGCCGAACGCTTCACCGATTGCCTGATGGCCAAGGCAGACGCCCAGTATCGGCAGCTTGCCGGCAAACTGCTGCAGCAAGTCGACGCAGATCCCGGCTTCCTTCGGGCTGCAGGGGCCTGGCGACAGGCAGATACGATCAGGTTTCAGGGCATTGATTTCATCGAGCGTGATTTCGTCATTGCGGAAGGTACGGACATCTTCACCAAGTTCGCCGAAGTATTGCACCAGGTTGTAGGTGAAGGAGTCGTAGTTGTCGATCATTAGCAGCATATTTGTTCTAACCCATTGATTTTGTTGGGGTAGGCTGCCTGCGGCGATGTTTCTTATCCGGTAAGTTATCCTGTTTTTTAAATGCTGGTACAGGATTTCGCAGGCGACGCCAAGTAGCCCTAGATTATAGAGACTTCGTGTGGTTTCGGTACCACGGCCTTGCCTAGTTTAGGAACGCCATCGCAGCTGTCGAGAGGCAAGCTGTTTGAGATTGGCAATGAGGCAGGATGTGTTCATCTATGTAAGTGGGATAGGCTAGTATTGCTTTGTAATCGCTAAAAAGTATAACCTTACTTTGCGAATATGGGGGAAAACGTTAATGGCGACTGCGGGTTACATGACGTATTTTGATGTAGAAGATCTGGCTTTCGGTGGTGTTAGTCGTCGGTGGTTACATTACTACGCAGAAAATAGGAGCTGAAAAACCGAGAAATTCCGGGGTATTTTTGAGGGTTATTTATGTTAGAGTCATTTCAATATCCTATTATCTAGTTATGAAAATATTCCAAGAAAATTCCACTATGGTATTGGCCGGAAGCTGGAATCCTGCAATCCTCACCCCACAATGGATCGCTCAAACGGTTTTTGGGCTGAAAGCAGGTGAATCTTTTCCGGTCGAGATCGACATGATAGTTGCCAATGGTGCAATGCAGAAAATGAGATTTCTGGGATTGTCCTGCGTGGCGTCGTCTCAATTCTTGATATTTTTCTTTGATTCGCAAAATACTGAATCGTGCTCTGTAGCTGTTAAATCAGCTAGGAAAATTCTCGAAGTGCTTAGCCATACTCCCGTAACGGGCGTTGGTTTCAATATGCAATTCCTTCTTAGTGAAACAAAGCCAGAATTTCTCAACCGCTTTCAAAGCATTGATTTGGATGACGAGGTTCCCGGTGCGGATGTAGTGTCCAAAGGGTGGAGCATGAAACTCAACACGGTGGAGAATCTAATTTCGATTACTTCTACCTATGAAGGTGGAAGTGGAAGAATTGAAATGAATTTTCACCATTCGGCTACCACAGCCGATGAAGCGAGGGCCTATCTGGCGGACGATAATAAATGTTTGGAAATTTTCGGAGTTGCAACTGCTGTAGCGAAGAAATTATCTAACGAGGAAATGGAGGCATAACAATGAAAAAATTCGTAACCGGTTGGTCTACCCCTTTCGCAAATGAAAAGAATCCGACAGAGGTAGACGCTACGGAATTCCTAAATTTGTCACGTTCATTCGAGGCCAAACTTGGCCCGTCGCGGGGCGAAGTTGTGACCCTATGGGTTCAATCCAATCAGGAGCGCGTTAAATTTTCGGTAAATCCGGTTTCTCTACAGGAAGATGCTCAAACTAAGCTCATGAACCGGGCCATTGATCTCGGATATGAACCCGTTGTCACGCCAACCCTCAATCCACTGCTTCGTTGAGGAAAACCGTTGGCTCACTGGACGTATAAACAAACGCCCGATCCCGACAGCTTAGAGCAAGGTGATTTGCTGCAAAAAACGGAAGCACTTAATGCAATTTTAAAGCTATATCATCCGTATTACGCTGACCACGCCGACAACGAATTTTTTATTGTCTTGACGCAGTCCTGCGATCTCGCACGCCGGAGTGGGAGCAAATGTACATCCCGTTATATTTCGTTGGCCCCAGTACGTTCACTTAAAGCCGTATTAAAACGAGAATTCGAAGAGAATTTAGAAAATACTTCAATGGGATCGCAACCCTTCGCATCTGCCAGAACGAGGGGGACGCTTGAGCAGTTCTTGGAGCGTCTTTTTAACAATAATGACGCGTCTTTTTTCTATCTTGAAAATCTTCCTACGGCCGGCGTGGCGAGTGATATGTGCGCACTCCTTTCACTACCTATAGCTATCAAATCTGAACATTACGCTGTGTGTTTTTCCTCCAGGGTTCTTTCGATCGAGGATGCATTTCAGGCAAAATTAGGCTGGTTAATTGGACAATTGTATTCTCGCGTAGGAACCAAAGATTGGCCGAATGTTGATTTGAAGAAGAAAGTAGCCGACGCAATTGCAAAGGCTGCTGTGTGGGTTGTTGATGACGATGCAAAAGCATTGGTGCGTCTCTGCGAAGACGCGAGGCGTGCGGATCCAAACGTAATTATC
>NZ_JAGQEG010000158.1 GCF_018305005.1 Collimonas silvisoli
CAAAATGATCGGCGTCGGCTGGCTGCGCCTGCGCGCTGCCGCCGCCGCTGCCTGCCGGTAGCGCAGCTTGCAGGGCGGCGGTGCTGGATGAAACAAGTAAAGACATGAGGGTTCCTTGATTGATTATTCTGCCGCTGCGATCATGCGCAGCCGGAACTGGCGCGCCGCGTGTTCGTCGCTGGCGTGTTGCTCGCGCTTGTTGAACAGCTGTGCCTGCTGCTGCTTGACGCGCTCGGCCAGCGTGTCGAATGAACTCAGGCGGCGCTTGTTCTGTTGCCAATCGCTGCGTCCATGCGCCAGCCTTGAATCGGCTTGCTTGGCGACGGCGCGCTGCTGCTCGATAGCGCCGTCCAGGGTGGCGATGAAATGCTGGAAATTGCGCCAGCGCGAAGAGGAGACGCCGTCCTGCATCTGGGATTGCAGCTGATCGTAGTATTCCTGGCGATAGCGGATCAGCATCTCCAGCTTTTCCGCGGCGCTGACCTGGGCGCGCTGCAATTGCCCCAGGCGGCGGGTGGCGTCGTCGGTCTTGTTCTGGGCCAGTTCAATCAACATGGCGAGTGGTAATGTTTTTGACATGATTTCCTCTCAAACTCTGATCGCTGCGCGGTGTCGTGATTGCGGCTTATTTTCTTTGGGTCATCTCTAATTAACGGCAACTTGCACAAAAAATGTAGCGGGCGTACGGCGCTCAATCCACTTGAAACAGCTGCTCCAGTTGCGTGACCGCTTCTATATAGTCGGCGCGCTCAGTCATTCCCTGCTGTAAAAATGCTTCGATTTTCGGGTACAAGGCAATCGCCTGATCCAGTTGCAAATCATGCCCGGCGGCGTAGGCGCCGACACTGATCAGGTCGCGATTGCGCTGATAGCGCGACAGCATTTGCTTGAAGCGCCGCACCGCATCGAATTGGGCAGGTTCGATCAATGAAGTCATGGCGCGGCTGATCGAGGCTTCGATGTCGATTGCCGGGTAGTGGCCGGATTCAGCCAGGCTGCGCGACAGCACCACGTGGCCGTCGAGGATGGCGCGGGCGGCGTCGGCGATCGGATCCTGTTGATCGTCGCCCTCGGTCAGCACGGTATAGAAGGCGGTAATCGCGCCGCCTTTGCCTGCGGCGTCACGGGCGCCGTTGCCGGCGCGTTCCACCAGCGCCGGCAACTTGGCGAAGACCGATGGCGGATAACCTTTGGTAGCCGGCGGCTCGCCCACCGCCAGGGCGATTTCACGTTGCGCCATGGCGTAGCGGGTGAGCGAATCCATGATCAGCAAGACATCCTTGCCCTGATCGCGGAAATATTCGGCCAGCGAGGTGGCGTAGGCGGCGCCCTGTAAACGCAGCAGCGGTGAAGTATCGGCTGGCGCGGCGACCACTACCGCTCGCGCCAGGCCTTCCACGCCTAAAGTGTTCTCGATGAAGTCTTTTACCTCGCGGCCGCGTTCGCCGATCAGGCCGACGATGATCACTTCGGCGCTGGTGTAGCGCGCCATCATGCCGAGCAAGACGCTTTTGCCGACGCCGGAGCCGGCAAACAATCCCATGCGCTGGCCGCGGCCGACCGTGAGCAGGGCGTTGATGGCGCGCACGCCGACATCCAGCACGCTGTCGATCGGCGCCCGCGCCAACGGGTTGATGGGCGCAGCCGAGAGCGGCACCTCACGGCTGAAATCCAAAGGGCCGAGGCCGTCCAGCGGCCGGCCGGCGGCGTCGACTACCCGCCCCAGCATGCCTGCACCCACCGGCAGCCGTTTGCTGCCCGGCTCGGCCGGCGGATTGCCGTTGCCGCATGAAACAGCGGCTTCGAGCGGATACACGCGGGCGCCGGGCAATAATCCTGCCACTTCGGTTTGCGGCATCAGGAACAGGCGGTCGCCGGCAAAGCCGACTACTTCGGCTTCGGTGGTGCGTTGCGCATATCCCGGCGGCAGTTCGATCAGACAATCGCTGCCCACCGGCAGCCGCAAGCCGACCGCTTCCAGCACCAGGCCGACGGCGCGGGTCAGGCGGCCGTAGGTGCGGATCGGAATGCTGCGGCCTACGCCCAGGCTAGCGTTGCCGAGCGTGTTGCGCCAGGCTTGCAGGTGGCGATTGTCTGCCGGCTTGTCGTCGGCGGCTAGGTTGGGTTTATCAATCATGGGACGGTGCGGCTACGTTGCTTGGGTTGCGGCCCAGCGCCGCCGCTACTCTTTGCCAGCGGGTTTCCATGGTGGCGTCGAGTTCGCCGCTGCTGGCTTGCACCCGGCAGCCGCCGCGGGTGATGGCGGGATCGCTGCGCAACAGCCAGCCGGCAGCTTGCAGATCTTCCGCCAGATATTGCTGCACCAGCGCCATATCGTCGGCGTGCAGCAGCAGGCGCGGCGTGCCGCTCAATGCCGGTTCGGTTTGCAACAGTTCGCGTACTGCGGCCAGGATCAGTTGCGGCTCTACTGTCAAGGCCTGGCGCACTACCTGGCGCGCAATATCCAGCGCCAATGTCAGCAAATCGTCGGCCAGCGCTTTTTCCGCCAGGCGCAAGGCGTCGGGCATGGCCAAGCTCAACGCACGCAGGCTATCGGCTTCGTTGCGCGCACTTTCCAGGCCGGCGCTATAACCTTCCTGCCAGCCCTCGGCATAGCCTTGCTGGCGGCCTTCGCTGGCGCCGGCTTGTTGCGCTTGCTGGCGCAGGCGTTGCAATTCGGCTTCGTCCATCAGCAGTTTCGGCGTCAGTTCTGTCAGCGTCGCCCCGGTCGAGAGCGAGGCTGCGGCTTGGTCCGCAGCGGACGGATCAGCCGGTTGCACATCTGTTGGCTGTACATCTGCCTGCTGCATGTCCGCCTGCTGTACGTCTGCCATCTCCCAGCGCTGCCAGGCAGTCATTTGCTGCTTTGGCAGGGGGGCGGCAGGCGGCGCTTTGCGCCGCGGCGGCAACTGGCCGCGAGCTTGATCCAGATCAGACATAAGCATCGTTGCCTTGGCCGCCGATCACGATTTCGCCCGAATCCGCCAGGCGCCGTACGATCTGCAAGATAGTCTTTTGCTCGGCCTCGACTTGCGAGACCCGTACCGGTCCGCGCACTTCCAGGTCTTCGCGCAGCATTTCGGCCGCCCGTTGCGACATATTGCGCAGGAATTTCTCGCGCAGCTCCGGCGCCGCGCCCTTGAGGGCGATGATCAGCGATTCCGATTCGACTTCCTTGAGCAGCAGCTGGATGCCGCGATCTTCGATTTCCAGCAGATTCTCGAACAGGAACATTTCGTCGATGATCCGTTGCGCCAGGTCGCCGTCATGTTCGCGTACATGCTGGATCACGCTTTCTTCCTGCGTGCTGCTCATCAGGTTGAGGATTTCCGCAGCTGCTCTGACACCGCCCAGGCGGCTGCGCTTGACGCCCTGGCCGGACAGCAGGCCGGACAGCACGTCGGTCAGTTCGCTGAGCGCGGCCGGCTGCACGCCGCCGAAAGTGGCAACCCGCAGGATGACGTCGTGCCGCAAACGTTCGGTGAACAGTTCCAGCACCTCGGACGCCTTGCTGCGATCCAGATGCACCAGCAAGGTGGCGATGATCTGCGGGTGTTCGTCGCGGATCAGTTCGGCCACTTCGTTGGCTTCCAGCCAGTTCAAGGTGTCGATGCCGTTGGCGGAATTGTTGCCGGATTCGAGGATGTCTTCGATCAGGCTGGCGGCGCGGTCGCTGCCCAGCGCCTTGTTCAGCACGGCTCGGATATAGCCGCTTGAATCCAGGTTGAGTGCCGAGAACTGCTCGGTTTCAAGCCGGAATTCTTCCATCACTTCGACAATCTGTTCGCGCGTCACCTGGCGCAGCTTGGACATCGCCATGCCGAGCTTCTGCACGTCCTGCGGACTTAGGTGCTGGAATACGGCGGCCGCGCCGTCTTCACCCAGCGACATCAGCAGGATGGCGCTCTTTCTGATTCCGTCGTCACTCATCGTTGCCCATCCAGTTCTTGATTACCATGGCGACCAGGCGCGGATCTTTCTCGGCCAGGCTCTGTGCGTGCTGCAGATTTTCGTGATGGCGGTCGGCTTCGCGCTGCTTTGCTTCTTCGTTCAGCTTGATTTGCTCCGGCGACGGCTCATGCATTGCGTTGGCAATTGCCAACGCTGCTTCCGCTGCTGCCGATGATGTAATTTGCGGCCCTTGCAAGTGTCGGCGCAGCAGCGGCCGCACCAGGCCGAACCAGAGCCACAGGCCGGCTATGGCGAGCAACAGATACTTGCCTGCGGTTTTAGCCAACTCGATATTGTCCGGCTGGCGCCACACCGGCAATTCCGGTTCCGGTGCATCGCCGGCAAACTGGCTGTTCACCACATTCAGCGAATCGCCGCGGTCGGCGCTATAACCCATCGCTTGCTTGACCAGGTTTTTGACTTGTTCCAGTTCGGCCGCCGGCAGCGCTTGCTGCACCGCCTTGCCTTGGGCGTTGGCCGCGCCGCGATAATTCACCACCACCGCCACCGACAGCCGCTTGATGGCGCCGGCGCTCTGCTGTACATGGCTGATCGATTTATCCACTTCATAGTTGGTGGTGACGTCGCGCCGCACGTTGCTGGAGCCGCCGCTGCGTGCCGTGGTATTCGCCTGATTGCTCTGAGAATTGGCCGCCCCCGGCTGATTGGGCGGGGTAGTGCTGATAGGCGCAGTCGGATTGCTCGGCGGCTGATTCGACAAGGCGCCCGGCACGCCGCCCGGCGGGCTTGCACCTTGCTGATTGGCGTCGCTCGATTGCTGGCTGCGGATGGCGGCCTTGGTCGGGTCCTGGTTCGGCGTGTATTTTTCGTCGGTATGCTCGACCGTCGAGAAATCGATGTCTGCCGCGACTTGTGCGCGCACATTGCTGGCGCCGACGATCGGTTGCAAGATCGCCTCGATCCGGCGGATATAGCTTTGCTCTATTTCCTGCGCATACTTGAGCTGGCTCGCATCCAGGCCGCGATTGCCGGTGGCCGGCGTCGACAGCAGATTGCCGCTTTGATCGACTATCGTGACGTTCTTGGGGTTCAGTTCCGGCACGCTGCTCGACACCAGATGGGCGATAGCGCTAACCTGGCCGTCGTCGATGGAGCGGCCGTGATGCAGGGTCAGCACTACCGATGCGCTAGGCTTCTGCTGATCGCGCACGAACAGCGAAGGTTTCGGCAGGGCCAGATGGACGCGCGCCGCTTCGACTGCTGAAATCGATTCTATCGAACGCGCCAGCTCGCCTTCCAGTGCGCGCTGGTAGTTGACTTGCTCGGCAAACTGGCTGACGCCGAATTTCTGATTGTCCATCAGTTCAAAACCGACCGATCCGCCCTTTGGCAAGCCTTGCGACGCCAGCCGCAAGCGTGCTTCATGGACCTGGTCGGCGGCGATCAGTACCGCACCGCCGCCTTCGGCGAACTTATAGGGAATGTTCATCTGCTGCAGCGAGGCGATGATGGCGCCGCCGTCGCGATCCGACAGATTGCTGTACAGGACGCGGTAATCGGGGGTCCGGCTCCACAGCCAGAAAGCGGCGACGGCCGCCACTGCCAGCGAGGCGCCGACCATCAGCGGCAACTTTGGATTGGCGCGCAATTGTTCCAGCAGCGGCGGTTTCTTGTCGCCAGCGAGGTTGGCGCCGGGTACGGCAGCATTCATGCAGCCACCCCGGATGAGAACGGGCCGTGACGGCCACTGGTGTTCGTTATGCGCTTCTGTGTATCTGACATACAGCAGGCTTCCTTAGAATGGGATAACAGATGTCAACAAAGGCCCTAGACAGCCTGTGTCGACGCTAACGATTGTCAACGGCGAGTCTGTATTTCGATCGCTCGAATAGCTGGGCTTTTTCCCATCATTTGCCGCTATGCAAAAAAATCATTGCTGTTACGCTGCTTGCCAATAGCTTAGGGCCTGTTAGCAATTGATTTGGGAGATGCGTTCCAACCAAAACGTGTGGTGG
>NZ_JAGQEG010000159.1 GCF_018305005.1 Collimonas silvisoli
CAGCGCAAATGCGATTTGTTGCTCGGTAAATTTGCTTTTCTTCACGACATGACTCCTGTTTCATCTAATGAAAAATCACGTCGGAAATTCTACTTTTAAATGCGACTGTTTATTGGGGTACGGTCAACGTCCGCCCCCTCGTCTACTGTACCGACGGACGACGATCGCCTAGTGAGATCGGTGAGACGATCGCGCACGTCATGGCTCATCTCTTGGCCGCGATTGGCCGCGCGCCGGGTCATGGATAGCGGAACCTGGGCCACGAGCTGGCTGATCGGGGACGTGACGGACACATGCATGTTATTGGCAATCATCCCAGTGCGCCGCATCTGGAACTTGGCCTTGGTGCCGGCTGACGCCTGCTTGTAGCGCCAGTCGAAATAGTTCGACGTGCCGCTCAACTTGCCGGTTGCGATGCTCTTTCCGCCAATCGAAAGTTTGATGTCGTCTGGCAAGTCGGCAAGCCTTTCGAGATCGTCCATCAGCTTGTCGAGCGCGACATCGATCCGCGGATCGCTCATATCCATCGCCGACGGATCTGCCTCGGCAATGTCCAGTTTGAGAGAAACCGGATCGCCATTCCGCGCCAGCGTTCCCAACAACTTCGCCATGCTGGTCTTCTGGAACCGGGCGCGTTCGGCCGAGGTGTATGGCGCCGTGACCGGAGCCGTTCCCTGTAAAAACACGCGCGCGTCGTTCTGATCATTGTATGTCTTGGGAGCGTGGATGCCATGGCTTATCTTGATTTCATTCTTGATGCTGAGGCCCAGGCTCGCCGCAGCACCGAAAGTATTGGCGACGCCCGCCAGCGTGGCAGAACCGGCATTGGTTATGGTGTAGCGCTCAACCTCGCCGGCAGTCAATCTCTTCGCCAATTCGGTCGCTTCTACCTGACCGCGGCCATCGCCGGTGAACAGCGCCTGTGCATCGACATCCTTGATCGCTGCGAGAGCCCGGGCGGCCGATTGCAAACCGGCTTCCGCACCGGGGCCTTCACCCTCGGAGAGCGCGCTCTTGATGTTGGATTGCGCCAGCTCAAATGAGATCCAATCGCGCAGGCTGGCTTTGACGTCGGCGCGCAAGCCGGCATGAATCTGCGCCTGCGCAGATGTGCGCCGTTCGGACCGGCCGGACGATGCCTGTCCGGTGCGGACGGCGGATTTCAGCAATGCCGCCAGTGTCTTGCCGCTCTTGCCGAGCAAGATGCGGCCCATGCTGTCCAGGCGCATGCGATACGGCGATTTCCAGGAGTCAGCGATGGTCGAAGCCTTGAACTCGGCCTGGTGCGCTTGCGTAAAGGCCGCTTCCAGCTCCTGCATGGCATGCGGGTCACCGGCGGCGGCTTCCGTCTGCTGCCGGTAATCGGCATAGGCTTCCCAGTTCGCCAGGGGCTTGACGTCATGCTCTGTCGTGTCGCGGCGCGCGATATCGTCTAGCGTGACGAGCAGCTTGGCTTTTGCCTGCGCGCGCACTTCCGGGCGGCGCCAGAGGCGTTTTTCCTTGATGTAAGTTTGATAGGCTTGCGCTCTTTCCTTTTGCTGTTTGGCCGCATTGCCGCCGAGCAGGTCGAGCGACTTCCCAAGCGCCACGATGGCGCGCTTCGCCTTGGCTTCCCCATCCTTGCTCGGCCCGGAACTGAGCTGATAACCCACATACATCAATGCCACCGCCGTCACCGCTGCGGCACTGACGCCACCCGTCACGGCGGCCGCCGCAGCATGGGGCAAGATACCCAGAACGGTCGACGTGACGGCAAACGCGGCGCTTGCGCCACTGACGCCTAGGTAGCGCTTGTTGCCTTCATATTCGATTTTGGCGCTTTCAGAAGCAGTTTTGTAGTCCGTCTTCAGCTCGTTGCGCAAGCAGAACCGCGCGTACTCGATGCCGAGTTTTTCTCCTGCGGCGCGGACATCGTTCTCAGCTTGCAGGCGGTCTGCGGGAGAGATGTCCGCCGCGGCAAGCCTTGATTTCGCGGCATCGAGCAGGATCTGTGCTTTTGCCATCCGTTGCACGCATTGCCGGATCTTCGGTAACCGCCATGCGAGCGTTGCGGCCGCACCAAATACGTTGGGTCCGGTTTTCGCGCTCGGAGAGGCATCGGCCTTCCCCAATGGCATGATTTCCTCGGTGCCGGCATTACGCAAGCGCAACTCGGCGGAGTCAAATGAAAGCTTGGTGGTCACGGCCGTGAGAATCAATTGGACCGCCGACAGTGCGGTTTTTGCTATCGGATGGGAGGAGGCGGCAATCTGCGCGATGCTGCTTACTGCACCGCCCACCGTAGACGAAGACATGACCGGCTGCCGGTGCAGAGCACCGGTTCCGGTCGTCTTGAAACTATTGAGCACTTCGTCGGAATTCTCGATCCCTGCGGCCTTGAGGAAGGTCGCGATCATTTCCCGGTAGTAGTCGTCGTCTCCCGCCCCTTTGGGAAGAAGCCTCTGCCCTCGCCTCTCCTCGGGAATCGCGCCGGCATGGGCGCGTTCGAAATTCAGCGCCATAAGCCTGGACAATTCCGGTATTGCCGGCGAGCCAGACTGACTGTTGCGCCACCCCTGGCAAATCTCAAGCGTGCTGTCCAGATTCCACTGTTCGACCCGGATGGGAGGTGTGAAAGGGACTTTTTTGATGTTGACCAATTGCGCGAATCGGTCTTTGACTGTGCCGCGAGAGAAATGTGGAGCGGCGCCCGCCGGCGTGCTCGACTGGCGCTCCCGCACCTCCGGCCGCGACTTCACGCTGTCACTGCGCCGCGCGCCGAAACTCGTGGAGGGCGCGGCGCGTTGATCATCCCGCAGGTCGTCCTGCTGCTCGGCAATGCTGGGCAAGGAGGCGACACTGCGTCGGGAAGAACCGATCGGCGGTCCGCGGAATGTACTCGACGAAGGCTCGGCCTCACCGCGCCTTCGCGGATTGTTCAATTCAGCCTTTGACAGCCATGAGGCGACGATTTCCTCGCTCGTAAACGGCGCGACCGACGAGTGCAAGTCTGGCAAAGCGTGAAGATCGATCACGCCGGAGAACTCCTCAAGCTTGGCCTTGCCTTTCGAAGCAATGGATTGCGCTAATGATTCCTCATTCCATATGCCATCGTCGCTACGCACCGCACCATCGAGCAGCGCAACCGAAGCGGAGGTCGGCGGTTCACGAAAACTACGCGATGACGGAAGACCAGGCGCGGCATGACGCGATAGCCCGATATCAGACTGAGAGCGCCGCGCGGTTTGATCGACTCGCGCGGATCCTTCAGCCATATGCGACGGGCCAAACGGCGTCATGCGGATATTTGTGTCCGCATTCGCCCCTTTTCGCGAAGGAATATCGTCCGCGCCGACGCTTGCGTCCAGGACGCTCTCCCAATCCGCGTCCTTCGCATCACCGGTTTCGGCCTCTTTACCAGGAGATACGGGTGGCTCTCGAAAACTGCGCGACAAGGAAACGGCTACTTCCGTCTTGCGCGGCAGGTTGAGCTCGGATCTGGAACGCCTTACTCTAGACATATCGGAAAGCGTGGACAATTGCACCGACATTCCACCCGCCCGTCCGCGCTCCACTGGCGGATTCTCCTGTACGGCAGACGATACGGTGGACGGCGGTTCCTGCGCGGAAGTTTGTGCTGTGACCGGAATTCCCCGACCAACATTGGGGTTAATAGGCATAGCAGGCTCCAGGTAATATGCAACATTAGGCTGCCATGCCAAGCATTAAAATCAAATTATTGTCCCGAGTTCCATTCGGCGCTTGGCTGGCTTCAAGATATGCTACAGGCAAGCCAAAGGGCATTTACCAACGCAGCGAAATCTCATTGCATAAGACGAAGCAATTGGAGTTTGAATTGACCAGGATCAAGACAAAGCGAACTCGATGCGCGCGCGCTGAAGCGAAGACGCGGCCGCGCGATCCGGTTCGCGCGAGAAGTCGACTTCGAACAATCTGACCGCCGATGACATCGCAGGGTAGTCCGAAAACACCGGTAGCAGCGGATCGTCGTCGTGCAGGGCTGCAAGCGCGTACAGCCAACGCCCCTGACACAAGGCGTTGTAGGCGTGCCGCAGCAATGCGGCACAAAGCGCATGATCGTCCTGCTCGACCGCGATGAATGAGAGATAGACGTAGGGCAGCGCTCCGCCTTCGGCAGGCAGGCGCGGCCGCTTGAGCAGCGACGCGACCAGGTTATGCACATGCCGCAGCAAAGCCATCGGCTTCGGGTAACGTTCGATATGCGCCTGGCGCAGCGGAAATTGGTCCCAGGCTGCCATCGTCGCGCAAATGCACCCGCCCCTGATGGCGATGAAAAAATCTTCCGCATTCAGCGTATCGCAACGGCCGCCCGCGGAAAAATCGGCAGCGTCCAGTACCGGCGCCCATCGGAATTGACGGTTGCGCCGGTTGAGAAATTCGACAATTGCCGGCAATTCTTCTTCGCGGGCGCGGCGCAGCTCAATGCCCTCTACAACCAGTGCCGGCTTGCGGCGCGAGAGATGAAGCGCGCGCGTGAACAAACGTCCGCGCTCCAGGTAATGCGGCAATCCGGCACGCCCGCCCACCAGGTTGCCCAATGCGGTCTCGTTGTCGTCATAGACCAGGGTATAGCACGGCAGCGGATCGGCATCGTGCAGCAAACGCAGGAAGCGGTAAACCCGCGAGAGCAGCATGCCGCTCCGATGCTCGCGATGGATGCGCAAGTCCGAGAGAAAGGCCGCGCGCCGCACTTCGCCGCCAAGGTAGGTCTGCGTGATGCAACGGCTGCCCGTCGCCGCGATGCGGCCGCTCACCGTCTCCCGCCCGACGATGATTTGCACGGGATCTCCCTGCAGCCGGCAAGCGAGAATATAGGACGGCTCACGGCGCAGGCTGATGGCGGAATCCCCCTCAATCCAATCGGCAGCCATGCGCTCGCGCAACTGCGTATCGTCCTCCGGCCCGCCCAAGGAGAATTCATAGCGACTCATGGCATGGCGCTCAGGTCGCAGGCGATGCGTGAGAGCCACGCAGCCATAGGCGAGGGCCGCCGGCAAGCCATCTGCGCAAGAATGCCATGCAGGTCAAGGGCGATGCGCCCGGGTCCTCGCGCAGGCGCCGGGGCGCCTCGAACCAGCGCAGCGCGGGATCAAGATGGTGCACACGGTGCAAGGAACGATGCAGCGTCAGCCATCCCAATCCAGCCGGCAGGACAATGTCGAGCGTAATCGAGCCGGTATCGCGCCGGTTAAGCGCAGGCACAATAGCAGCATGATAGTGCTCGGCCTGGGTCAGGATGAAATCGAACCAGGCAAACAATGCCAGTGGAATCAGATAGGCCCAGACGACGGCCTGACAGGCTTCCCGTGCACACGCTCCGATCAAGACCGCGAACAGCAACATCCATCCGAAACAAAGGCGGCTGGCCATGCGATGCTTCGCCGGCACCATGGCCCAGCCGATCCAATTGATGTAACACGAGATCACCGGCAGTTCGACCGGCGCAAACAACCAGATCAGCCGCGTGTTCAGGCTCAGCGAATACAGCCGCCCTTCCGGGTCGATCTCGGTGCAGGTGGAATGATGATGCAGGTAATGGAAATGGCGGTATGCAATGAAATTGACGCCGAACATGGCCGCACATACCGTGCCGACGGCATCGTTGAGCCTGCGGTTTTTCAGGAACGTGCCGTGCACGCACATGTGCTTGGTTTCCTGGCAGCCGATGAACAGAAGAGCTTGCGGCAGCACCAACAAGGCGCGTAACCAAAGCGAATCGGTCAGTGCGAGCACAAGCGTGTTTGCCAGCACCACGCAGATAAACACAATGCTGGGCACGTCGCTCGAACTACCGACGCGCGCCCTAGCCGCGGACAACGCCGCATGGTTGGCGGCGGTCACGCAAAACTCCGCACGGCACGCGAGATGCCCTGTACCGCGCCAAACGGCAGGGTGC
>NZ_JAGQEG010000015.1 GCF_018305005.1 Collimonas silvisoli
CGATATTCAAGTTTGGCATCGGTACCGCTTCGCCCTGGATATCCTTATCGATGCCGGCCATGATTTTCAACAGGGTCGATTTGCCGGAACCGTTCAAGCCCAGCACGCCGATTTTGGCGCCGGGGAAGAACGACAGCGAGATGTCTTTCAGGATTTGACGTTTCGGCGGCACGATCTTGCCGACCTTGTTCATTGTGTAGACGTATTGGGCCATGAGGAGCAGTGATAATTAAGTGAATAAAGAAGCAATAAGCAGTTATCTGGACTGCCAAGAATAACCGATGTCCGCCAAGTTGACGAATCCTTAAGCCGCTGCGCCAGGGCGGGTTGTGAATGTGCGCCACAAACCTTCGGCCGAATACAGCGCCAAAGCGCACCAGATGACGATGAAGCCCGTCAGCCTGGCGCCGTCCAGTTGCTCGTTATACAGCCAGACGCCCAGCAACAGCTGCAGCGAAGGCGTGATGTATTGCAACACGCCGACCAGCGACAGCGGGATGCGGCGGGCGCCGGCGGCAAACATCAGCAGCGGGATCGAGGTGATAGGACCGGCAGCGACCAGCAGCCACCTGGTGGAGGCCGAGGCGCTGACGAAGGTATTCTGATCCTGCACCGTCGTATAAGCCAGGAAGGCCAGCGCCAGCGGCAGCACCAGCGCCGTCTCCAGCGCCAGGCCAGGCAGGGCGCCAAGGCTGGCGGTCTTGCGCAGCAAACCGTAGCTGCCGAAAGTCACTGCCAACGTCAGCGCAATCCAGGGTGGGTGGCCGGTCTGCCAGGTCAGCCACAGCACGGCGGCGGCGGCCAGCGCAATCGCCAGCCATTGCAGCAGGCGCGGCCGTTCGCGCAAGAACACGCAACCGAGCGCAACGCTAACCATCGGGTTGATGAAATAGCCGAGGCTGGCTTCGACGATGTGATTGTTGTTGACGGCCCAGATATAGGTGGTCCAGTTGGCGGTCAGCAGCAGCGCGCTGGCGACAAAACCGCCGATCACGCGCGGCTGCCGCAGCACCGGCCCGACCCAGGCCCATTGCTTGCGCACGGTCAGCACGATCACCAGAAACAGGAACGACCACAGCACTCGATGCATGACGATATCGACCGGCGGAATCTCGGCTTCCAGCGCCTTGAAGTAAATCGGAAACAAGCCCCACAGGACGTAGGCGGCGATTGCATAAAACATTCCTGCTTGCATGGTGTGGGTCTATATAAAGTGAAAGAGTGGCGTAAACGTGCGTTGTGTTTCTGGTATTTATTTCGGACGCACTTGCATAACATCCAGCATTTTACGCATAAGCGGCCAATCTGAGATTGAGGATAGGCATATGGCCGATGGCGGCGCCGGTGTTGCGGGCATCGTGCAAGGCAGCGATGCATTTCTCTTCATGCTGCTGCCAGCTGGCGCTGATGTTCCGGCCGCGCGATAAAGCGATGCACCAGCAAGGAGCCGACACCGCAAATCGCCATCACCGTCATCAGCGGCAAGGCCGTGCTGTCATGCCACAAGCTCATGCTGACGCCGGACAGGATGCCGAGCCCGAATTGCAAAGTCCCCATCAGCGCCGACGCCGTGCCGGCCTGCCGCCCTTGCTGCGACAACGCGATGGCCGACGCATTCGGGCTGATAAAACCGTAACTGGCGAGGAAGCCGAAGAAGCCGAGCAGCAAAATCGCCAGGCTGTTGACGCCGGCAGCGACCAGCAGCGCCACCAGCAAACTCAAGCCGGCCGGCAGCCACAGGGCGCGGCCGAGGATGGTATCGAGCGTGTGCTTGCCGACCAGGCGGGCGTTGACTTGCGAAGCGGCGATCAAACCGAAGGCGTTGGTGCCGAACACGAAACCGAAATGCTCAGGCTTGATGCCATGCAGTTCGATCAAGACAAAAGAAGAGCCGGTAATGTAGGCAAACATGCCGCCCTGGATCAAGCCGCCGACCACCGTGTAGGCGACGAACTGGCGGTCCAGCAACAGCCGTCCATACTGTTTCAGCGTGCGGCCCAGATGCAGCGGTTCGGCTTTATGGCGGTCGAGCGTTTCTTGCATCGAGTAATGGATCGCGATCAGGCACAACAGGCCAAACGCCGCCAGGCCGCCGAAAATCACGCGCCAGCCCCACAGCTTGAGCACCGTGCCGCCGATCAGCGGCGCCAGGATCGGCGCCAGGCCCATCACCAGCATCAACAGCGAAAACGCCTTGGCGGCGCCGGTAGTGCCGAGCCGGTCGCGGATTACCGCACGGCCGATGACCATGCCGGCGCAACCGCCCAGGCCTTGCACGAAGCGGAAAACAATCAGGGCCGAGACGTCTTGCGCAAACATGCAGGCGAGCGAGCCCAGCACATACAGCGTCATGCCGACATACAGCGGCGGCTTGCGGCCGAAGCGGTCGCTGATCGGCCCGTAGAACATCTGGCCGACCGCCAGCCCGACCAGAAAGCTGGCCAGCGTCAGTTGTACCAGATTGCTGCCGACCGCCAGCTGTCGGGCGATGGTGGGGAAGCTTGGCAGGTACATGTCGATCGAAAGCGGACCGATGGCGGTGAGGGCGCCGAGTAATAGTAGCCAGCCCGGTAGCAGTTTCTCCGGGCCTGGGGTGTCAGGTGTGTTTGTCATGGGGTACTCGGAATTGCACAATTTGCTTGTGCTTCAGTCGTTATTTACAGCGGGTGGAATGCGCCGGCGGGGAGGCCGGGCGGTGCGCTAGATATGGATCTAGTCCAGGCGACCTGGAACAGCTGCACATGTTACACGAACATCGTGATATTTGCCGGCGGCGGGTCGGTGACGGAAATGGTAGTTTTGCTTTCATGGGATCCTCTCGTGAGCGTACTGTCCCCCCTATTTGAGATGTCCACAAATCGGGGCTACCTCACACGTTAGGCTTCAGTCCTTCACAAACCCTCTGCTATATCACCGAACCTCATAATTTCAACTGATGGTGGAATGCATCTTTATCCTCGGCGTCGCCACCGATTCGGGATCGTATCGCGATGCGTCATTTCGCCGAACGCTCAAGAACTTGTAAACACCCACGTAGTAATGACCTCTTTGGTCGAAAAGCTGTCTCTTTTACGCATTTTTCCTTAAAACCTAACTCCGGCGTTTGTTTTACCTTAATTTGATAGTAAACTTCATTAAAGTATTAGAATTAATCCTAAATCAAGGTCTGGTGCGGAAATCTACGTAACCAATACACGCACTTAGTGAGCGAAGCGGCGAAACGATGGATTACGCGGAGTTCAAGCGACAATTGGGAAAAGCCGGCATATCCATCAAAGACTTTGCGTCTTTGTTGAAACTGCAACCGACGTCTATCAGCAACTACGCACGTGCTGGGAAAGTCTCAGACCATCTAGCCGTCATCGCTTGCCTGATGGGGGAAATGGCTGAGAACGGTTTGGATTACCGCCTTGTGATTGAGCAGCTCGCGTTAGAGCCGAATAGGCCTCGGGGCGGTCGACAAACGGCTTTTCATATGCAGCAACAGTTGTTTGATCTAACCAATGCGCCGATCGGCGAGAAGAAGTGACCGACGTGGCAAAAGATAATTACCCTGACGTGTTACATACATTGGACGGTGCTCCGGGCCGGCTGGTGCGCGTCAGGGCGCCTACGCTGGATCATGCGTCGCGATTCGCGTACGCGGATCTACGCTCTCCCCGGCTAGTGGCAACTGGCGTTACCATCGATGCCATCTGGGAAATCGACGGCGTACCGGTACTGTATATCGTGCAAGGCAGTTTGTTGGATGCCCCTTCCGCACCTGTCGATACTGTCGCCCGGCTTCTCGCTGCGAGAGGCCATGCTGCATGTGTGGCTTACGTCAATGGAGGCTTACTCACAATGCATCCTTGTGTTTTGCAGAATGCATCGCAATCAAGAGCCGAGGTTTCACTCCCTGACTTATCGACCGTTCTTAGTGAGCTGGCGCAAGGCATCGAGCGGCAATCGCTTGCGGGCGTATTTGCTGCCGCAAGGAATGTTGCCGTTGGATCGCGGTTGCTTGAGCTGTTTCGGCAGGTTGCCACGACTGTGCATCGCGAGCTTTCATTTGATTCCGAAGTCGCAAAGCGACGTACATGTCTGGCATTGATTGGACGAGCTATCTTTGCACGGTTTTTATTTGATCGTGGAATTCTGTCTTTTGCGACTGCACCGCAACTGTTTCAAAAGCAATCGACAGACGGTTTGCCAGCATGGTTCGAAGACGATCAACAGACCGCAGAGTTGTTTGTGTGGCTCGACGAAACATTCAACGGCGAATTTCTACCAATATTTCCCAATCAGGCACGTAATTGCTCTGCCAACCAGTACGCGACGCTGATAAAGGCTTTGGGAACGCTTGCAAAAAGCGAAATTCGAAAAATTATTCTGAACGTCGACGCGCGTAGTCAGGCGCAGTTGCCGTTTGCCGATCCGGTAATGTGCTTGGATTATTCCCATATCCCGGTCGGCTTGCTTAGTGAGATCTACGAAGATTTCACGCATGCCTTTGACGAGGAGGCGGCTGCGCGCGATAGTCGTCATTACACTCCCCGCGTTATTGCATCCTTGATGGTCAGCCAAGTGTTTGATGCGTTGCCGGTTCATGAGCGTACGACAGCTTCTGTGTTGGATCCGGCCGCGGGAGCCGGCGTGTTCCTGGTGCTCACCCTGCAACGAATTGTGCTCGAACTCTGGCGCAGTACGAACCAACAGCCTACGGCAGCACAAATTCGTCAAATCCTTTATGGTCAACTACGTGGGTTCGACAAGGATGGGGATGCGCTTATGCTCGCGACGCTGAGCTTGTACCTTGCGGCCGTCGAACTTACTGCGGACCCAACTCCGCCGAAAACCTTGCTGTTTCCAAAACCTCTGTTGGGATCAGTTTTAATCCACGTCGACACAGACGAACTTGGAAGTCTCGGCGCATCAATCGACGTAGATTGGAACAAGAAATTCGACGTCGTTATTGGCAATCCACCGTGGACGTCGCAGACTGGAGGAACTCAACTTTCCAGCGCAGTGCGTCATATCGCAAGTCGCGTCATGAGCTCAGACGACGAGGCCAGCAAAGAAGTGTATCAACTTCGTGACTATCATGCTGACATCCCATTCGTTTGGCGAGCGATGGAGTGGGCCAAGCCTGGCGCTTGGATAGCGTTTGTTTTGCACGGACGTTTTCTGTTTCAGACCTCGATCCAGGCTCGCCGTCAGCGGGAGCCACTCTTGAATCATCTAGATGTCACCGGGATTTTGAATGCTGCTGATTTCGCTGATGATAAGTTTATTTGGCCAGGAATTGGTCAGCCGTTCTGTGTGCTTTTCGCAAAAAACCAGAAACCATCGCAAGATGCGGCGTTCTGGATGCAGCAAATGTATCGTGATCCTGCACTGAATGCGTTATCGCGTCTCCGATTGGACCCGACCAATGTTTGTGCGTTTACTCGGGAAGAATGGGAGACGCAGCCTTGGATAATGAAAACCGCTTATCGCGGTAACCAGTACGACATCGGTATTATTCGCAAAATGAAATCTTCTTCCGGCCGCCGTCAGAAAATAGAATTGGGCGTGCACTGGACGGAAGTTCTTAAAGGTAAGAGCGGTGAAGGTTTTAAGGTCGGCAACAAGAAGCGCTCCGGTGAGGCATTGCGCGCTTTGAATGGGCGTCACTTGGCGGCGACCAAGATCCTACCAGCTTATATTGACCCGGAGCGCTTGGAACCGTTTGCGGTGGAGAAACTGGAAGCAGCGCGCGATTTTGATATTTACCGTCCGCCACTGGTTGTTGTGAAGGAAGCTGGTTTTTCTTTAAAAGAGCGAAAGCTTCGGGCTGCGCTGGCTTTTTCTTCGACCCCTATCGTGTATTCAGAATCGTATTTTGGATATAGCGCTTATGGTTGCAAAGACGCCACTATGCATCTCAATTATCTTTTCTTGTTATCCAACAGTCGGCTGCTTACCTACTATCTGTTGATGACGGATGAGAAACTTGGCGCTGAGCGCCGGGCGATTAATAAAGCGACATTTGAATCATTCCCCATCGTGCCACTCGCTGGCCTGACTGATGCGGAACGCCTGCAAATCGATGATTTCTCCGAGCGATTTCGAACAGGCGTGCCGGACGATGAATTGTGGTTTGCGTTAGACCGCTGGGTGGAAGCGCTTTACGGTTTTACAGAAATTGAATGTGATGCCATTACCGATACGCTGGCCACCAATATGCCTTATGGCGATGTGCGCGACTCTAGCGTTAGCGCGCCCACTCTGCGCGAGATCGATGGATTTCAGGAGGTTATAAGCCGAAGCATTAACATACTGTTGTCACAAGATGGCGTCGAACTAAAATTTGCACGATTAAATTCAGTTTCAAACAACGCTTGGCTATTTCTCCAGGCTAGCCCGGCCCAGCAAGTAGCCAATGCACCTACCAAAGATGGGGCGCTTGCCAAACTTGCTGCGGCACTTGGCGAGAACATCGGATCGTCGCATGCCTTTATCAAGGAGAGTGACGGGAGCTATCTGATCGGTGTTCTGTTTCAAAAACGGTTCCTCACGCGTACGAAAGCGCGTGTGGTTGCGCAATTTTTCATCGAACAATGGGATCGCGAGCATGACGCAGTTGTGCATTAGACCTGACCCAACTCCCCAGGAAATACCGCGACGAAGTATGGCAATCGTTGCGAAGGCGATCTTATTGGCTTGGGATACATTGAATACGCCGGGTTACAGACCTAGTCCGAACGCCCCTATTTTCACTAGTTTTTCGGATGAAAACGATGTCACCGATCAATTGGTCACAATACTGAACACGATGGCCGACAATGGCGATGCAGTATTGGGATTCAGCAACGAGTATTTTCAAACAATTGAAATTGGAAGTCGGCAGCCGAATGCGGCGCATACAAATTTTGGGAACCAGCCAGATTTTGTGATCCGACCGCAGAAGCGACCTTCCGGGGTCCCGAGTGCGACATATGGTGTCTACGTCGAATGTAAGACGATCGACGAAACCAAAGGCATCAACCTGTACATAACAAAAGGGATTAAGCGTTTCGTCGACGAACGCTACGCCTGGTCAATGAAGCACGGTCTGATGCTCGGATATGTGTTTACAGATGAGCGGTTGCCAGCGGCTCTTGATACCGGGTTCACCGCATTGCGCAAAAAGGAATATAAATTTCTGAAATCTGTATCGCCGACTGCACAAAGTGCTTTGTTTCCAGGATGTGAGGTCCACGAAACAACACACCCACGTACAAGTATATCGACGCCTATTCGGCTGGACCATATGTGGTTGCCACGTGATTTTTCTTATTAGCCTTTGAGTAAATGGTGTCTGATTGACTATGACTCCCTGTCTTTGTGTAAGGCGGGTATATGGCGACTGTTCTCGGAATTAGAACAAATGGAAGAGTAGACCATCCTACTTGAACGTCCGCAAGCAACAAAATCGGGATGTATTTTTTCGTCCTTCCTGCTTGCGGCATGCACTTACGTTTGTTGCAGATGACATGCAGATAGATAAGTGTTGATGTAGTGGTCATTTCGCATTAGCGCCTGCCAACAAAACCGGGACATCTGTTACCTACGTCTCCGGTCTATACACTTCGCTAAAGAAAGTAAGCAAAGGAAGGGGCGGAGCACTGCTACTACCAAAGCTGTCGCCTCCACAGGAGGTCCCCAAATGCGGAATTCACGTCAACAGCAACTTCAACAGCCTTGTTGTTAAGCCGTTGGTTTTTACGCCAATATTACGCTGCTAAGAAATCCAGCAAAGTCATGGCGATTACCTTGGTCGCTTTGCGTAGGTCATCTAACGCCAAATTTTCATCGGCTTGCTTGGCGTTGGATTCCATCAGGGTGCGGGGGCCGGCGCCGTATAGGACTACGGGGATGCCGTGTTCGCCGTAGAGACGGGCGTCGGTGTATAGCGCTGAGCCGTTGGCTGGGATGGCTTCGCCTAGGACTGTCTGGGCGTTTTTCTGTATGCTGGCCAGCAGCTTTTCATGGCCTGGCAATGGGCGCAGGGCGCGTGCCAGCAGCAGGCGTTTGATCTCGACGCGGATGCCTGGCAAGCCGGCTACTGCGGCTTCGATCATGGCGCGGACTTCGGCTTCGACAGTTGCCGGGTCTTCTTCCGGAATCATGCGGCGGTCCATCTTCAGCACGACTTTGCCCGGCACTACATTGGTGTTGGTGCCGCCGTCGATGCGGCCTACGATCATGGTCGGATGGGTAATGCCGGGAATTCCTGAACTGATTTTTTTCAGGTCTGGCAGCTTGGCGTAGATGGCTTGCAGGATTTTGATTGCGGCTTGCAGGGCGTCGTGACCGGTTTCCGGCATCGAGCCGTGAGTGGCTTTACCGTGCACTGTCACTTCAAACTGCAAACAGGCGTTGTGCGCGGTGACCACGTTGTAGCTGAAACCCGGGCCGATCACCAGATCCGGTTTGGTCAATTGGTTTTCCAGCAGCCAGGCCGGTCCTAGCAAGCCGCCGAATTCTTCGTCGTAGGTGAAGTGCAGTTCGAGCGCGCCTTTGAGCGGTACGCCGAGTGCTTCCAGCGCGCGCACGGCGAAAATATAGGTGGCGAAATCGCCTTTTGAAACCGTGGTGGCGCGGCCGTAGATGCGGCCGTTTTCGATCTCGCCGCCATACGGCTGGTTGGTCCAGCCTTCGCCTGGAGGCACTACGTCGCCATGCGCATTGAGCGCCAGCGTCGGGCCTGCTCCTGCGTACCGGCGGCGGACGATCAGGTTGGTGATGCTTTCCATGCCATAGTCTTTGACGGTGGCGGCCGGTACGGGATGTTTTTCTGCCTGCCAGCCCCATCCGGTCATCAGCTCGGCGACCGCATCGGCATGCGGCGCGTTGTTGCCGGGTGGGGTGTCGGTCGGGATGCGGACGATCTTTTGCAGGAAACCGACTTCTTCGTCAAAGTGGCTGTCGATCCAGTTGCTGAGCTGTTCGGATAACTTTGTGGTAGACATGATGGCCAATAGGGAGGTGTAAAAAGTAATTGATTTTACGACTTTGGCATGCAAGCGGGTAAGTCTGCCAGCATTCACCTCAAAGCGGCGGGCGGCTAACTTTCGATGTATTCCCGATAGTAGCGATTGCCCAGACTGGTCAGAATTTCATAGCCGATGGTGCCGGCCGAATGCGCCACTTCATCGACCGCACGGTGCGGGCCGATCAGCTCGACCAGAGCGCCGGCCTGCAGGCGCTGGGCAGCGATACCGGTGGCGTCGATGGTGATCGAATCCATCGAGATGGTGCCGACCATCGGCGCTGCATGGTCGTCGATGAACACCACGCCGCGATTGCTCATGCTGCGCAGCCAGCCGTCGGCGTAACCGACGCCGACGGTGGCGATCTGGCGTGGTTCGGTGGCGCTGTAACTGATGCCGTAACCGACATGGTCGCCGCGCTGTATGGTCCTGGTCTGCAGGATGCGTCCGTGCAGCGCAACCACCGGCTGCAGCGGATTGGCGGCGCCGGCCACCGGTGCGATGCCATATAGCGCCGCGCCGGGGCGGACCAGGTCGAACTGATAATCGGGACCGAGAAAAATACCGGAAGAATTGGCCAGGCTGGCGGCCACCTGCGGCAGGCGCTGCCGCAGCGTTTTGAAACGCGCCAACTGGCTGGCGTTCATCGGATGATTCTGGTGTTCGGCACAAGCCAGGTGACTCATCAGGAACAGCGGCGGGATGCTTTGCAGGAAGCGCGGATCAGCCAGCCAGGCCTCGGCTTCGGCCGCCGGCAATCCCATCCGCGACATGCCGCTATCGACCTGGATAATGGCCGGCAGCGGCCGTTGCAGCGACTCCGCCAGCATGTGCCAAGCCTGGATTTGTTGCAGGCTGTTGAGCACCGGGATCAAGCCGTGGGCGATGAATTCCTGCTCGGCGCCGACTGGCGGGCCATGCAGCACAAACACCTGCGCCGTTGCCGGCAGATGCGGACGCAGCGCAATGCCTTCATCCAGATGAGCGACAAAGAAATGCCGGCAGCCTTCCGCCGCCAGCGCCGGTCCGACCCGCTCTGCGCCGAGCCCATAGGCATCGGCCTTGACGGCTGCGCCGCAGATGGCCGATCCGGCTTGCTGGCGTAGAAAGCGATAGTTGCTGCGCAGGGCGTCGAGGTCGACTGTCAGGATGGCGCCGGCGTGTGCCGCTTGTGGATGCATGGTTTGTGTGGTTCAAAAAATGTGATGTCTGCCGCGGCCGGAACCGGCTCAGGCATAAGCCGGATGCGCCGCCTGCGCACCGTGCTTGCTGTAGCGTCCGACCGCCAGATCATCCGAAGCAATCGCCGGCCGCTTGCCGGAAATCAGGTCCGCGAGCAGTTGCGCCGAGCCGCAAGACATGGTCCAGCCTAGCGTGCCGTGGCCGGTATTCAAGAACAAGTTGCGGATATGGGTGGCGCCGACGATCGGCGTACCGTCCGGCGTCATCGGCCGCAAGCCGGTCCAGAAACTGGCGGCGGCGGTGTTGCCGGCGCCCGGGAACAGGTCGTTGACCACCATCTCCAGGGTGGCGCGGCGTTTCGGTTTGAGCGTCTTGTTGAAGCCGACGATCTCCGCCATGCCGCCGACCCGGATGCGGTCGTCGAAGCGGGTGATGGCGATCTTGTAGGTTTCGTCGAGGATGGTCGAGACCGGCGCCGCTTCGACATCGACAATCGGCACCGTGATCGAATAACCCTTCAGCGGGTACACAGGAATCTGCAGCAGCGAACCGAGGAAGCCGGTTGAATAAGCGCCCAGCGCCACCACGTAGCGATCGGCTTGCAGATGTTCCGGGCCGCACTGGACGCCGGCGATTTCGCCGTTGGCCAAGGTCAGCGCATCGATCTGCAGGTTGTAGCGGAAGCGCACGCCCAGATCCTCGGCCATCTTGGCCAGGCGAGTGGTGAACATCTGGCAGTCGCCGGTTTCATCGTTCGGCAGGCGCAAGGCGCCGCTCAATTTGTGCTTGACCGCTTCCAGCGCCGGTTCCGCCAGCGCCAGCTGGTCCGGCGTCAGCAATTCGAACGGCACGCCCGTCTCTTGCAGCACCTGGATATCCTTGGCGGCGTCGTCCAGCTGCTGCTGGCTGCGGAACACCTGCATGGTGCCGAGCTGGCGGCCTTCGTAAGCGATGCCGGTGTCGGCGCGCAAGACCTTGAAGCAGTCGCGGCTGTATTCGGCCAGGCGCACCATGCGTTCCTTGTTGACGGCGTAACGGGGGGCGCTGCAGTTGCGCAGCATCTGCCACATCCAGCGCAGCTGGAACAGGGTGCCGTCAGGGGTGATCGAGAGCGGTGCGTGTTTTTGCAACATCCACTTCAGCGCTTTGAGCGGGATGCCTGGAGCGGCCCAGGGCGACGCATAACCGGGGGAGATCTGGCCGGCGTTGGCAAAACTGGTGTCTTGCGCCGGCCCCGGCAGGCGGTCGATGACCGTCACCTCATGACCGGCACGCGCCAGATAATAGGCGCTGGTAACGCCGACTACACCGCTGCCAAGGATGAGCACTCGCATCTTTAATCCCCTAACGCCTGAATTGATTTTGATTTACAGTAATAAGCGCTATGCTAATAGCTATTTTCTAGCATTTGTTACTGTATAGATCGATATATTCAGGATTTAACACTAAAAACATCATCAAATTCGAGACATGAGAATCTACAAGGAATCGAGCCGCGCCCTGGACAAGCTAGACCGTCATATTTTGCGTTTGCTGCAACAGGACGGCCGCATGTCGATGAAGGATCTGGGCGAGCAAGTGGGTTTGTCGATCACGCCCTGCATCGAGCGCGTCAAACGGATGGAGCGCGACGGCGTCATCGACGGTTATTACGCCCGCATCAACCCGGCGGCGGTGGGCGCCAAGCTGCTGGTGTTCGTCGAGATTACGCTGAACCAGAAATCGGCGCATGCCTTCGAACAGTTCCGGCGCGAGGTGTTGCGGATTCCAGAAGTGCTCGAATGCCATCTGGTGTCCGGTGATTTCGATTACCTGATCAAAGCCCGCATCCGCGAGATGGCAGAGTATCGGAAACTGCTGGGCGACATGCTGCTGCAACTGCCGGGCGCGGCGCAGTCCAAGAGCTATGTTGTAATGGAGGAAATCAAGGAGACGCTGGCATTGTCGATGGATACTAAATAGCGGCGGCTGATGTGGCCGGGTTCAAGTTGCGGAGTTCAAGCTGATTTCGATGCGCTCCTTGCCCTTGCCGATGTTCTTGCGTTTCAGCTTGAGCGCGCCGACTTCTGCTGTCGAGCGCGGATGGGTGCCGCCGCAAGCCATTTTGGCGAATCCCGCGACTTCCCAATAGCGCCGTTGCGCCGCTTCGTCGCTGAAGGCGGTGACGATAGGCAGGTCGGCCTGCAGCAGTGCGGCCACTTCGGTTTCTATTCGCGGAAACAACGCCGCGATACTGCCTTCATAGGCAAAATCGATACGCGCTTTGTCGGCCGAAATATGGGAGCCGATACGTTCTATCCCGGGCCGCAGCCGGCACACCAGTTGCAGCACCATCTCGGCGGCAAAGTGCAGCCGCATCAGGCGATGGCGGCGTTCCCAGTCGATCGCGATCTCGACCTCGCTGCCCGCCTGAAGGCCATGTCCCGGAGCAAGCGTGTAGAGAATATCCAGCCCATCTTTTTCTGCGGACAGCACAGGATGGCCGCCCAATGTGCCGTAGTCGCTTTCCTGGCCGCCGGAAAAGGCAAAGAAAATAGTCTCCGCGAGACGGATACGGTCGTTGTCGACGGCGACGACCCGGGTGTTAAGCGTTGTGCGATAGGGATCTTGCCAGAAGAGCTTGTGTGTCATGGCCGGTCGACATGAATAGAAGGTTCGATAAGGATAAAGGATAGAGAATAATAAAGGGGCGAGTCCGTCACTCGCCCCTTTCTCTTTGTTAAACCTTAGAACTTGCCATCCCGGAAATCCTGGATCGCCTGCTCTACCTGTTCGCGAGTATTCATCACGAACGGTCCCCACTGCGCAATCGGCTCATTCAGCGGCCGCCCGGCAATCAGCAGGAAGCGGCTGTCGCCCTGCGCTTGCAGGCTGACGCCGGCGGCGTCGGCGGTGTTGCTCAAGATCGCCATGCGGCCTGCCGGTGCGCTACGGCTGTCTTCACCGATGTGCAGTTCGCCTTCGAATACATACAGGAAAGCGTTGTGGCTTGCCGGTATCGGCAAATCGAGCTGCTGGCCGGCTGCCAGCTGCACGTCCAGATACAGCGGCTCGGTGTGCTGCCGCTGCACCGCGCCGGCGGCGCCGAAAGCTGAACCGGCAATCACCTTCACCTTGACGCCCGGCTGCGGCGACACTTGCGGGATCTCGCCGGCTTGCAGGTCGCGATAGCTGGGGGCGATCATCTTGTCGCCCGAGGCCAGGTTGAGCCACAGCTGGAAGCCGCTCATCAAGCCGTCTTCCTGTTCCGGCAGCTCCGAATGCACCAGCCCGCTGCCGGCGGTCATCCACTGTACGCCGCCGGCTTGCAGCAAGCCTTCGTTGCCGGCATTGTCGCGATGGCGCATGCGCCCGGCCAGCATGTAGGTGACGGTTTCGAAACCACGGTGCGGATGATCGGGGAAGCCGGCGAGGTAGTCTTCCGGCTTGTCCGAATGGAAATTATCGAGCATCAGGAAAGGATCGAGACGGCGTTGCAGATCGTGCGTCAAGACCCGCACCAGGCTCACGCCCGCGCCGTCCTGGGTGGCGACGCCGGTGACCAGGCGTTCGAGTTGGCGATTGAAGTTCATAACGTTCTCCGTTCCTTCATAAAAATAGTTTGTCTTACCCTTGTTTTTTCGAATCTGTATCGACCGCCGCCAGCATCAGCAAGGCGCCGATGATCGAGATGTTTTTCAGGAAGTTGATCAGCTGGTTTTGCGCATTGGCTGGATCTGCTGCCCAGAAGCGGTGGGCGGTCAGGGTCGCGGCTACCGTGAACAGCGCCACGACGATGGCTATCGGACGTGTGTTCCAGCCGGCCATGATCGCCAGCCCGCCGCCGACTTCAACCAGGATGGTAGCCAGCACCGCGAAAGTCGCGAGCGGCACGCCGAGGCTGGTCATATAACCGACCGTGCCGGAAAAGGCGGCGATCTTCATTACGCCGGAAATGACGAAAAGCGAAGCCAGCAGGACCCGGCCGATGCGATACAGGTTTGGTGAAATTTGCATGATGTTTCCAATCTTTAGATAAGTTGTAATGCGAAATTGCAATGCGTGGGTTGTGGCGCAAGTAAGTAGTTGCTTTCACGTCGCCGCACTGACTGATTGTTGCATCCCGATTGCAGCGAACAAGGTCATCTTAGTCTTCTTGTTCCTGGCAGGATATTGATTATCTTGCGATAATCAATATCTAATTATTAGATATTGTTGAGCCGCCATGAATATCGAAAGACTGTCGCTGGATCAATTACGGGTATTTGCCCAAGTCGCCGATAGCGGCAGTTTTCTGGCCGCAGCACGGGCGCTGACGCGGGCTCAGTCGGCGGTCAGCTATGCGATCAGCACGCTGGAAGGCCAACTCGGCCTGCCCTTGTTCGATCGCAGCAGCTATCGGCCGCAACTGACCGCGGCTGGCATCGAGCTATTGCGCGACGCCCGCCAGGTACTGGATCAGGTTGATGCGCTGCAGGCGCGCGCCGCCGCCTATGCGCAAGGGCAGGAGCTGGAGATCACGCTGGCGCTGGACGTGTTTTTCCCGACCTCGGCGCTAGTGGTGTTGTTAGGCGATTTCCGCCAGGCGTTTCCCGGCGTCACGGTGCGTTTGGAGATCGAAGCGCTAGGCGCCGTCGCCGAGCGCGTGATCGACGGCGAAGCAATGCTCGGCGTGCTCGGCACCTTGCCGATCATTCCGTCTAATCTGCTGCATGTCAGCTTGCCGACGGTACTGCTGGTCGGCGTGGTGGCGCCAAGCCACGCGCTGGCGCAGATCAGCGGCCGTATTCCCAGCCATGTGCTGGAGCAGCAGGTGCAACTGGTGCTGAGCGACCGCAGCGCGCTCACCGCCAATCAGGATTTCTCGGTGCATTCTTCGCTGGCCTGGCGCATGAGCGATCTCGGCACCAAGCACGCGTTGCTGCGCGCCGGCTTGGGTTGGGGTTATATGCCGCAGCACGTGGTGGCCGACGATCTCGCGAGCGGCCGGCTGGTGCGTATCCTGACGGCCGGCCATCCGCCCCAAGGCGCGGCGCTGCCGATGCAATGCGTGTACCGGCCCGATCGCGAAGTCGGCCCGGCGCTCAGCTGGTGGCTGGATGCGCTGGCGAAGCTGACTAGCCTGGGTTAACCAACACAGCGCCCCGAAGAGCGCTGCCGGTTGCGCCCGAAGGCGCTGTCCGGCACAATACCGCCAGCTTCGGAGATGGCATTCCTCCCTGAACCGCTGCGCTTGACCTTGAATCCGCACGGGTTCAATCGATAAAGCAGCTGATGATGCCTGCAAGTTCCTGGATGGGATTTGCAGGCGTGCGCGATTAGATCGTCCTGCCATCCAGGTTTGAGTTCTTCAAATCTAGTATCCATATTTATGAAAAAAACAAAATATCCTGAACAGTTCCTGATGCTGGCATACCTCGCGCGCTGGCTGCTGCTGGCGTCCGCGGTTGGCGCCTTGGCCGGCCTGGCGTCGGCGATTCTGTTGCTGTCGCTGGAGTGGGCCACGGATACGCGCAATGCTCATCGCTGGCTGTTGTGGCTGCTGCCGCTGGCGGGGTTTGCGGTCGGGCTGATTTATCACTTGCTGGGTAAATCGGTCGAGGGCGGCAACAACCTGCTGATCGATGAAATCCACGATCCCCAGCGCATCGTGCCGAAACGCATGGCGCCATTGATTCTGGCCGGTACCGTGATTACCCATTTGTTCGGCGGTTCCGCCGGCCGCGAGGGTACTGCGGTGCAGATGGGCGGCGCCCTGGCCGATGTGATTACCCGCATCACCCGGCTCGGTCCGGACCAGCGCCGCATCCTGCTGATGGCAGGCATCAGCGCCGGTTTCGCTTCAGTGTTCGGAACGCCGCTGGCCGGCGCCGTCTTCGGGCTGGAAGTGCTGGCCATCGGCCGCCTGCGTTACGACGCCATCCTGCCTTGCTTCATCGCGGCCATCATCGGCGATCAGATCCCGGCTTTGCTCGGAGCGCAGCATACTCACTATGCGATTCCCTTCGTGCCGCATTTCAGCATCGGGATTTTTGCTGCGACGCTGGCGGCCGGCATCGTGTTCGGCGTGGTCGGTATGGTCTTCGCGCAAGCAACCCACGGCTTGTCGCGCCTGGTCAAGCGTCTCGTCAAGTTCCCGCCGCTGCGGCCGTTTGCCGGCGGCGTGGCGGTATTGCTGCTGGCCTTGTTGCCAGGTACGGACAAGTATCTGGGGCTGGGGATTCCAACCATCGTCGAGGCCTTCGAGAAACCGCTGCCGGCCTACGACTTCGCCGGCAAAATCGTCTTCACGGTAGTCACCCTGGCGTCCGGTTTCAAAGGCGGCGAGGTGACGCCGTTGTTCTACATCGGCGCCACGCTGGGCAACGCCCTGGCGCAGTTGCTGGCGTTGCCGATCCCGGTGCTGGCCGGGCTGGGGTTCGTGGCGGTATTCGCCGGCGCCGCCAATACGCCGCTGGCGTCGACCATCATGGCGATCGAATTATTCGGGCCGGAGATCGGCGTGCTGGCCGGGATCGCCTGCGTTGTCAGTTACCTGTTTTCCGGCCACACCGGGATTTATCATGCGCAACGGATAGGCCACGCCAAGCGCCTGACGATCCCCGAGGGCATGCGCTTGTCGGAGATCGCCGGTTTTCGCAAACGCGGCAATGAGGACGATAAGCTTGATAAAGCCGACGGTCGGATCGAATAGGGCGAACCGAAGTTAAGCTGTAATTCAGCCGAACTTGCGTACCGCATCCAGCGCCAGGCCGGCGCCGATGCTGCCGAACAGATCGCCTTCCACCGCCTTCGCCGATGGCACCAGGGCGGCGATCTTGTGGCGCAACAGTTGCACGCCGCTGGAGCCGCCGGTGAAAAATACCGTATCCACCTGCGCCGGCGTCACACCCGCATCGCGCAGCAGATTGCTGACGGTGTCTTCCACCGTCCCCACCAGATGCGCAATGCTGGCGTTGAATTGCTGCCGCGTCAGGCTCAAGGCCTGGTTTGGCGCGATGCGATCCAGGCTGAGTTGCACCGTCTCCGCATCGGACAAACCGATCTTGCCCTGTTCCACCTGCAAAGCCAGCCAATGCCCGGCGCGCTGTTCGACCAGATCCAGCAAGCGCCCGAATTTTTCGCGCTCGACGGTTTCACGCTGCACATCCTTCAACTGTTGCCAGGCCTTGCGCGTATAAATCTGGTTGATAGTGTGCCAGGTCGCCAGGTTGAAGTAATAGCTGGACGGCACCTCGCTATTGTTCACCAGGCGGCTGCCCAGCCCCAGCATCGGCATCACGCTCGACAGGCTCAGGTACTTATCGAAATCGGTGCCGCCGATATGGACCCCGCCGGTCGCCAGGATATCGTCGCGCCGCTCGCTGTCGGCAGCGCGCTGCGGCGACAAGCGCACCAGCGAAAAGTCGGAAGTGCCGCCGCCGATGTCGACGATCAGCACCAGTTCCTCGCGCTGTATGCTGGATTCGTAATCGAAGGCGGCGGCGATAGGTTCGTACTGGAAAGCGATGTGCTGGAAACCGACCGAGCGGGCGATTTCCGCCAGCGTATCTTCGGCACGCTGGTCGGCGGCCGGATTATCGTCGACAAAAAACACCGGACGACCCAGCACCACGCTCTGGAAATCCCTGCCGGCGGCGCGTTCGGCGCGGGTTTTCAGTTCAGCGATGAAGTGGGTCAGCAAGGCGCGGAACGGCAGCGCCCGGCCTCCAACTTCAGTCTGGGCGTCGATCAGGCTGGAGCCCAGCAAGCTCTTCAAGGAACGCATCAAACGCCCCTCGTAACCGGCCAGATAGCCGCTGAGCGCGGCGCGGCCGAAGCTGAAGGCGTCGTCCTCGGCGTTAAAGAAAACCACCGAAGGCAAGGTGACTTTACCGTCTTCCAGCGGCAGCAAGGCATTCTGTCCAGGCCTGCTCCAGCCAACTGTGGAATTAGACGTGCCGAAATCCACGCCGCAAGCGCTAGTCATACGCAGACCTCACAAATAAAAAAGGGGCCGGCAATGGTATACCAAATGTGGGCTGGTTCCACAGGTAGTACACGGATAACAACAGCAAACTTTGATGAATAACGGTGTTTGGCAATAAGGTTGCGGGATTGATGGTGCTTGGAAGCAATATCGTATGCAATCAGCGGTCAGGGTAGCGTTGCTTGCAAGCTAGCGGCGCGCAACGGACGCTACCGGTAGATAGCCGAGCCTGGTCAGATAACAGTCTCCAGATGCTCACGAAGTCTCACAATATCATCTCCAACGTCGGCTTGTTTCATGACGTCGTGAGAGGAAAATGACGGCAGGATTTCTGCGCCGCAAAATTTGTAGTTGGCGGTATTGTTTACGAATACGTCATCGACCGATTTTCCTTGAAACAGAACCTGCTCCGCATCGCCGAATGCTTCTTCGGGGGCGTTCCATGTCAAGGAAAGCATGTACTTCTTGCCATGCATCTTCCCGCCAGTCCCATACTGCTTGCTCGGGTCTTGCCGGGTGCGCCCGTCATCGACCAGCAAACTCTGTTGAACGAGGCCGGCTGTGAACACCTCGTCGACGTATTTCTTGTATATCCACGGCATCCCGAACCAGTAAACCGGTGATTGCAGAATGATGATGTCTGCCCTGACATGCTTTTGAACTTCGGCGTCGACATCGTAGCCTTGCTCAATGTCTGTTTGCATGACTTCATAGTCCCGCTTCTCCATTTCCTCCTTGATGATTCCGGCCATGGTCTTGTTCAGCTTGCCTGTGGAAATGCCTTGATAGAACTGGTGGGCGTTGATTATCAGTGCTTTTTTCATCGTTGATCCTATGTGATTGTCCGAATAAATGCGGCGTTGAATCGTTATTTACTGGCTGCCATTGTGAGCCCGGTGATGACAAACAGGTTTGCCGGATTTGATCTTGTTATTGCCTAATTCGATGATTTCGAAACGAATCCGGAAAGAAGGCAAGTCGATGATGCTAGACTAGGCCTTGATGATTACTCCTGTGAAGACGATATGAAGTCAGGACACAGCATGCCTTTGGCGAATGCAAACGATCTTGCTCAATTGGTGGGAGGCATTGCCCAAACCGATGGAGACTACACTACGCAAATTCCGGCACTGATGATTTATCGTCGTAGTACAGTTACCGACCCGATGCCATGCATCTATGGTCTGGGGTTGGGTATAACGGTACAAGGCGGCAAGCGGGTCACGCTTGGCGATGAGATTTTTGACTATGGGCCAGGACAATCGCTCGTCACGTCGGTTGACCTGCCGGTGTCGTCCTATGTGACGCGCGCCAATCGCGTCGAACCTTATCTGGGCATGCGTCTTGAATTGGATGCCCGTGTCATTGCCCAGGTGGCTGCCGAGATGGATTTTTCGGCGCCACTCAAGGCAGCGCCCTCGCGCGCGATGTCCGTCGTGACCTTGGATGACGGCCTGCTGGGGGCGCTGACCCGGCTGATCCGGCTCTTGGACGAACCGCACCTGATTCCACTCATTGCGCCGCTGATCCAGCAGGAAATAGTTGTCCGGTTGCTGAACGGGGAGCATGGGCCGACGCTGCGCCATCTCGTCACAAGCGGCGCTCCTAGTCAGCAGATTGCCAAGGTAATCGCTTGGTTGAAGCAGCACTTTACGGACGATGTACCCATCGATGATTTGGCTGTCAAAGCTCACATGAGTCCGTCTACCTTCCGCCAGCACTTTCGTGCGGTAGCGGGTATGAGCCCCTTGCAGTATTTAAAGCATCTACGCCTGCAGGACGCCCGGCAACTGATGCTTAACGAAGACCTGGATGCGAGCAGTGCCGCGATACGCGTGGGGTACGAGAGTGCGTCCCAGTTCAGCCGGGAATACACCCGCTTGTTTGGGGCGCCTCCGCTAAGGGACATCAAGCGGTTGCGGGAATCTGCCTGAGAAAAGGCGGACCACATGTTGGAAGAAATGTTGGGAGCCTTTGACTCAGAGCGGTCAAGGTAAAAACCAGAGAGATTCTGATCAACTTGCTTTTTGACGATAAAACATAGAAATAGGCAAGATAAAAGTCAAAACAGGCAAGCGCATTCCACCGGCAAAGCCGCATACTTTTAGCGTCCATGTCCAACGCCATCAAAATTGCCGGCGCCCTGCCTGCACGCCGGGTTTTGAATGTCTGGCCAGGGAAAATTCGCCGTGCCCCGTCGCACCCACACTATGGAGAACCGCAACCCATGAGCACGCTCAACGTCAACGGCCGTCAGCACACGGTCGACGCCGACCCCGGCACCCCCATCCTCTGGGCTCTGCGCGACACGCTGGGCATGACCGGCACCAAGTTCGGTTGCGGCGCTGCGCTGTGCGGCGCCTGTACCGTGCACCTGGACGGCCAGGCTACCCGGTCGTGCATTACACCTATCTCTGCCGCAGAAGGCAGGAAGATCACCACCATCGAGGCCATGACCGACGGCAGCGATCCGGTCGGCGCCGCCGTGCATGCGGCATGGGTCAAGCACGACGTGGCGCAGTGCGGCTACTGCCAGAGCGGCCAGATCATGAGCGCCACGGGCTTTCTCAAGTCGCTGCCCCGCGGCAAGCAGCCGACCGCCGCCGAGATCGACTCGGCCATGGCCGGCAACATCTGCCGCTGTGGCACCTATGCCCGTATCCACGCTGCGGTGACCGATGCCGCCAAAACCCTCGCCTGAAGGAGTTGCCGTGTTACCTAATGTTGACTACAGCGAAATGCCGCGTGCTCTGCAGCACCTGTTGACCCGAGGACAAGCCGACGATGCTGTCGCGCTGCCGCGCCGCCAGTTCCTCAAGCTGGCCGGCTCCGTCGGCTTGGCGATCGGCGCCTTTCCCCATCTGGCCATGGGACAAGCCGCCAATAACGGCCAGGCTGGGAAGGCCCTCAAACCGACCGAACAACCGTCGGCCTTTGTACAGATCGCCCCTAATGGCGAGGTCACGGTAGCCGTCAATCGGCTTGAGTTTGGCCAAGGCGTACAGACGGCGTTGCCGATGATCCTGGCCGAGGAGCTGGACGCCGACTGGAGCCTGGTCCGCAGCAGGCACGGCTCGAACGACCCTGCCTACGTCGACCCGCTCTTCGGCATTCATCTCACCGGCGGCTCTCATTCGATCAAGAACAGCTTCACGCAGTATCGCGAGCTCGGCGCGCGCGCCCGGGCCATGCTGTTGAGCGCCGCTGCGGCGCGCTGGAAGGTGGACGTGGCTAGCCTGCGCACGCAGGCCGGCTCGGTGCTGGGTCCTGGGGGGCGCAAACTGGGTTACGGCGAACTGGCGGAAGCCGCGATGGCCTTTCCCGTGCCCGAGAAAGTCGCGCTGAAGGACCCCAAGGATTTCCGCATCATCGGTCGTCCCACCACGCGCCTGGACGCGCGCGCCAAGAGCAGCGGCCGGCAGCAGTTCGGGATTGACGTCCGCCTGCCTGGTCAGTTGACGGCCGTGGTGGCGCGCCCGCCGATGTTCGGTGCGCGTCTGGCATCGGTGGACGATAGCGCCGCGCGCGCTGTGAAAGGCGTGAAGGCCGTGCTGCGCGTGCAGCTGGATCGCGGCGCCGAAGGCGTGGCCGTGATCGCCGATGGCTACTGGCCGGCCAAGCAGGGGCGCGATGCGCTGAAGCTGCAGTGGAATACCGCCGCCGTCGAGAAAGTAGACAGCGAACAGCAGTTGGCACAGTACCGCGCGCTTGCCGGTCAGCCCGGCCCGCGCCGGTTCGACGCCGACATCGCGCCTTTAGCAACGGCGCCCCGGCAACTGGAAGCCGAGTTTGTATTCCCCTACCTGGCCCACGCGGCCATGGAACCCCTGAACTGCACCGTTGCGCTCACCGACGGGCGCGCCGAGATATGGACCGGCTCCCAATGCCCCGGCCTGGATGGCGCCGCAGTCGCACGCGTGCTCGGCATCAAGCCAGAGCAGGTGGAGGTGCATGTGCAAATGGCGGGCGGCGGCTTCGGCCGGCGCTTCTCAAGCGGCAGCGACTTCGTGGTCGAAGCCTGCGAGATCGCCAAGGCGGCCCGCGCTGCCGGCTTGAACGTGCCGGTGCGCACGCTCTGGAGCCGCGAGGACGACATGCGCGGCGGTTACTACCGTCCGATGCACCTGCATCGCGCACGCATCGGTTTCGACGAGCGCGGCAAGGTGCTGGCCTGGGATCATGTCATCGTCGGCCAGTCCATCACCACGGGTTCTGTCTTCGAGCAGTTCCAAGTGAAGAACGGCATCGACGCCACGGCAACCGAAGGCATGCGCGAGCCTTATGCGCTACCGATGCGTCTGACGGTGCATCACCCCAAGCTCAACGTGCCGGTACTGTGGTGGCGCAGCGTAGGCTCCACTCACACCGCCTTCGTGATGGAAACCTTGATCGACGAGATCGCCCGCAGTACGCAACAGGACCCGGTGGCCTACCGGATGCAGCTCTTCGGCGACAAGAACGCGCGCCACCGGGCTGCCCTGCAATTGGCGGTGGAGCAGAGTGGATATGGCAAACAGCAATTGCCGGCCGGACGCGCCTGGGGCGTGGCGGTGCACGAATCCTTCGACTCCGTGGTGGCCTACGTGGTGGAGGCCTCGGTGCAGGACGGCCGGCCGGTGCTGCACCGCGTGACCGCCGGCGTGCACTGCAATCTCGCGGTCAATCCGCGCACCTTGGAAGCGCAAGTGCAAGGCGCGGCGGTCATGGGCATGTCGATGTGCCTGCCAGGCTCAGCCATCACGCTCAAGGACGGCGTTGTCGAGCAGAGTAACTTCGGTGACTTCACGGTGGCGCGCATTACCGACATGCCGGTGTTCGGCGTCCACATCGTACCCAGCGCCGAGCCGCCGACCGGCATGGGTGAGCCGGGCCTGCCGCCGCTGGCCCCGGCTTTCGCCAATGCCATTACGCGGCTGACCGGCAAGCCGCTGCGGCAGCTGCCGTTCAACCTGGCGTAAGCCGGCGCCATGGATGATCTCGACGCACTGGTCTTGCGCACCGCGCTGGACTGGCAGGTTGCGGGCCTGCCCGTAGTGCTCGTCACCGTCGCGCGGACCTGGGGTTCCTCGCCTCGGCCGCCTGGCTCGCTCATGGCTATCAACGGGCGGGGTGAGACGGCCGGCTCGGTGTCGGGCGGTTGCATTGAGGACGATCTCATCCTCAGTATCCGGAAAGGCGGGGCACAGGCCGTCTGCGCAAGCGGCCTGCCTACCGTGCTGCGCTACGGCATCTCAGCTGACGAGGCGCACCGTTTCGGCTTGCCTTGCGGGGGCACTGTGGAACTGGTGCTGGAACCGGTGTCTGCGCACAGCCGGTTAGACGAACTTCTGCTGGCCTGCGAGCAGCGGCGCAGCACCGAGCGGGTGCTGGACCTGCACACCGGCCGCGTGGAACTGCGCGAAGGCAGGCGTGATGGCGTGCCCCGGCTGGACGACCAGCAGCTGACCACCTACCTGGGGCCACAGGGCCGCCTCATCGTTATCGGGGCTGGAGACCTCTCGCGCTATCTGTGCCAGATGGCGCTGAGTCTAGGCTTCGAGGTCGTCGTCTGTGACCCGCGGGAGGAATACCGCGCAAGCTGGCAGTTGAATGGCGTGGTGGTCAGCCGCGAAATGCCAGACGACTTGGTCTTGCGGCTGCGGCCCGATGCGCGCACCGCCGTGGTAGCCCTGACGCACGATCCCAAACTGGACGACCTGGCCCTGATCGATGCACTGCAGTCCAAGGCTTTCTATGTCGGCGCCATCGGCTCACGCCGCAACAGCGAGCAACGCCGCGAACGGTTACGCACGCACTTCGACATCGCGGAGCCCGCGCTGCGGGGCCTGCATGGGCCGGCGGGCCTCTACATCGGCAGCAAGACACCCGCCGAGATCGCGCTGTCTATCATGGCCGAGGTTGTGGCCGTGAAGAACGGGATCCGCTTGCCTTCACCCATGCCAATGGTGGCTGGCAAGTCATTGTATGAAAATCTCGGGCACCGGGCGCCAGCCGCCACTAGCAGCTGCAATGTCTAGAGCATGTTATCGGCGGGAATAGCGCCGTTTAGTAACGGCGATCGCGCTTGAACAGTGTGGCGGCCAGGATCACGGCCAGCACCGCAGACCACAACAGCGACCATTGCGGGATCGACAGGCCCAGGATCGGATCGTAAGGGGTGGTGCAGAGTGCGTAAGCGTCAACCTTGAACACGGACGGCAGCAATGCGGCAGGCGGCAGCGCGTTCATTGGCGCTTCCAGCGCATCCCGGCCGCATGAGGCCGATGGATGAGCGATGACCCACAGATGCCAGGTGGCGGTGCCGGCGCCGCCCAGTCCCGCCAGGACGCCGATCCCTGCGCCAGCTTTTTGGGCGCCGGCCGGCAAGCCGGCGCAAATCAGGCAAATCAACGCGATCGCCGCGAATGCATAACGCTGTATCACGCACAGCGGACAAGGCTGCATGTCCTGGTAGTGCTGCAAATACAATGCACCAGCCAGGATGGCGAGGGCGATGAAGGCGACTGCAAGCAAAACGGATCTGGTTGTTTTCATTTTGAAGCTATGAAGTGAGTCGTAATTGTAAAATGGACAGCTCGCACGTGAAGTCAGCCATAGACCGACTCTGGCGCGAGAGTGCCTGAGCTGCGGAGTGAGCGATGTGTGTAAAGCATTTTTTCAAGCGCTAACCATGCTGCAAGGCTGTCTTATTTTTCCTTTGGGGATTCGCCATCCGATGCCGCCACCATCAGCAAAGCGCCGATAATTGAAATATTTTTCAAGAAGTGGTTAAGCTGATTCTGCAAGCCGGCAGGTTCTGCTTGCCAGAACCGATGGGCGGTCAAAGTTGCTATTACCGTGAACAGGGCCACGATCACAGCGACAGGACGGATATGCCAACCGCTGAGAATCGCCAGGCCCCCTCCAGCCTCAACCAGAATCGCGACCAGCACGGCGATAGTAGCGAACGGCACGCCGATGCGGTCCATATAGCCAACCACGCTAGAAAAGGCGGTGATCTTGAGCACGCCGGAAATGACGAACAGCGAGGCAAGAAGGGTGCGGCCAATGCGATACAGTACAGGTGAAGTTTGCATGATTTTTCAATATTTAATAGATTGTGATGTCAGTTGAGATTTACTTTGAAGCCACTACTGCATCAACTGACCTAGCGGATGATCTGATGCTGAACCGGATAGCTAAGGAAAACGTAGTTCAATATTGTGGTGGCACGCATAGTGCACCACCACATCCTTCTATTCGCGTGGCCTGCCTATAAGCTATCTGTTCAATGGCCAGCGTTTATGCGGAGCACATCCAGCTCTCGATTCGCAACAGTTGCATCAGCGTTCAATTCCGCTTTGACTGCGGCGCGAGTCGTGGCCGGCGCGGCAGGCTGCAGGACCGGGTTGGTCGAGGCAGGAGAGTTCAGACCGCCCTCATCACTTTCCTGCTTCAATTCAGCGATAACCTCTGCACGAGTCTTGTTCGATGCAAAAGAAACTTCTGGCGGATAACTTGCTTCAGCAAAAACGGCGCCTGTGGCAGCCACAAGAGTCGCAGTAATCATTATTTTTGGCATGTGCATTTTGCGCTTTCAGTAGAAATATGCGCCGGGATGGCGACGGTGGCGGCAGACTGTGAAACTTGTTTTCCAGCATGTCTTACCGCGTGATCGATACTATGCGCAAAGAAAATGAAGATAAATTAGCTAAAATGCGATCCTCCGTTCTGTATATGGAACGATAAAGACAGGATTTTTGATGAACAAATTAACCATCGACCTCAATGACCTGTATTTCTTTGTACAGGTTGTCGACAGCAAGGGCTTCACGGCGGCGGCAGACGCGCTGGGCATACCGAAATCCAGATTGAGCCGGCGTACTGCAGAACTGGAAAAATTGCTGGGAGTCAGATTGCTGCACCGGACCTCGCGCCGGATCGCGCTTACCGACGTTGGCGCCGAGTTCTACCGGCATTGTGTTGCGATGATCGTCGAAGCCCATGCCGCCGAAGATGTCGTGCAACGCACCTTGGTCGAACCGGTGGGGGTGATACGCTTTAGCGCTCCAGAAGGAATGGTGGATTTGATCCTGAGTGACCTTCTGCCGCGCTTCATGGCCATGTATCCAAAAGTCCAGGTCATGACGCAGATTACCAATCGCAACGTAGACCTGATCGAAGAGAGGATAGATGTAGCCTTGCGGATTAATGCACAGGCACTGGAGAATTCCAGTTTAGTTCAAACCAATCTGTGCCCAACCCCGTGGGGGCTATATGCAAGCCCTTCTTTTATAGAGCGTGCCGGGCAGTTGCAATGCCCGGCCGATCTGGCCCCGCTGGACGCGCTGGTATTTGGCATGGAGGAAGAAGCACCGGCATGGCGATTGCTGAACCACGCAGGTGAACAGCAAGCGGTTGCCTTAAAGGCACGCATGAGAAGCGACAACATCCGGCTTCTTAAAAAGGCAGCGCTTGCGAATATGGGAGTGATAGCATTGCCGCGCCACGTATGTTCGGAGGATCTGGCACAAGGTTCTCTGCAACGTGTGCTACCCGATTGGCAGCCTCCGGCGGGACAGGTGCGGCTGGTATTCCCGACCCGCCGCGGCCTCGTTCCTGCCGTGCGGGCGTATATAGAATTTCTGAAAGCGGAGTTGCCGGCCAGAGTTGCACTGCTATCTGGGAACAATTGACTAAGGGGAGAGGCGTTCATTTCATTCCGATTTGACCGGTCGGTTCGGCTCGAATTGCGACCTCCATGTTTGGCATGTCCTGTCACGGCCCCCAACCCCTCGGGTCGTCACCAGCGCGAAAAATGCTCCTCGGTCACCCCCACCAGATGTTCCACCGGCCGTGGCGCGGCATTGGGTTCCGGCTTGACCCAGCCGCTGAAACTGCCTATCGGCTGGATATAGCGAGTGGTGGCGATCAGCAGGTTCTTGTTTTCACGGCGCGCACCTTCCGGCATGAATTGCAGGTCGAGCAAACCATCGTCGGTATAGATATGCCAGGGCGCCAGCGGCGCAGCAGGGTCGTACTCGAAACGCACATGGCCAAGCGCATGCAACTGGCCGTCTAGCCACAACGCATTCTCTTGCTTGCCGAAATATCCGGCTTGCAGATTGAAGCCGATATCCAGGCCGTGGGCCGAGGCCCAGCGCCATTCGGTACTGCGCGCCAGCAAGCCATTCGAGTAATCGAAGCTGGCGACGCCTCCTGCCAAGTCATAGCGCTGCTCGCCCACCCGCACTTCGCCATTGAGCGGCATGCCCGGCGATTTCTGGGTGGCATGCACCGAGCCGTGCACAATCGGCCCGACTGCCAGCAGCAAGGGGGCTGCGTCGCTGGCGTCGAATTCAGCTTCAAGCTCGAATTGCTCGCATTGCAAGCTGAGCTGGTATTTGCCGTCATGCGGATTGCCGGCGGCCGGCGGCTGATAGTCGATCCGGTTGCCGAAACAATGGAAACGGCTGGCGCCGCTCACCCGATCGCTGACTTTAGCGCTCAGGCCGGGTATGCCGCCTTGCGAGAAGCCGGCAATCTGCTTGCCTTGCTGACGATCGAAGACATAAGCGAAAGCGGTGTTGGTCCAGCCGATGTCGACAATCGCGATGCCGCACAACAGCTGCGGCGTCGACAGCGCCACGTATTGCCAGCGCTTGTGATGCAAGCGCCGCCACAGGCTGTTGCGCGCATACGGCGCGGCCAGGGTCGACCAGTCGATAGCGCCAGTCTGGCCGGCATAACGCCCCATGCGCGGCTGGCCGTCGGCATCGATGATATTGGCGGGAGCCGCTGGCAGGCTCGGTGACAATGGGGAAGTCATGCGCGGTGATAAAGCATCAGTGAGCTTCAATCAGTGAGTCTCAAGCAGTTGTTTCAAGGTAGCCAGGTCGCGCAGCACCCAGTTTGCATCCGCCTCGAATTTTTCATCCGACATGTGAGCAAGACGGAACAGGGTGAAATGCAACTCACAGCCATCGCCGTTGGCGATCAGCCGCATCGGGACATAAATCTCCGCGCCGGTCGCCGGTAGCACCCAGTGATCCAGCACGCCATAGGGGTTGCTTGGGCTAAAGCGGATCTTGACCTGGCCGTCCGGCGTATCGGCGATCCACTCGCCGTTCACCTGCGCCAGGTTTTTTCCCAGGCCGCTGGCCCATTGTGCAAAATTTTCGGGGCGTGAGACGAACGCATAGGCATCCCGCAGATCGCGCTGAATCGTAATGCTGAGATGACGGGTGGGGCAGCTTGATGGCACGGGCGTCTCCTGGCGATGGGCTGGGAATGTCTGATCCGATTCCAGAAATGCATGTTACGGATCGCTTGGCTTTCTGTCTACTGTCTAAGTTACCTGCTCGTGATCGCGGCCGCTACCCTTTACAATGCCGGGTTGCTCATTGATTTATACCGTTAAGTGGCCGAGGGCAGAGTTTCACGGCAATTCTCGATATATTTCCATTTTTGCAATGTATTTTCGTAACTTGTTTTTGTAACTATTGCAGGCAACCCGATTGTTTTTCGAACCAGACCGACTTAATTTTTTCAGGCCGCTTGCCGGCAAACACCGTGGCGTGGTGGTGGCTTGCGTGCGGGCGCTGTATGAGCGGTTGCATGGCCCCAGCGCCGACTATGGCCAGAACCTGACGCGCGACGGCTTGCGCGATCTGTTGCTGCCGGTGGTGCAGCAAGCGTTGCAGGAAGCGCGCCAGATCATGCTGATGCAGGAAGAGGCGGCCGGCACTGAATTGGCCGACGACGATTTCATTCCGCCCGGCGCCGACGATCAGCAAAGCAGCAGCGCGCTGTTGCGGACCCTGCTCAGGGACGGCTGGCTGGAAACCTTCGGCGACCGCGCCGGCCTGGTCACCGCCTACCGCTTTACCCGTGCCGGCAAATTGTTTGCCGAAGCGTTCTGGGCCATCGACCGGCGCAGCGCGCGCACCCGGCAGCGCAATGTGCGCAGTTGCCGCAATGCGCTCAACGCCGCGCTGCGCAATGTCGACGCCTACGATCTGATCGATGCCTACGACTACGCCGAAAAAGTCATCAGCGATTTATCGGAAGGCGTCGATTATTTCCAGGAGCTGGTGCGGCGCTTGATGCTGGAAGCATCGCAAACGCCGTGGGACGGTTTCATGGAATTTCTGGACCGCTTCGAAAAGGAATTCAAGAAGCAGTTGACCGCCGACAGCATTGAACGCCATCGGCAGGCGATCCGCGACGTGATCGCCCGTTTGCATAGCCTGGAGGAAGATAAGTCACGGGCGCTGGAAGAGCAGCTCAACGATATCGCCCGCTGGGCCAGCCAGGAACGGCAAGGGCCGTCGACGTTGGAGTGGATGCTGGACCGCATCGAAGAAATGGTGGAGGCGGCATGCACCACCAAACACCCGGAACTGATCAAGGCCATGAGCGTGTATATGCAGCGCGCCGCCAGCATCGTGCAGCAGGCGCTGATGCTGCGCGGCGGCCAGACCCGCCAGGCTTATAGCCTGGCCATCAGCAAGACCGCCAAGCTCAGCGGCGAAGCCCAGAATGCTTTTCTGGAGCGCATCGGCGCCGCCATCGCCCCGGCTGAAATCCGCCTGCTCGATCCGGCCGCTTTCAAGTTGCGCAGCGCCTCGCAACGGCGCAAGGCCTTGACCGTGACGGCGCAGCCGAAAGTGACGCGCGACGCCCGGCTGGCGGCCGCCATGTATCGCGCCGAAGCCGACGCCTTTGCCTTGTCCAACGACGACATCGTGCACCGGATCCGCGCCGAACTGCGCTTGCGCGACCGGCCGATCCGCCTGTCGACGCTGCCGGTGGCTACCACTACCGATGTCCTCAACAATATGCAAGTGGTGGAAGCCGTGCGCGGCGCGCGCGACGAACGGCTGACCGTGCAGAAATTGCCGAGCAAACTCTGGAACGAGTTTTATGCCGGCGACGATTATCAGATCGAGATGAAACATGACATTGAATGAAACACTGAACGAACAACTGGCCATCCACAATTTGTCGCTGGAGCGGTTTCGCGAAATCGTCGGACGCCTGTTTGCCGCCGGCATCGTGCTGCGCGAGGAAGACGGCGTCGAGCAACGCCTGTACGACGATGCGCGCCGCATCGAAACCTGTCTGGGCGAATACTTCCGGCTCGGCGGCTTTCGGCTTGAGCACAACCTGAAGGGCGAATTTTTCCGTCTATATGCGCCGGGCGCAGAAGTGCCCGGCATGCCGGAAGACGGGCTGGAACCGGTGCCGGGTTTGCGCGCCCGGCTGTCGCCGGATTTTGTGGCGGCGGCATTGGCGCTGCGCTTTCAGTATCAGCAAGGCTTGTCGGAAGGCGGCAACCGGCTGACTGATTCGGGCGAGGTATTGACGCGCTTTGAAGAATTGTCGGCCACCTTGCAGACCCAGTTGAAGCGCGCTCTGCCGCCGACCAGCATCGAGCGGCAGCGCTTGCTCAACGATCTGAAACGGCATCGCCTGATCCGGCTGGCCGCCAATTTTTCCATGGATGATGAAGACGCCTTGCTGGCGATCCGGCCGACCATTCTCTGCATCATCAGCGACGATATGCTGGAAGCTGCGCTGGAATCGGAACCGCAATCGGCGGAAGCCGGCGCTGACAGCGCAGCCGCAGCCGAAGTGGAGGCAGAACACGCCAGCCTGCAAGTCATGACGGAACAAGAAAGCATTGAAGGAAACATCGAATGAAGCTGGATAAACTGATCCTGGTGAACTGGGGCGCGCTGCGCTCGCAGGAATACCCGATGGGAAACATGACTTTGCTGACCGGCCCCACCGGCTCTGGCAAATCGACCATGCTGGACGCCTTGCAAACGGTGATGACGGCGGTATACCAGAATATTTTCAGCTATAACCCGGGGCAGGATGAAACCACCCAGGGCGCGCGCAACGGTAAAACCAAACGCACTTTGTGGTCTTACATCGTCGGCGCCGAGGATAATTTGTTTGCCCGTCCGAATGGCGCGCACGGCTATATCGCCGCAGTGTTCAAGCCGAGCGAGGGCGAGGAGGGGCGCGAGTTCACGGCGCTGGTGGCGGCTTCGGCCCGGGTCGATGGCGCCGGCGAACGGCGCCAGGCAGTATCGGAACGGCTGGCATTGCTGATCATCGACGGCGCCGCGCTGCAACTTGGCGATCTGACCTCGACCGAGATCGACGGCGGCATGGCGGTGGTTGCGGTCGAAAAGATCGAACATCACTTGTCTGGAAAATATCGCGGCATCACCAATTTCCGCGACAGCAAGCGCGAGTATCTGTGCCAGCTGTACGGTCGCTTCCGCGGTCAGAAAACAGTTGCCTTTGCCGAAGCCGAAAGCGCCGCCAGAGCCTGGAGCCAGTCGATAGCGCACAAACCTATCGGCAGTGTCGACGATCTGGTCAAGCATCAGATCCTGGAACTCGACACCACGCAACTGTCGCAGCGCATCGGCCAGATCAGCAAGCTGATGCGGCAGGTGAACGAATTGCGCAAGGAAGGCGAGCGCCTGAGCGACAACGTCAAGCGCCTGGAGCTACTTGGTAAAGCGGTCGGCGACACGGCGCGCGCGCATCAAGCGGCATGCCAGTCGCAGCTGCTGGTGTCGTCGCTGGCTTTGCGGGAAGACCAGCGCCAGCTGGAAGCGGCTACTTCCGCGATCGAGGGATTGCAGGCGCTGATCAGCGATGAAACCGAGAGCGCCGATAAGCTGGAGCAGGACCGTAGCGCCAAGAACCGCAGCCTGACGCAGATCCACGCGCAGATGATGGGCATTCCCGCGGCCGAACAAAAGACCCGGATTCAAAACCAGATCGAGCAAAACGACGGCAAGATCAGGGCCGTATTCAACTCTTTGCAGCAGAATGCGCTGCTGGCCCAGCAACTGGAAAGCGCGGCGCGCAGTGTGGCCGGCATGCAGATCCCGCCGCAGCAAAAAGAGATCGCCAACGCCGCCCGCCAGGTTGTGCTGGCGCTGTCGGCCGCTGGCACGCTCGATCTCACTACGCATCTGCGCAGCATCGCCGAACTGGCCAAGGCAGAACAAGTGGATGTGCTGAAATCGCTGATGCTGGTCAACGACTTTGAAGGTGTCGACGCTGCCTTGGGAAAATTGCACGGCGCGCTGGCCGGCACCGAACATAGTTTCGTCTCTGCCTTGCATACGCAGATTGCGCAATTGCGGGCCGCCGAGCACGACGCCTTGCGCCATGAAAAAGACGCCGCTTCGCGCAAAGCCAATCTGGCTGAAGGCGGCGCTGACTATCCACAGCATATCCGCCATGCGCTGAAGGAATTCCGTTCCGAGCTGGGGGCGGCGCGAGCCCAGGTCTTGTGCGATCTGGTGGAACCTCTGTCGGCGGAATGGCAGGCGGCGATCGAAGGTTATCTGGGCGGCGCCCGTTTCAACCTGGTGGTGGATCAGGAGTGGGAAAGCAAGGCTATCGCCTTCGTAAGGCAGAAAAAACTGCGGGCCAATGTGATCCAAGGCAGCTTCTGTCTGAAAAATCTGAAAGTGGAAAGAACGGCCAGCGATTCCATCGTGCATGAGCTCAGCACCGAGCATCCGATTGCGCATGCCTATCTGCACGATCAGTTCGGCCAGGTGGTCAAGGTGGCCGATACCGAAGCCTTGCGTCATACCTCGCGTGGTTTGACCAAGGACGGCAAGGGCAGCGGTTCGCGCACCATGTTCACCGCCGATACCGATCTGCTGGTATTCGGCCAGGAAGCAAAGCGCCTCGCCAAGCAGCGTGCCGAACAAGAGCATGCGCAAGCAGAACAAGAGTTGACGCAACTGCGCGCCCAGTTGCGCGAATTGCAGGGCGCGTTGGCCTTGATGGGGCAATTGCAATGCCCGTCGTTTGCCGCGATTGACGAACTGGAAAATCTGGTGCGCGAGCTGGATGCCGCACGCCAGGATCTGAGCCGGCTCGACCTGACCCAGGTCAGCAAGCTGGAAGATGAAGCCGAAGCATTGGGCGTCGAGATCGCTGCTTTGGAGGCGCGTAAGACCGCCTGCAGCAAAAACATCGGCGGCCATGAAAAAGCCATACAAGGCCATCAGGCCGTGATGACACGTTTGAGTTTTGGCCTGAGCGGCAAGCAAACGCGAGTCGATGGCGATACCGAAAAATTGCGCGACCTGTGCATCGTCAACGGCAGCCTGTCTTTCACCGCGCTGACAGACGAAGTCGCTGCGTGGGTGGGCGATGGCAGCTATTCGCAATCGCAGGCATCCAGCAATGTCGCCAGACAAACCGCGCTCAGCTGGCAGTTATACGGCGATGCGCGCAACGCGCTTGGCGAGTACCATGCCCATGCGCGTATCGACGAGCGTTTTGAAGTGGCTCAGGGCGAGGATTTGCGCGATGGCGATTTTACGCCGCTGTATGCGCTGATGGTGGGCTTGCAAGAGCGCACTCGCGGGCAATTGACGCGGCAGAAAGATATCGGCCTGATCAAGAACCTGGAGCAGTTGCGCACGGCCGAAGCGTCGTTCAACGATGTATTTACCAAGCAGTTCTGCTACGAGATCCGCAACGCAGTCGATACCGGCGTGCGGACCTTGAAAACACTGAATACCGAACTCGACAAGCTCAAGTTCGGCACCGATAAATTCCGCATCGACTGGTCGGAATGGATACCGGAATTCAAGGCTTATTACGATTTCTTTTGCGCTACCTCTGAGATGTCGGATACGCAGGAGGCCGGCAACCTGTTTGCCGATCCGGTGCTGAGCGCGGAGAATTGCCAGGTTCGCGGTCGCTTGGTGCAATTGCTGTTGTCGGACGACGAAGACAAGGCGGTCAAGGAGTTGCAGCGGGTTGCCGACTATCGCAACTACCGGCGCTACGAAATCTACAAGGAATCCGATACCGGTTCGCACGTCCGTTTATCGGAGTGGGGCACCGGCTCCGGCGGCCAGCTGGAGACGCCGGCCTACATCATTCACGCCGCAGTGGTCACCAACCGCCTCAAGCGTTTCGAGAAGGGCAACAGCCTGCATTTGCTGGTCAACGACGAATCGTTCGCCAAGATGGATGAAGGGCGCGCCCGCGATGTCTTGAAGTTCTTGCGCGATCATCTCGGCATGCAATTGATCTGCGCCATGCCGACCAAACACGCCGGTGCAATCAAACCGGAGTTCTCGCGCGAATGGAGTTTCAGCCGCACCGTCGCCGACGGCAACGGCGAAGTCGGTTTCGTCTCGGAATCGGACGAGCGCGAACTGCGCTCGGACAAGCTGCGCGAATTGTGGGAGTTGCGGCGTGTGCAGGTGCGCGAACAGGCGCAGATCAATTTTGAAGCGGCTGAGCAAGCGGCATGAATGCGCTCGCGAGCTCGCCTTGGATCTGCTTATGCATTGACTTTGGTTGGCCGCCGTTTGAAAAAATCCACCGCGTGCTGGCGTGTCTTGATGTTTGCCAGCGTGGTGGCAGGATCAAGGCCGAAGCGGCGCGCCGATCCGCTCACCAGGCTTTTCTGCAGATCATTCGGCGCGCTCGATAGCGCCGGTTGCACCATGGCCGCGCCTGGCGCCGTAATATCGGGCAGATCGGTGCGTGGCGTGTTCAGCGTCAATACCTGAGAGAGCGTCGGCGCCACCGCGATGCGCTCGCTCGGCAGCATGTCCGACGGCGCGATGCCGATCCAGTCGCGCAAGGTCGCGAGTATCGAGGTATGGTCGTAAGGGACCGTCGTATCGGAGCGGAATACCGTGCCCGCGGCGATGTAAGGCGAGACTACCACGGTCGGTACGCGCACCCCGAAACGGTCAAACAAAAAACCGTCGTCGCCGGGTGTGCTCGCTACATCCGGCGGCATGGCGTGGGCCGGCGGAAGTACATGATCGTAGCAGCCGCCGTGTTCATCGTAGGTGATGATGAGCAGGGTCTTGGCCCAGCCTGGGGAGCTGCTGACGGCGCTCCAGATTTCGTGGAGAAAGGCTTCGCCCGCCTGTACATCGTGCGGCGGGTGCTGGTCGTTCGGCTGCAGCAGGAAACACGGTTCGATGAAAGAGTAGCGCGGCAGGGTATCGCTGGCGCAGGCGTCGACGAATTCGGTAAAGCGGCCGAAGTGGCCGTTGAGCATCGGATCCCACAGTTTTGGAAACATGGTGCGCGTGAGCGATGGCGTCAACAGGGTATCGCTGTATACCGCCCAGCTGGCGCCGCATGCCTGGAGCACGTTGTAGATGGTCGGCACGTCCCAATCCAGCGGGTCGGGCGGGCTGCCGTTGTTGATGCGTCCGTTGGACGTGCCGGCGTGGACAAAAGCGCGATTCGGCCAGGTCTGGCTGGGTACCGAACAGAACCAGGCGTCCGATACCGCGTATTGTTGCGCCAGTGTCGCCAGCACCGGCAATTGGGTGCGGCTGTGGCATTGCATGATCTCGGTGGCGTCGGCGGTCGCTGTCGTCGCGTAGTTGAGAACGAAGCCTTGCATCGGCCAGCGCGGATTGGCGACAACCCCTTCCGGTCCGTACAGCTGATACGTCACGTTGTCGAAGGTTTCCGCCGGATCGGGATCGGGTATGGTGGCGGAGCTGGTCACCGGTTTGACCTCGACCTGCTGCGGCGGATCGCCGCTGAAATAGCCTGAGTTCGCCGGATTCCAGAGGCCGGGCCGCAAACCGTCGTATTGCGCAGCGCTCCCCTTTGGCAAGACCACGGCTGGCATGGCGCCGTCTGGGTAGAGTCCGCCGAGCATATTGTCGAGCGAGCGGTTTTCCAGCATGACGACCACGATGTGTTCTATCTGGGGCAGGATCTGGGACATGTGCGCCTCCTTGTTTTGGAGTGTAGTCACGCAGTCCGGGAAGTCAAGAAGGCTCAGGTCCGCCATGCAGCATGGCGCTGTCGCCGGTGCTCTCGATCAAATCCTGGCGTGATCCCGGAGCCTGAAAAGCAAGATCACCTGTCAAAAGTGACAGCTCCTGGTTGGGTGTCGTAATACAAGACCTGCCCCTTTTGTTCTCATATAGCTTGTAGAGCAAAGGCCAAACAACTCCCCGCTTACCAGCTTTCTTCTGAACTCTGCGGCGAGTCGCTCACTGCATTCGCCCTGGATTCCGCAAGGCGCTTCGACAGTAGCAAGACGTGCTGCGGCGGTGCCGATTCGGTGTAGGCGATGGCCCGGTTGATCATGGTCATCCGCTTGAGTTCGATGGATTTGTTGAATCTGATTTGTTTGAATCTCTTGTTCGGATCAGCGTCTTGGGTATCGATATGGCGTGTAACGAGATGGCGTGTGGTTCTGTCCGTCAGCGTTTCGTTCCGCTTGTTCACCACTGCCTGAGCCTGCTCGGGATGAGCCTGCAGATACTGCTTGACGGAGCTGCCTGCATGGCTGTGTTTCATCATGCCGGCATCGACCAGCGGCGCAGCATCCAGAACCAGCAGGGTGCCCAGCTCCTCCGTTCGCCTGGACTGCGATACCTGCGATCCTGGCTCTGCCCCGGTGCGCAGGGTGTCGTGGAATGCAGTGAAGGTCTCTTTTCGCGAATGCATCTTGAGTGCGAGCGATATGGAAAATATCCGGCAGCCGAAAGACGATTTCTGCAAATCCAGCGGAATGAAAGCGCACTTTGTCCGTTCGCCGAATTCTTCGTTGAAAAAGGTGGCGTAGTCCTCGTAATCGCTCTCGTTTTTCTCCTTCCGCAATGGGTCCGTCACGATGACGCTGGCGCCGGATGCATCCTTGCGGATGTCGGCCGCTCTGGTATGGGCGCCGTCATCGATGATGGCGCGGTATCGACCAGGCGGCGCGGATGCCATGAATTTGCCCACGTTGATCGACCCAGCCGGCGGGGATTGGTGTTCGGCGGTATCGGTGTGTAGCGAGACCAAGTTCAAGCCGCGATTGCGCCAGTTTTCCGAGGCGACCAATAGCGGCGCGATGGTCCGGTCAAGGTCCGTGATGACGAAGTCGGCCGCGACGGGATCGATGTTTTTTTCGTCCAGGTGCTTGAGCTTGGCGAGCGCATCTTTCAGCACGTCTTTCACTTCCGTGCGTGCTTGCCGAACTGCAGGCGGCTCGGCGGGGGCGGGTTGCGCTTGAACATTGGCCGTTCTGGCGGGGCCGGCGTTGCTGCGCCGGACTATTTCGCCAGCCGGCGTCGGGCGATTTCCGCCTTGGAGCGGCGCAACGGGTGTGTTGTTATCCCAGGATCGATTCAATAGGGGATGCTCAACCCCCATTCTTTGCATTGCCGCCCGGTTGTCGATCAGCACTTCATGTGCGGAGGTCGTGGTCGATGTCGCTCTGCCTGGCGAATCCGCCCGTTGTTTGCGTGACGGCGGCATGCCGAGTGGGTTTTCTGTCGCCGGGCGACGGCGTTTGGGCGTTGCAGGCGCGGCGACTTCCAGCGTCGATTGCGCAGCAGCGCTTGCGGCGATGCCATTGGATGGGGGGTGATCGCCGATGCGCATTTTTGCCTCCTGTATTTGCTGGCCTGCCAGCCACTCTCGCCATGCAAGCGTCTCGTTTCTATCGCCAAACCGCGCCGCTAGTCCGATGAGTCTACGGGTAGGCGCAGCGGCCCTTGCGATGCAAACGAAGGAGGGGAGCGGAATGCGAAGCAGGCAGCGGAGCGGCTGGGATGGCTCGGCTTTCATCTGCGGAGGGGGGGCCTGCGCTAAGGGCGGGTGTTGCTCTCGTCTGGCCGCCCTGCAGCCGATTCAGAATATTTTGAGCCATGCTGCATTATGAAAAAATATCAGCCTTAATGCTGGCGCTATGATAACTATATTTAATAATTTTTCCATCCATTCAAGTCGTGCGCCAACAAGGACTGGGTATGCGGGGTCAGCTGCCTATCCCACAGGGTTTGCAAGGCCGGCAGCGCCTCGGGTTGCAGCGCAGTTATTTGTGGCGTCATGTCAGTAATAATAGTTATCGCTCATGCCAGTTAAATTTCAGTCGGCAAAGAAACCCCGCCTGACTCCTGCGGTTTCCCATTTGCCGGCTGTTATGCGCTACATTATCCGGATTATTTGCGCTGTGTCTTTGACAACCGTGTAGCAATTGCCTAAGCAATTAAATGAAAGGAATCCCTTGTTTGCTCACATGCCTGTATTGAAAATGCTGCGCCGGACTGCTTGCGCTTTGCTGGCTGGCGCGGCCTTGATGTCGACTGCCGCTGCAGCGCCGGCTGCAAACCGTGATTGCCTGACTGAGTGCAAACCGCGCATCGGTATCGTTTCGGCGTTCGGTGCCGAGGCCGATATCTTGTTGGAGCAGACGCAGAAAAAACGCGACTGGAAAATCAACGGCAACCGGTTTACTACTGGTGAACTGCGCGGCAATCCGGTGGTGATTGTGCTCAGCGGCGTCAGCGTGGTGAACGCCACCATGGTGACGCAGCTGATGATGAATCATTTCCATGTCGAGCGTTTGCTGATGAGCGGGATTGCCGGCGGCATCAATCCGGCTAATCATGTCGGCGACGTGATCGTGGCGGAGAGTTGGGCCATGCCGATGGAAGTCTACTGGAACGGCGATGGCAGTTTGCCGTCGCCTTGCGGTGCGGCTGGCGATGTCAGCTGCCTGGGCGTCAAACTGGCGACGGCTAACGGCAAGCCGCGCCCGGATTTCAAATTCGATACAGCCAGCGGTGCGGTCAGTAGCGGCCTGTTCATGCGCGACAATTTCGTGATGAATGCGAGCAATGCGCCGCAAGGGGAATTCCGTTTCGAGTTCCAAGCCGATCCGGAGATGCTGGCGCTGGCCCGTACTTTGAAACCGGCATTGGCGAAGTGCGGGCCGAAGAATCCATCTTTGTGTGTCAGCGTCCAGCCTGAGTTGCGGGTTGGCGGCCGTGGCGTTTCCGTCGGCGCTTTCATGGCCAATCCAGGTTACAGGGCTTATCTCTACGATAATTTGCAGGCGCAGGTGCTGGATATGGAGACGGGTGCTTTTGCCCAGGTAGCGTACGCCAATCGCGTGCCTTTCATCGCGTTCCGCAGCTTGTCCGATCTGGCTGGAGGCAATGATTTCAAGGATGTCGGCGCCTTTTTTTGCAGCGGCCTGGCGGAGACTAATGAGGCGAGCGTGACGCTGGCTTTTCTGGAAGCGTGGAGCCGTCGCAAGCAGCGCTGACCTGCGCTGGCCCACGCTTCCAGTAAGCCAAGCGCAATTACTTTAAGGAAGCCAGTTTCTGCTCCAGAGCCTTGGCGTCGAGCGCGCTGCCGGTTCGGCTGCCGTCAACGAAATACACGGTGGGCGTGCCGACGATGCGCAGCTTCCTGCCCAATGCCAGCACCTTGTCATTCGGCGTCGGGCAGGTCGGCGCGGCTGCTGCTGCGGGTTTGCCGTTCGTCATCCAGTCGCTCCAGGCTTTGCTGCGATCTGCCGCGCACCAGATATCGCGCGACTTCACCACCGAATCGTCAGACAGGATATTGAGCAGGAAAGTATAGACCGTGACGTTGTCGATTTCCTGCAGGGTCTTGTGCAGATTCTTGCAGTAAGGGCAGTTCGGATCTTCGAATATCGCCAGCACCCGCTTGCCATTGCCCTTGACCGTCTTGACCGCTGCATCGAGCGGCAGATCGGCGAAATTGATCACTGCCAGCTGATCCACTCTTTCTTTCGTCAAGTCCTTGTAGGTATGGGTGTCGATGACTTTGCCGACCACGATGTAGTCCGCATTTTCATCGGTATAGAAGATGTCGCCGTTGGTGCGCACTTCATACAATCCAGCATACGGCGTCTTGCTCACTGCATCGACCTTGATGCCGACGCCCATGCGCGGTTCGATCAGTTTCTTGACGCGGGCTTCTTGCGCGGTTTCGGCGCCGGCGGTGGCCGCCGCCAGGGTAAGCAGCAGGAGCAAGGTTTTTGTTAACCGGGTCATGGCGTTTCCATCGGTAAGAAAGGGGGCAGGGGGCAGGTTTCAGCGTCAGATTTTTTTCTTGGCGTCGATGCCAGACAGATCGACCCCCGGCACCTTCTTGTGTTGCGCATCGGCCGGCGCCGCGTAACGGGTCGCCAGTTTCCAGTCGCCGTCGACCTGTTTCCAGGTATCGACGACAAATATGTTCTTTGCCAACGGACTGGAGGCGGCAACATCCAGCGACCAGAGGAAGCTGACGACCATCACGGCGCCATACTCATGCACCGCCATCTGTTGTACCTGCGATGCAAACGGCGTCTGCTTCAGGGCGCTGGCGATAGATTCCGCGCGCGGCGTCGGCCGGCCGGGAGCGGCAGCGCTGCGCAGTTCGTAGTCGTCGGCAAGACGTTTGTCGATGACGCCGCTATTGCGCTGTTGAACGGCGTCATTCAATTCGTTTTCCAGCGTGCTGAAAATCTGCACCGTGCGGGTCACGGTCGGGATGTTTCTCTGGGCCGGGGCGGCCGCCTGCTGGGCGAAACACGATATTGGGTTTGCCAGCAGCAGCGCCAGCAGAAGGGGAATTTTTTTCATGGCATGGACTCGGGCGATTGAATAGGAAAGACCATCAACTGAAACCCCGCCGCAGAGCGCTCTGCGGCGGAATCCCATGTTACATCACGACCGCCTTGCTATCAGGGATAGTGCTGGGCGCAAGCCTGGCTCGGCAGCAGAGTCCAGTTTTGCTGGATCAGATACTTCATCGTACCGATAGTCTGGTTGTACGCGGCGCCGTTGGAGGCAGTTGACGTAGCACCGAAATTCCATGCGCATTTGTCGCCGTTTTCCATGCCGTTGGACAGCGCGTACCAGGCGTTGCCGTCCGGATCGGTGGCGGTTTCTTCAAGTTCATGCGAAACAATGCTGGCCATCGCATCCGCGCCGGGCGTGTTGTTCGGGCTTGGCGTATTGGCGCCGCACGAGCTTGCGCACTGGGTTTCAGGATTGCCGATGAAGGCGTATTTGATGTTTTGACCGTTGATCGTGGCGTTGGTATGCCAGCCGCAATACTGGGTGCAGAAACCCGAGGTTGCAGTGGTGTTCTTGTCGGTCAATACGAAATAGATGCCGTTCGCATCCAGCGGCAGCGCACCGGCGTTGATCTTGTTGGCAACGATGGTCTGGATGTTCGCATCGGACAATTTGGTGCCGAGCGAACCGGTGTCGGTGGTAGTACCGGCGTAGTTGACGACATTCTGCACATGGGTGCCGGCCTTATCGTAGTAAGTCGTATTGATGTTGAAATAAGGTGAACCGCCGATATTGGTGCCGAGGTTGGTCAACACGTTTTGCGAGGCCGTATCCCAAGTACCGTACCAGATGTAATAGACGTTTTTCGTTCCGGTCATCACCGGGCCGCCTTGATAGGTCAGGTTGGCGGTGCGCTGAGCTCTCAGGGTTGCAGCTTTTTGCGCATGGGTCTGCACGTCCAGATCCAGTTCGCCCCAGCCTTTGCCGGTCGGTTTGTAGACCGCGTCGCTGGAGCTCTTGACGGCACCTGCAAGCGCAACGCTGGCGTAGGTAAGGGACAACGCTAGTACAACTAATTTGCGATTCAATTTCATTGCATCTCTCCGTAGTGGATGTGAATTGACATAGCCGGGCGTCCGATCAGGAGCGTCCGGTTACCGCATCTGGAGCGGGATTGCGTCTCGCTTCAGAGTCGACGCACGGCCGGGCCGCCACCTGCCATGGCAGAACCATAGGTGCGTCTAAGACAACCCGGGCATTCGTGCAGAACGCCAGGATTGAAATTCGGTAAAGCGAAGGAAATGAGAAGCTAGAAACGAAGGGGCGGGGCGAGAGGTCTTGAGGCAGCTTGGCGGGCGTACGGCTGAAAACGAATGAGGCTGAGCATCATGTTATTCCTCCTGTTGTACTGCCATGTGCCGGCGCCGCATGGTGGTGCGCGCCGCATCATTTTTATTGTGGTCAGGGTTGACCATGGGAAAGGAGTGTACCCCTCGATTTTCCTCAGCGGCAATGTATTTAATTGTTACCAGGAAACAAAATTGTAACGAGATGCTACAGAGTGATACAGTTGTCCAGCCATTGCATGCGAATGATTCTTGTAAAAAATGACAGCCGCAGCTGTAATGCCGTTCAGTTAAGATGCGCATAACTTCCGCGGCATCATTCCGGCGCATCACTACCCGCCGTACCCCGCATCGATCACCAGCTCGCTACCGCTGACAAAGCGGCTCGCATCCGACACCAGATACAAGATCCCCGCCGCCACGTCCGTGGCCGAACCTTTGCCCGCCAACATCCGCAATTCGGCGATGTCGGTCAGCGCCTGCGTCAAATCGCCCTGCTTGCGCTTGGCCGCCGCCAATGCAGGCGGCCGCACGACACCGGGATAAATCGAATTGATGCGAATGTTATGCGCAGCGTAGCGGATCGCATTCATATTCGCCACCCGCACCGCTGCCGTCGCCACGTGGTCGGCGGCTTCCTGCCGTTCACCATCCATGCTGCACAGCGACAGCACATTGACGATGGCGCCGCCGCCGGCCCGCTCCATTGCGGGGATCACGTGTTTGCTGCACAAGATGCTGCCATTCACATTGGCCTGCATCGCTTTTTCCCATTGCTTTATCGAGAGCCCCTGCGCCGACGGATTGTCGGCATCGATGCCGGCGCTGTTGATCAGGATATCGATGCGGCCGAAATGCGCCTCGACCGCTGCCATCACTCGCTGCACCGCGTTGCTGTTGCTGACGTCGAGTTGCCAAAACCTGGCCTTGTCCTGTTTGCTGCTGAGCAGCCTGGTGATGATGCGCCCCTCCGACTCGCGCTCATCCAGAATCGCCAAACGCGCACCGGCTGCAGACAGCGCGCAGGCGATTTGCAGGGCGATGCCGCTTGCAGCACCGGTGATCACCGCCACCTTGTTTTTGAGGGGAAAGTAAGCGTTGAGTGGATTCATGTCCGCTCAACCATGTCGAGGTTTCCGGCCTGTGCCGCTAGCGTGCCGATCAGGTCGACGAAGACCCTCTGTTCCAACACGCCGGCGGCGCACACCATCTCACCGGCGCGGATCACCAACGCCATTGGCGCGATGGAGTTGTCGATCACCTGCGCCCGGGTCTCTGCCGAGAGAGGCTGATCGCACAACACATCCAGGCGATCGGCAATGATGTCGGCGAGATCCTGCGGATCTGGTAAGGCAAACAGAGGCATTTCGTGCTCCTTATCGCTTTGTGTGTTCAGGCCACGGCGGAAGCCACCAGTAGTACGGTTGCAGTTAAAGCAGTGCTTATTTTCATTGGTGCTTCTTATTGGATAGCTGGCTTTGCGAACTTATCGAGATCAAATTTGGTGAGTCACGTGAAATGTCGTCAATGAAAACGACTTTATTGTAACGTATAACATCACAACGAGACTTTAAACATACTACTAAAGAAATCGATGTGAGTGAACCATTACGTATGTACGTAAAAGGTCACATATGGACGAAAAGCAACGAAAGCAACTAACGAAGGCCGTGGGACGGGCAATTGCCGTAAAGCGCGGCGAAGTGGGTTTATCTCAAGAAAAAGTTGCTGAGATACTAGGAATTAGCCGAGAAGCCGTTTCGAGATTGGAAACGGGTGTGGCTGTGCCGTCAGTTGTTCGGTTAGCTGAGCTGGCGGAAATTTTCGACTGCGGGATAGAAGAATTATTAACTGATGCGTCAAACCGAAAATTGGATCAGGCCCGGAAAATCTTTGAACTGATTGGTGACGTGTCCGATGAGCATAGAGAGATGCTTATGAATGTATTCAAGCAATTGACCCAAAGCCTTGTGGGGAAAAATAGTCATAAAGGGAAGGAAACGGATTGATATCAAATATCAATCCAAGTCATTGCTTGAAAGAGATTCCCAGAACCGTTCAAGGAAAACTGCCATCGTTGCTGCAACGACTTCGCCAGCGCTTGGTATCACTGCTCAATGAAGAACGGCCCGGCCGAAAATTCGGCCGGGCCGTGAAGGCTTTACCTCAACGTTATACCGTCAGAGTTCTGAAAAGAGACCTTAACTGAACGGCATGACAGCCGCAGCTGTCATTTTTTTCATCTGAATTTTCACCTGAACCGGATCAGGATCGCCGCATTTATTTAAACAGCAAGCGGATCGAATCCCAGGCGCGGCCGAAGATGGTGGCCTGGTTCACGCCTTCCAGCGCCACCACCGGGAATTCGGCGATGGTCTTGCCATCGGCGTTCACCTTGACCGTGCCGACCTTGGCGTTTTGCTGGATCGGCGCGATCAGCGGGTCGGTGCGCTCCAGCACCGGCTTGATCTTGTCGGCGATACCCTTCGGCACCGTTACGTAGACGTCATGCGTGAAGCCGATCTTGATCTGGCTCTTGGCGCCTTTCCAGACTTGCGGCGTATCCACTGCCTGGCCCTTGGCGTAGAGCTTGACGGCATCGAAATTCTGGAAACCCCAGTTCAACAGTTTTTGCGCTTCCTGGGTACGGGTGCCATCGGAGTTGGTGCCGATTACCACGGCCAGCAAACGGCGATCGCCGCCGGCGTTCGGACGCTTGGCGCTGGCGATGATGGAGTAGCCGGCGCTGCTGGTGTGGCCGGTCTTCATGCCGTCGACGGTCGGGTCCAGCCACAGCAGGCGGTTGCGGTTAGGCTGGGTGATTTTGTTGTAGGTGTATTTCTTGGTCGAATCGATCTTGTAGAACTCGGGGAAATCGACGATCACATGGGCTGCCAGTGTCGCCAGATCGCGCGCGGTGGAATACGTGTCGGCGCTTGGCAGGCCATGCGGATTGCCGAAGTGGGTCGATTTCATGCCCATCCGTTCTGCTTCGTGGTTCATCAGCGCGACGAAGGAGTCTTCGGTGCCTGCCACCGCTTCTGCCAACGCTACGGCAGCGTCGTTGCCCGATACCACCATCAAACCGTACAGCAGGTCGTTGATCGATACCGGCGTGGCTGGATCGATAAACATTTTCGAGCTGCTTGGGTCGACCTTCCAGGCGCGCACCGAGACGTTGACCATCTGGTCGAGGCTGATCTTCTTGTCCTTGAGCGCGTCAAAGACGACGTAGGCGGTCATGATCTTGGCCAGCGAAGCCGGTTCGACGCGCATGTCAGGATCTTGCGAGGCGACTACCTGGTTGCTGGTGGTATCCAGTAACAGCCATGATTTGGCAGCCACTGTCGGCGCCGGCAATGTCTGGGCAAAAGCAACAGATATGGAAAGGACAGTTGCAGCGAGCGCCGCGAGTATTTTTTTCATGGAGTATCGAGTAATGAAATCAGTAGCAATAAACCTGCGCCATCGACAACGATGAGCGTAGACGACGAGCAATTTTATTTGCGTAATGGGTTGAAAAATGCGTAAGCGGAGGCGGTTAGCGGACTGTAACAGCCGATTCGAAAGCGCCTGTCACGTACCCAGCGAGCATTTGCGCCTTGCCCTGCGCACCGGGTACGCGCCCTTCACTCTCGAATCGGCTGTTACAGTCCACTTGCAAACAACCGCATACAACCATGCCGACAGAATTATAGCGCTACCGCCTCTCCGACCGGCTTAAACACGCTGCAAGCACGCTTGCAATGTGCTCAAAGCGTGGTGTTCTAGCGGCGCCACATTTCGACCATGAGATTCTTGATATGTTGCAGCCGGCGATGAAAAAAATGATCGGCGCCGGGAATCACGATCACTGGAATGTCTTGCGGGCGCGCCCATTCGAACACGGCGGTGAGCGGAATCGTCTCGTCCAGCTCGCCGTGAATCAGGATGCTGTTGGCCGGCACGGTCGGCATCGGCCACTTGCCGGCGGCGGTGCCGACCAGCACCAGCCGTTCGGCCGCTGTCCCAGTCTCAGTCAGGCGCTGCTGCAATTGCGCCTGCACGAAAGTGCCGAACGAGAATCCGCTCAGCGCCAGCGGCAGATCGGGATATTGCTGGCGCATGTGGGCCAGCAACAGCGCCATGTCGTCGGTCTCGCCGCGGCCTTCGTCGTGGACCCCGGCGGATTTGCCGACGCCGCGGAAATTCATGCGTACCGTCGCATAACCCAGCGCCAGGAAGCCGCGTGCCAGCGTATGCACTACCTTGTTGTCCATGGTGCCGCCGAACAGCGGATGTGGATGGGCCACCAGCGCCAGACCGCGCGGTACGGCAAATGTTTCAGGGTCAGGCAGGTCTAGTGCACATTCGAGCTGGCCGACAGCGCCGGCGATGAAGAAGGGGAGCGTTTGGGCGTTCATTGAATTAATTCGGGGGTGATGAAGATTGAATGCGTATTGCCAGTGCAATGGTTTTGCTTAGATTTTCAGGCGTTCGACAATTTTCCCGCCGACTATATGGACATCGATGATTTCGTCGATATCTTGCGTGTCGACGTAGGTGTACCAGACGCCTTCCGGATAAATCACCAGCGCCGGCCCTTGTTCGCAGCGTTCCATGCAGCCGGCCTTGTTGATCCGCACCTTGCCTTCGCCGGCCAGGCCGAGTTGCTTGACGCGGCGCTTGGCGTGTTCCTGCGCGGCCTGCGCGCCGGCGTTGGCGCAGCAGACCCGTTCGCCCGGCTCGCGCTGGTTCAGGCAAAAAAATACATGGTGTTCGTAATACGGTTTGTCGCTCATTGCAATATTCTTGGATGGTTGGCTATAGCAGGGATCATACACCGGCGGCATGTTCGTTTCAGGAGGCGGCCTGCCTTGATGCTATCTTGACTCGCGCAACGCCAGCTTGCGGCGCCGCTGGTGCATTGGATGGAACAGGAACCAGAGTGTACAAAACGGCCACAGCAAGGCCAGGAACTGGGCGACGCCGTTAAAGTTGAGGAACTTCCCCTGTGACCAGGTTTGCAGGGTTTCGGTGTAATAGGGATTGTCCGGCATGATATTCACCAGCAATAAAGCCATGATCAAGGTCAGCCCGGCCAGGCGGCGTTGCGCCAGTTGCGGCGCGTAAGCCAGGCCGCCCAGCATGAGGCCGCCGATCAGCAAACCGCCGAACGAGCCCGGAGTCAGCCAGACGAAGGCATTGTCCGGCGCGAACAATAGCGCTGTCGCCAGGGTCTTGGCCATCAGCGTGGCAAACACCAGCAGCAAGGTCAGCGGCAGTTTCGGCGCCTGCTGGCGCAGCAGGATCAGGAAGGTCAGCGCGGCGCCGGTCAGGCCGCAGGCGGTAATGATGGTTTCGGTCAGCCAGTATTGGTCGGCGCTGAATTGAATATCGTTGGTCAGCCAGCCTTGCAGATCGACCGGCTGTTCCAGCAGGTCGGACAACCAGGTGGATAGCATGGAGGTGAACTGGCCAAAGCCGAACAGGTGGCTGAGCGGATAAATTTGCGCCAGCGGCCATAACGCCACTACCACCATGCCCTGGCTGGCTTCACGGTTGAACCAGCGCTCGCGCAGCTGCAGCAGACGGCTGTCGGGGCCAAAGCGCGGCCGCAGGATGGCGCCCAGCACCGCGCCGAGCAGGGCGCCGGCGCTATTCGTCATCAGATCGAGGTTGGAGGCGACGCGTGTCGGCAGAAAGGTTTGTACCGCTTCCATGCAGCCGGAGATCAGAATCCCGGCCAGGGTCGCCAGCAATACCGCCCAATACGGCGACCAGCGGCGCCAGCGCGGCAACGACAGCACCATCAGCATGCCTAGCGGCAGGTAGCCGGCGACATTGGTCCAGACATCGAACACGGTCCAGTAGTGCGGCAGTGGTGCGCTCAGATAGGCAAAGGCGGTCAGGCCGAGATCGCGCCAGCCGGCAAACGGATACCAGCTGGCGTAGACGATCAGCAGCAGATAAATCAGCAGGCTGACGCGGGCAAACGACGGCGCGGCAGAGGATGTCGAGGTTGTCTTTTGCTCGGTCATTATTTTTTCGGCGCTACTGTCGCCAGCCAGCTCATCAGATCGTCAATCACACCATCGTTGGCGGCCACAAAGGCGCTGGCGGCGCCGGCGGCGTCGGCGCTGGGAGCCGTGGCCTGGCGGCTGAAACTCTTTTGCGCCAGCAGCACCCGGCCATTGAACAGCGAAGCCCGCACCTGCAGCGTGGCCAGGCTGTGCGAGGGTGTATCGAAGGTCTGCGTGAAGTCATCCATATCGATTCGCAGCAAGGGAATGTTGAGTGCCGCATCCGACATTGCCAGCACGGTGCCGCCGGCCTGGGCCAGGCGCGATTTCAGGCGTTGCTGGAACAGCTGCGCCGGCGGCATGGTCCAGCGGCTGCTGGCGTAGGGCCGCGGTTGCAGTTGGTTGGCGTAGGCCAGGCGGAAAAACATCATGTTGTTGTCCAGCCAGGCCGGCGAATTGACATCGGCCAGGCTGATGGCTGGCAAGGCGGCTGCAGCGGCAGCAGTGGCCGGCAACTGCCCCAGATCGTATTGGGTGGGCGCCTCGATCCTGCTGGCGCAGCCGGCAACCAGGGTAATCGCGACTAAAGCCGACAGGGTTCTCAAGATAGCAGTCATTGCATGCCTTTAATCAGTTGGGGATGGGGGCGCGATGCCGTGGCGCTCGCTCCGTCACGTTGTGTGCTTTATTTTCCGGGAGCGACAAATCCCGCTTCCCCAGGTCCCGGAGGCAGGGCTTTACTGCCAAACAGAATGCTTTGCGGCTGCTGGTTGAACTGGTCCAGGGTCTGGTTCAGGGTCCGCATCGACGACCGTGTTTCCGTCGCCAGGGTATTGAAACGCGGCAGCGTGTCGTATTCGACACCGTTGGCGACCGAGCCGATATTTTGCACCGCACCGGCCAGATTGGCGACAGCGCCGTCCGGTCCTTGCAGGCCGGCGGTCAAGGTATTCAGGTTCTTGCTGAGCACAGTCATGTTGTTGGAGAGCGTCGTGACCGAGGTCAGCGCCTGATTCAGCTCGCTGGTCAAGACCGGCAGCTGGCGCAAGGTCGGCTGCAACTGCTGCGGAATGGGCCGGTATTCGTCGACGGTCTTGCTGACATCGCTGAACGCTTTAATCATGGTTTTCTGATTCTCCGGATCCAGCAGGCCGTTGAGTTTTTCCACCATCTCGCTGGCCCGCGCCAACATTACCGCGCCCTTGCTCTGCAGGTTGTCGAACAAGCTGGGGCGCAACTCTACGCGCGCCAGATGCTGTTTGCTGCTGGCGAGCCTGAGCGGCTTGCTGCCATCGTCGTCCAGCTGGATATAGGCAATCCCGGTCACACCTTGATAACCGAGGGTAGCAAAGGTGGATTGCGTCATTGGCGTATCCGGATTGATCTTGATCCTGATCAGGATCTGCCCCGGCGATTTGGGATCGAAGCTGATCGTATCGACTTTGCCGGCGTCCAGGCCGCGATAGCGGACATCGGCTTGCGGATTGAGCCCCGGCACCGAGAGTTTGGTGGCGATCTCGTAAGGAATCCGTTCCACCCGGTCGCTGTTGAACCACATGACGCCGAGCAGCGCCGCAATCAGCAGGGCCACCGTGAACAGCCCGGCGATCAGGGCGTGCGCTTTATTTTCCATAAGACTTCCTATTTACGCTTTCCGGCAAGCGCTTGCATGTTATCCGCACGTCTCGTGCTCAAAACGGTTAGCAGTAAGAAAAAATGATGCAATAAAAGGATGGCGCACCTGCATTACACGCTCTGGCGTGTCGTAGGCGATCACATGTTTGTCCGCCAGCACCGCAATCTTGGTCGACAAAGCCAGCAGCGGTTCCAGATCGTGGGTGATCATCACCACGGTCAGACGCATGTCCTTGTGCAGCGAGCGGATCAGCCCGATAAAAGCGGCTGACGACGCCGGATCGAGCCCGGCCGTCGGTTCATCCAGAAACAGCAATTCCGGTTCCAGCGCCAGGGCCCGTGCCAGCGCCACCCGCTTGACCATGCCGCCCGACAGATCGGACGGCATTTTCAACGCATGTTCAGGGCCGATGCCGGCCATCTGCAGCTTGAGCAGCGCCGCATCCCTGATCAGCCGATCCGGCAAGGCGCGCAACTCGCGCATCGGCAATGCCACATTGTCGAGCACCGTCAAGGCCGAAAACAAGGCGCCTTGCTGAAACAGCATGCCCCAGCGATTTTGCAGCGTATACATTTGCTTGACATCGGCCTGGTTGATATCGGTGCCGAACACCGTTACCTTGCCTTTGGCGGGCCGGTTCAGGCCCAGTATCTGCCGCACCAAGGTAGTCTTGCCGGAGCCGGAGCCGCCCACCAGGCCGACGATCTCGCCGGCGTCGATCCGCAGATCCAGATCCTGATGGATCACCGCCGCGCCGAACTGGGTCCAGAGCTGGTCGATTTCGATGATCGGCGTTGGTTCGGCCATCAGAATCCCACGCCGCTGAAAATAATCGCAAATATCGCATCGGCGACGATGACGATAGTGATGGCGCTGACTACAGAGGTGGTGGTGCCATGCCCCAGGCTTTCGGTATTCGGTTCGATGCGCAGGCCGAAATAGCAAGCCACCATCGCAATCAAGCCGCCGAACACCGCGCCTTTGCCGAGGCCGATCAGATAATTGGGCAACGGCACCGCGTTCGGCAGCTGTTGCAGGAAATAGGTGGGCGATAAGCCCAGTTGCAATTGCGCTGCCGTCATCCCGCCCAAGAGCGCAATCGCATCGGTCCAGATCACCAGCAAAGGCATCGCCACCAGCAAGGCCAGCACGCGCGGCAAAATCAGCCGGAAGCCGTGCGGCAGGCCCATCACCAGCATCGCATCGAGTTCTTCCGTGACGCGCATCACGCCCAGCTGCGCGGTGATCGCCGAACCGGAGCGGCCGGCCACCAGGATCGCCGCCAACAGCGGGCCGAGTTCGCGGATGATGCTCATGCCAAGAATATTCACCAGGTAGACATCGCCGCCAAAGGTATGCAATTGCTGTGCCGACAAAAACGACAGCACCACGCCGATCAGGAAACCGACCAGCGCGGTAATCCCCAGAGCCTGGTAGCCGACATGGTAGATATTGGCGGAAATCTCTTTCCACGGCGCCCGCTGCGGTACTTGCAGCATGCGCAGGAAATCCAGCATCAGTTGCCCGAGCAGAGTGATAAAGCCGGCTAGGTGCGCCAGGATATCGACGCCCACGTCGTAGACCGCATTGAACAGGCGGCGGCGCGGCGGTTTGGGCGGCGACGCCAGGCTGCCGGCGTTAGCCAGGCGCTGAAAGAAATCGCGGTGCTGCGGCGCCAGGGTCAATTGCCGGGGCCGGGTTTTACCCCATGCATTCCATAAGAATTGGGCGCCGATATGATCCAGCGTGCCGATATCCGATAAATCCCAGCGCAATGCATCGCTTTGCCTGGCCAGGATTTTCAATTTGACTTGCAGCGCCTTGATCACTCCCGGTTGCGTCAAGGCATGCACCTGCCAGTCGCCGCGCGCAGCAACCAGGCTGCCATCTTTGAGATCGAGAACGGGAAGTGTGGAATCTGGATTCGGCATCGCATCAGTTTAAGGGAGAATTGCCGTTAGCACTATTGCAGTAATGACAAAAGCAGGCCAGGCGCGGCGATCGGATCAGCGAATCGGCGATTTCCAGAGGAATATGCCACAGGGATGGCTAGTTTCGCTGTTTTGTGTGTGTTTTCACAGGTAATCGCCTGCATCGCCAGCCGCATTCCGCCATAACTCCCGCTACAATGCGCGGCATGACTGCACAATCCACTGCACTTCCTGTTGCCCCAATTTCGCCCGCGAGCGCATTGTCCGCCGCCCGTATCGCCGCATTTGCCGGCCATCACGCCGAGCAATGCCAGATCGAAGTGGTGGCCGAGACCGGTTCTACCAATGCCGATCTGCTGGCGCGCGTCGCCGGCGGCGCGCAGCCGGTGCTGAACGCCCCGACCCTGCTGGTGGCGCAGACGCAAACCGCCGGCCGCGGGCGCGCTGGCCGTGCCTGGCTGACGGCGCCGTCGGCGGCGCTGACGTTTTCGCTGGCTTGGCCGTTTGCCGCACCGTTGCAGGCGCTGGTCGGCTTGCCGCTGGCGGTGGGTGTGACGATTGCCGAGACCCTGGCCGATTTCGGCGTCGACGTACAGTTGAAATGGCCGAACGACGTTTTGCAAAACGGCCGCAAGCTGGCCGGCGTCCTGATCGAAACCGCGCCCGCGCCCGATCAGCGGGGCCAGCAAGACCAGCGGGTTTGGGCGGTGATCGGCATCGGCATCAATCTCGCCATGCCGGAACAATTGCAAGAACAAATCGGCCGCCGTATCGCCAATCTGCCGGCACCGGCGGCGCAGGATCGCGAGCTGTTGCTGGGATCGTTACTGAGCGGGCTTGCGCAAAGCATGCGGCAATTCGAAAGTCAGGGCCTGGCGGCTTTTGTCGAGCGCTGGAACCGGCTGCATGCATTTGCCGGCCAGCAGGTGCTGATCCTGGACCAGGGCGAGACCCTGCACGAAGGCCGGGCGCTGGGCATCGACCGGATCGGGCGCTTGCTGTTGCAGACGGACGGCGGCAGCAGCCCGATCGCCATCATGGCCGGCGATATTTCATTGCGCCCGAAGGAAGGCTGACCCATGACCATGCTGTTGATCGATGTCGGCAATACCCGCATCAAATGGGCGCTTGCGGCGTTGCCGGAGCCGGGCGGCTTGCCGGGCGAGTGGCTGGAAAGCGGCTCGGCGGCGCTCAGCGCACTGGTGGCGCTGAGTGAGCGCTGGCGCAAGCTGACGGTGACGCGCATACTGATTTCCAATGTTGCTGGCGAGCATACACGGGGGCGCTTGCAGACGCTGCTGGAGACGGTTTTCGGCGCTGGCATGCGGCCGCACTGGTTTGTCTCGCTGCCGCAACTGGCCGGCCTGCGCAACGCCTATCGCGATCCGGCGCAACTGGGCTGCGACCGGTTTGCCGCGGCGCTGGGTGCGCAACAGTTGTTTCCGCAGCAGGCGCTGATCGTTGCTACTTGCGGCACCGCCACCACGATCGACGCGGTCAGCGCTGACGGCGTCTTCACTGGCGGCATGATCCTGCCGGGCTTGGGCTTGATGGCGACTTCGCTGGCGCGCAGCACCGCGCAATTGCCGCACATTACGGATCACGTGCAAGTGAACACGTTGTTTGCCGACAATACCGACGACGCTATCGTCAGCGGCTGCATCAACGCTCAGGTCGGCGCCATCGAGCGCGCGGTTGCGCTGCACCGGCAGCAATCCGGCGACACGCGCATACGTTGTATCGTGGCGGGCGGTTCGGCGGCGTTGATTGCGCCGTATCTGTCCATAGCGCATGAAACAGTTGATAATCTGGTGCTGATTGGTTTACAAACTGCAGCAGTAACTCTCTAAAGACATGTTGAAAATAATTTTCTGGCTGCTGTTACTGGCGAACGCCGCCCTGTTCGCCATGCAAAAAGGCTATCTCGGCGCGCTCTACAGCAACGGCCGCGAGCCGACCCGCATCGGCAAGCAGTTGCAGGCGGATAAAATCAAGATGACGCCAGCCGACGCTGCTCCTGTTCCTGCCGCTGCGGCTGCGGTGACCAGTGCCGCCCCGGCAGCCGCAGCCGCCGATCTGACGCCGGTGGCCTGTACCGAAGTCGGCAATTTCAATGCGGCCGAAGCGCGCCGGTTTTCGAGCCAGCTGGCGGAGCGCACGCCCGCCGTCAAATTTGTCCGCCGTGAAATCCAGGAAGTGGCCAGCCATATGGTGTACCTGCCGTCGCTGGGCAGCAAGGAAGCGGCCGACAAAAAGGCTGAGGAGGTGCGCCGGCTTGGGATCACTGATTTTTTCGTGATCCAGGATTCCAGCGCGCTGCGCTATGGCATTTCCCTGGGTATTTTCAAAACCGACGAAGCTGCACAAAAGCAAGTGGCCAGCCTGGCCAAGCGCGGCCTGAGCGGCGCCAAGGTCGGCACGCGCAGCGTCAGTTCCAGCAAGGTGGCGTTCCAGTTGCGCGATCTGGGTGGCGATGCGAAGCTTGCCTTCGATAAGATCAAGGCGGATTTTCCTAGCCAGGAAGTGCGCAGCTGTCCTTAGATTTTTAAACTGCCGGCTTTTGCTGCTGCGTGGCGCTGTTCCGTTCTTGTTGCAGCAGGCGTTGCAAACAAGCCGGGCAGTAGCATTGCGCCGCCGCCAGACTGGCGCCGGCCAGCGGCGGCAGCAGGCTGCACCAGCAGGGCTGATCGGCATGCTGGCCGGCGCCGCAAGAAAACTGCTGGTGGCAGGCGGGACATTGCGCCATGGTGCTTTTCCTTTGCGTGGTATTACGTAGTGGTCAGGGGCACCCGCGATCCTGATGGCGATTCAGGCAAATTCGCATGCTCAAAACGACGGGCTTGCGACGCCATGATAACGATCTTGCCGGCCTGTGCAACCAGCGCCACACTTGAGGCGCTTGTCACAGCTTGTCACACCTAAGCAATCACATTTCAATGTAAAATCGCGCTGATCCATCGCGCAGCGATTTTTAACTCCCCCCGAGTTGCAGTCTTTGCACCTTTTACTTTCTTCTGACAAGCTCAGAACCTCTCTTGTAGGACTGTTCATGGCCGATTTGACCAACGATCTTGCCAACGTTGCACCAGGAATCAAAGCTGAAATTCTGGCCGAGGCGTTACCGTACATCCGTCAATTCCACGGTAAAACCATTGTCGTCAAATACGGCGGCAATGCAATGACCGAAGAGCGCCTGAAGCACGGCTTCGCGCGCGACGTGATTTTGCTGAAACTGGTCGGCATGAACCCGGTGGTGGTGCACGGCGGCGGCCCGCAAATCGACAACGCGCTGAAGAAAATCGGCAAGCAGGGCACTTTCGTGCAAGGCATGCGTATCACCGACGAAGAAACCATGGAAGTGGTGGAGTGGGTGCTGGGCGGCGAAGTGCAGCAGGATATCGTGATGCTGATCAACCACTACGGCGGCCAGGCAGTCGGCCTGACCGGCAAGGATGGCGGCCTGATCCGCGCCCGCAAATATCGCATGCCGGACCGCGAAAAGCCGGGCGAATTCCTCGACATCGGTTTTGTCGGCGAAATCGAAGCCATCAATCCGGCGGTGGTCAAAGCCTTGCAGGATGACGCTTTCATTCCGATCATTTCGCCTATCGGCTTTGGCGCCGACGGCCAGGCTTACAACATCAATGCCGACGTCGTGGCTGGCAAGATCGCTGAGATCCTGCATGCGGAAAAACTGATCATGATGACTAATATTGCCGGTGTGCAAGACAAGCAGGGCAATCTGGTGACTGATTTGTCGGCGCGTGAGATCGATGAAATGTTCAAGGACGGCACCATCTCCGGCGGCATGCTGCCGAAGATTTCATCGGCGCTGGATGCAGCCAAGTCGGGCGTCAACACGGTCCACATCATCGATGGCCGGATCGAGCACTCGCTGCTGCTGGAAGTGTTGACCGAACAGGCGTTCGGCACCATGATCCGCTCGCACTAAGCTCCCGCGAGAGCCGGAAACAGAAAAGCGCGAGGCTTCAGCCCCGCGCTTTTTTTAATGCATTAGGCAGGGACTAACAAGGCCAGGTGCTCCGGCTCCAGATAGCACCATTCCCCCAGTTCCAGTTCCAGCGCGTCCAGCGTTAGGCCGCCGATAGCGGTGCGGCGCAAGGCGGTGCAATGGTTGCCGGCGGCGACCAGCATGCGCTTGACCTGATGGTATTTACCCTGTTCCAGCACGATCTCGATTTCATGTTCGCCCAGCTTGCGGCAGCTGACCGCCGCCAGGGTTTGCGGCTCATCATGCAATTTGACGCCAGCCAGCAGGCTTTGCACCAGTTCCTCGGTCACCGGTTCATGGGTGGTGGCAACATACAGCTTGGGCACATGGCGCTTGGGCGAAGACTGGGCGTGAATGAAGCTGCCGTCGTCCGACATCAGCAGCAAGCCGGTGGTGTCGTGATCGAGCCGTCCGACCGGCTGCACATCGCGCCAGCTGAATTGTTCCGGCAGGATGCTCAGCACACCGGGGTGATGGCTGGGTTTGCGCGAGCACTCGATATCGGCCGGTTTGTTGAGCACGATATAGACGTGTTCGCGGTAGGTCCATTCTTCCTCGAACAGGGTGAAGACCAGGCCGTCGGTGTCGGGCGTGGATTTATAGTCGGTAACGGCGGCGCCGTTGATGACGACTTCGCCGTCTTCGATTAACTCGCGGCAATATTTTCGGCTGCCGAAGCCCTGCGATTGCAGGATTCGGTCTAAGGTCAGTTTAGGCATGGCGGGAATGTAGCAGAACGGTGCGGGAACGGAAAGGGGGCGACGAGCCGTGTATTCAGGTCGTCGCCCAACTGTCGTTTACGCCTCTTGTTTCGCCGCGTTCAACTTGGCATAAGCGGCCAGCAAGCGCTGATGCATATCGCAGCCTTCCAGGTTCAGGCCAGGGGCATTCAAGCCGAAGAAGCGCTGTTCGCGATTCAGCAATGCCTTCGCTTGTTGCAGGGCGGCCGCGCCGTACAAGTGTTGCAGCGACTCTGCATAAGGAGCGGCGTCGCCCAGGCCGATCAGGCTTTCGATGCAGCGGTAAACCAATTGGCGCTCGGTGCTGATCTGGTTGAAATGGCGAATCCAGTCGCAGCCTTCGCGCACCGCGTCGAGATCGCCGATGGCCAGCGCCAGCAGGGTTTTCAATTCGCCTACGCGCAGTTCCTTCCAGAGCGAGCCGACATCGGCGGCGAGGCCGATCAGGGCGGCTACCGGGCGCTGGTCGGCCAGGCCCAGTTCGTTCAATGTTTCCAGCAGATCGCTGCATTCGTCGTCGTCCAGGTCGGACAGGAACAGGATCGGTTCGCGGATGTCGTTGCCGACGCTGCTGTTGTCCCATTCCAGGTCTTCCACCGGGTAGATGTCGGACATGCCCGGCACCAGAATGCGACAGGCGTACACGCCCAGATGGCTGAAATCGGCGATGTAGATATCGTGGCCGGCGGCGTGGATGGCGGCGACCGACCAGGCGTAGTCTTCGGCGGTGGTGTTGCTGAAGTTCCAGTCGCTGAATTCAAAATCCGGCGTTGCGTGCAGAAAATTCCAGCTGATGATGCCGCTGGAATCGACGAAATGGATTTCCAGGTTTTGCGAATGGGCGATTTCTTCCAGGTCGAAACCGGGTTCAGGGAAGCCGTCCAGGGCGTCCAGCGCGCGGCCTTGCAGCAATTCGGTGAGGGCGCGTTCTAGCGCGATTTCGAAACGCGGGTGGGCGCCGAAGCTGGAGAAACAGCCTTGGTCGCGCGGATTGAGCAGGGTCACGTTCATCACCGGGTACTTGCCGCCCAGCGAAGCATCCTTGACCAGGATGCCGAAACCGGCGGCACGCAATTCGCGGATGCCGGCGGCGATGCGCGGATAGCGGGCAATGACTTCTTCCGGCACATCCGGCAGGCACAGGCCTTCCTTGATGATGCGGAATTTGACATCGCGTTCGAAGATTTCCGACAGCGCCTGAGTCCGTGCTTCCGCGGCGGTATTACCGGCCGACATGCCGTTGCTGACATACAGGTTGCCGATGATGTTGACCGGGAACCAGACCGTGGCGCCGTCGCGTTCGCGCACATAGGGAATCGTGCAGATGCCGCGTTCTTCATTGCCGGAGTTGTAATCGACCAGGGTAGTGGCGTCGACCGTGCCTTCCGGGTTGTAGAATTTTTGCAGTTCCGGCGTCAGCAGGCCGTGCGGCCAGGTTTCATCGTCGTCGTTGAGCTTGAACCATTGTTCACGCGGGTAATGGACAAACCCGGCGTTGGCGTTCTTTTCGCCCAGATAGTAATGGGTCCAGAAATAGTTGCAGGACAGCCGTTCGAAAAATTCGCCCAGCGCGCTGGCGCGCGAGGCCTGTTCGGATGCGCCTTTGCCGTTGGTGAACAGCAGCGGGCAATCGCGGTCGCGGATATGCACCGACCAGGCGCCGTCGATCGGATTCAGCCACGAACGTTCTTCAATATGGAAGCCTAGCTTCTCCAGCTTGCCCTGCATGGAGCTGATGGACGATTCGAGCGAGGCATCTTTGCCTGGGATAAAACTTTCGGTTGGCATCTGGATTCCTGGAGTAAGAGTGAGAATGGGGGAGGCGGCATGCCAGGCGGCATATTCTGGCAATGATAATTGCACAACAGCCGCCGGCAACGCGGAATGGCAGGATGATACCCTGTGTCGCCGCTTGCAGCCATGCCGAACCCGAATTACTTATTCACCCTTATTCGCCATTATTCCTTCACCGCCTGATGCCGGAAGCACTCGACGCAATGGTCGTTGACCATGCCGATCGCCTGCATATAGGCGTAAATGATGGTGGAGCCGACAAATTTGAAGCCGCGCTTGGACAGATCCTTCGAAATACGGTCGGACAAGGGCGTCTTAGCCGGATTGCCGCCCAGCAGCGTCCATTGATTCTGGATCGGCGCGCCATCGACATAAGCCCACAAGAAGGGCGCCAGGCCGCCAACGTCGGTGCGCAGGCGCAGATAGGCTTGAGCGTTGCTGATGGTGGCGGCAATCTTCAGGCGGTTGCGGACGATGCCGGCGTCGGCCAGCAGCGAAGCCACCTTGTCCTGGTCGTAGCGGGCGATTTTTTTGGCGTCCCAGCCGTCGAAGGCGCGCCGGTAGTTATCGCGCTTGTTGAGGATGGTTTCCCAGCTCAGGCCGGCTTGCGCACCTTCCAGGTTCAGCATTTCGAATAGCCGCACCTCGTCGTGGCAGGGCTGGCCCCACTCCTCGTCGTGATAGGCCAGGTAGCGCGGATTGGCGGGATTGGCCCAGGCGCAGCGGGTAACTGTGGTGGTCATGGTCGGTGCAGGGGAGGAACTTTGCCGGTTCCTCGGAGTTGAGGTATGCACATGCTACCGCATCGCGTCGAAATCATCCGGGCAGGCCACAACGGAGCAGCGGCGCATTCGCATACTTTTTTTGCATACCTCACAGCTTGGCGCTGTGCCAGAATTGAATTCTCTACTTTTTTAGGAATCCGATCATGCAAGACCCGCTGGTCTATCTCAATGGCAGCATGACGCCGCTGTCCGAAGCGCGTATCCCGGTGCTGGATCGCGGCTTTATTTTCGGCGACGGCGTGTATGAGGTGATTCCTATCTACGGCCGTAAATTATTCCGTGCCGAGCACCATCTGGCGCGCCTGTTTCGCAGCCTGGCAAAAATCAGTATTCCAAATCCGCATGACAAAGAGCAGTGGATGGCGCTGATCCAGGGCGTGATCGACGCCCATCCGGCGGATGACCAGATGGTCTATATCCACGTCACCCGCGGCGTCGCCAAGCGCGGCCATGCTTTCCCGAAAGAGCCGCTGACGCCGACCGTGTTCATCATGACCAACCCGCTGGTGCTGCCGAGCGCCGCCTTGCGCGCCAGCGGCGTGCCTTGCGTATCAATGGAAGATCAACGCTGGCTGCATTGCGAAATCAAGTCGATTTCCTTGCTGGGCAATGTGCTGGCGGCGCAAAATGCGGCGGAGCACGGTGTAGTCGAGGCGATCCAGTTCCGCGACGGCTGGCTGACCGAAGCATCGTCTTCCAATGTGTGGGTCGTCAAGCGCGGCAAGCTGATGGCGCCGCCCAAGGATAATTTGATCCTGGAAGGGATTCGTTACCGCCTGATCGAGGAATTGTGCGCCGCCGGCGGGATTCCGTTCGAAGCGCGCCGGATTGCTCGCGAAGAAGTGTTCGCGGCCGATGAAGTGCTGCTGTCGTCGGCCACCAAGGAAGTGTTGGCGGTGGTCTCGATTGACGGCAAGACTATTGGAAACGGCGAACCCGGCCCCATATACAAACGGTTATACGAGGCTTATCAGGCGGCCAAGGCAGCTTTGTAGCAGCAAGATGCCATAGCGTGGCCGATGCAAGTATTGCAGGGCGGGAAATCATGTGTTTTCTGCCCTGCTTCTATTTGCACAAGCTGTTCCGGCGGATTGCCGGCCGCCGATAAGCTTTTATTGCGAGGAGCAGTTTCGGGAGTAAACTATCCACCTGCGTCACTGTTAAAGAGCCACCATCATGACCGAACCCACCGAAAGCCTGATCGAATACCCCAGCGATTTTCCCATCAAGATCATGGGACCGACGCACGACGCGTTTGCGCCGACCATCGTCGGCGTGGTGGTGCAGCATGACCCGACTTTCCATATAGACAAGCTGGAAGTGCGGCCATCGTCCAAGGGCAACTATACCGGCCTGACCGCCACCGTCCGCGCTACCAGTCGTGAACAATTGGATAATCTCTACCGGGCTTTATCGTCCCATCCGATGGTCAAGATGGTGCTTTAGGGCCTGCGAAATTACGGCCCGGGCTCTCCGGGCCATTCGCTTTGCGCCTTGAAATTTCTGATCTCCTCCAGCAGCCAGCGATGAAAAGCCTGTACCTGCGGCTTGCTCATCGCTTCCTTGGTGCAGGCGAAATAATAAGATAGCGGACAGCGCGCGACGACGTCGAACAAGCGCACCAACTCCCCCGAAGCAATTTCCTGCAGCGCAATCGCGTGCCGGGTCAATGCAATTCCCAATCCATCCGAAGCCGAACGCAACAGCATCGAGGCATCCTCGATCAGCAAGCCGCCGGTCGGCTCCACCAGATCGACTCCGGCCGCTTCGAACCACGGCAGCCACGACGACTCGGTATCCATGCGCAGCAGGCTGCACTGCTCCAGTTCCTGCGGCGATTTCGGCAGGTTGCCGCCGCGGTAGTTCGGGCTGGCCACCGGATAATAAAAATCATCCATCAGTTTTTCCACCACCAGGCCCGGATAGTGGCCCAGGCCGTAGCGCAGGCCGACGTCGATAGGTTCACGCTCCAGGTCGTTGAGGTGACTGCTCGATTGCAGCACCACCTCGGTATCGGGATGCAGGTCGATGAATTTCCACAGCCGCGGCGCCAGCCAGCGCGCAGCAAACGACGGCAGGGCGGAAATCGTCAGCCGCTTCTGTTTGGCGTCCATTTTCAAGGCCTCGGCCGCAAACGCGATTTCATTCAACGATTTGCGGATGACGGCGGCAAAGCGCTGCCCCTGTTCGGTGATCGTGATGCGTTTGCCGTGGCGGCTGAACAACATGATGCCCAACTCTTGCTCCAAAGCCCGGATCTGATGGCTGATCGCCCCCGGCGTCACATAGATTTCTTCGGCGGCGCGCGAAAAGCTGTCATTGCGGGCTGCAGCTTCGAAGGCGCGTAAAGCGGAGAGATTGGGCAGTTTCCGGAGGTCAGCCATTTTTATATGAGGAAAATTAGCAAGGTGGAAGAAAATTACTCGTTTTGTTACTACTCGTCAGTTGACTAGAATGGCTCTGTAGAAACAAGGAATGTCCATATAAAGCGGTTAGCAGGAGATTTGGCGTTCACGGGCGTTCATTAGCGGCCAATATACCAGCAGTTTTAAGGAGTGACATCATGAGAAAATTATTAGCTAACGAATCGTTGAGCATAGGCGCCGGCCAAGCCATGTCGGTCACTGCGCCGGTAGCGCAGACCCTGCAAATTGTGCAAGGCCGGGTGTGGGTCACGGTTGCCGGACAGGGCGACGATTACTGGTTGTCCGCCGGGCAATTCCTGAACGTTGCCGCCGACAGCCATATCGTCATCGAAGCGGTCAAAAGTAACAGCGTGGTGCAGATTCAACAGCAATCAACCCGTCTGCCGGCTTCGAGCCCGCGCGCCGGCTTCGGCAAGCCGCTGAACGGCAGTCCTGTAGCCTGCTGAGCGCTGAACGACAATCTCCTGAAGCCTGACGGCGCGCCGGTCTGCACACGCCGGCCGCCGTTTTTCGGTACACTTGCGGAATGTCCAGCGCGCCGCAATTCATTTCTCCAGATCTTCCGCCCAGCCCCCAGATTATCCAGCGCGGCGTCGAACCCTACCAGCGCAGTTTTGACGCGATGCGCGCGTTTACCGATTCCCGTTCCAGCGATACGCCAGACCAGCTTTGGATAGTCGAGCACCCGCCGGTGTTTACACTGGGCCTGGGGGCCGATCCCGGCCATGTGCTGGCGCCCCATGCGATTCCGGTGATACAGACCGATCGCGGCGGCGAGGTGACTTATCACGGGCCGGGCCAGGTGGTGATTTATCTGCTGCTGGATTTGCGCCGGCGCGGTCCCGGCGCCCGTTTGTTCGTGCGGGAATTCGTGCAAAGCATCGAGCAAGCGGTGGTAGACACGCTGGCAGCGTATAATCTGGCCGGTGAACGCAAGGCCGGCGCACCCGGGATTTATGTTGCCGACGGCGCCTGGCAGGGTGCGAAAATCGCCGCTCTCGGCTTGAAAGTAAGGGCCAGCGGCTGCACTTACCACGGCGTCTCGCTCAACGTCGCGATGGATCTGGAGCCGTTTTCCTGGATCAATCCATGCGGCTATGAAGGCTTGGCTACCGTCGATATGAAAACATTAGGCGTTGATATAGCTCTCTCTGAGATGCAGTTAGCGCTTGCTCACAAACTGATAGACCGTTTTAACTGAGTCCCCTCTCTAGAGACTCCAGCAAGGACTTGCCTAAACCATGACCACAGAAACCACGCCGTCGCTGCCTACAGAAACCAGCGTTGCCACCGCTAGTTACAATCCGTCCGAAAAGCAAAAAGGCGCCAGCAAAACCGCGCGCATTCCAATCAAGATCATCCCGATTGAGCGCCTGCAAAAGCCGGACTGGATAAGGGTCAAGGCAGCCTCGCCATCGTCGCGGTTTTACGAAATCAAAGACATCTTGCGCGCCAATAACCTGGTCACGGTCTGCGAAGAAGCCAGCTGCCCGAATATCGGCGAATGTTTCGGCAAGGGCACGGCAACCTTCATGATCATGGGCGACAAATGCACCCGCCGCTGCCCGTTCTGCGATGTCGGCCACGGCCGTCCCGATCCGCTGGATGTCAATGAACCGGAAAACCTGGCCAAGACTATCGCTGCGCTGAAGTTGAATTACGTCGTCATCACCAGCGTCGACCGCGACGATTTGCGCGACGGCGGCGCCGGCCATTTCGCCGAATGCATACGCCACGTACGTGCGTTGTCGCCGAATACCCGCATCGAAATCCTGGTGCCGGACTTCCGCGGCCGCATGGACCGGGCGCTGGAAATCCTTAACCTGGCGCCGCCGGATGTGATGAATCACAATCTGGAAACCGCGCCGCGCTTGTACAAGGAAGCGCGGCCAGGCTCCGATTACGAATATTCGCTGAACCTGCTGAAGCGCTTCAAGGCGCTGCATCCGAACACGCCGACCAAATCCGGCATCATGGTCGGCCTCGGCGAAACCGATGAAGAAGTGCTGCAAGTCATGCGCGACATGCGCGCCCACGATGTCGACATGCTGACCATCGGCCAGTACCTGATGCCAAGCGGGAATCACCTGCCGGTAAAGCGTTACGTGCATCCTGACGTCTTCAAGATGTATGAAGAAGAAGCCTACAAGATGGGCTTCGCGCACGCGGCGGTGGGCGCAATGGTGCGCAGTTCTTACCATGCAGACCAGCAGGCGCATGATGCTGGCATGGGTGTAACGCTTCAACGTAAATAAGATTTTTGCGAAGTTGGTGAGATTTTCTAAGCAAGAATAACGATGCCGTTTATCTTCGATTCGCATCACCGGTAAAACCCTAAGAGGTCGCTTTGAAAATAATCACTCTATATAACCACAAAGGTGGTGTATCGAAAACGACTACGACATTTAATCTGGCTACGTTTCTCGCTGATGCTGGAAAAAGAGTGCTAATGGTCGACGCCGATCCACAGTGCAATCTAACTGAAATTGCACTTGCACCCACAATTGAAGCATTGGATGCTAAAGCGACAACCGCGAGAATTCCAGACTTACCTGGCTCCAGCGTTTTAGATGCCTTGAATCAACGTATCCGAGGGGACGCGGCCTTTATTGATTTGGCAAAAGTAAAAACATTTCAGGTCCAAGATAATTTGTTTTTACTGCGTGGATCGGTTGACTTAAGTACGATTGAAGATGACTTGGCGGAAGCTCATGTGCAACGCATGAGCATGCGCACAAACTTGATGCGCACATATGTTGCTATTGGTGACTTTCTTACAAGACTTGCAGAGAAAGAGCAATACGATTACGTTTTCATTGACGTTGGTCCGAGTTCTGGGGCTCTTACGCGCGCATTCTTCTTAGTTTGTGATGCGTTCTTTCTTCCCGTTGCGCCTGACAGATTTAATGTACAAGCGATTGGTACTTTGTCTAAGATTCTTGACCGGTGGATGACAGAACACGCGCTAATTTTAGAACAATACCAAGAGTTAAATCTCCCGATACGACCTGGTACTCCGGCCTTTCTTGGTGCAATTGTTCAAGCTTTTAAATTGTATGCAGGAAAGCCGAAGCCAGGATATAAATTATGGATGTCGAGATTACCGAAAGAAATGACAATCTCGCTAAAGCCGGTGATGCAGGCGCATGAAACTAAAACTGCCAGAAAGCTTTATCTGCCAACGATCACCAAACCAATTGCAAGAGAAATTCCTGATTTTAATCAACTCGCTCCGTTGATGCAGGAAGTCGGAAAAGCTGTATTTAACATTACTCGGGACGACACTAGCCGCATAACAGAGAGTGGTAGCCCTTGGATGGGAAATAATTGGAGCGGAGCAGAAACGCGGATGAACGACTATCGGCGCAGATTTCGAAAGTTGGCTCAAATGCTGGACGATTTGCCGTAAACGGGAATTCCGACATGGTCGAGCTAAAACAACACTATGTTGCCTTCCTTGATGTACTTGGTTTCAAGGAGATGGTGCATTCAGACATGCTTGGTGATAACCACCTGTTTTTATCAAAATTATTCAAGTGTCATCAAAGTGCAGCGCAAATATTCAGTGACGACCCTAACTGTTCTATAACGCAGTTTTCTGATTCGATCGTTGTATCGAAACCATATGACGCGAAATCGTTCACGTGGTTTGCAACCCGCGTCGCACAGTATCAAAGGTTGCTGCTTGATGAAGAATTGTTATGTAGGGGAGGAATAGCAGTAAACAAGCATTTTTCCAACGGTTCCTTCACCTTCAGTGCCGGCCTCATTGCAGCTTATGGTGTTGAAAGTCAGACCGCCCGTTATCCTCGTGTAGTGATTTCTCCAGAAGTTATGGATTTGGTTTTTCCTGAAAGAAAAATGCTCCCGAATTTCCTTATCGAAGAGGATGACGGTCTTTTGTTTATTGATTACATAGGTCTAACGTCAAGCATACGGCCTGGAAAGTTAGCTGTTTCAATCAATAATATTGTCGGGAAATTATTGGATAGTTCAGTCCCCTCAGTCCGAGAAAAAGGCCTATGGTTAGCCGCATATTCAGATGCCGTCTTAGGCTCGTCGCTGAGTTTGACAAAATTTAGTGGTAAAAAAATAAGGACCCGATGAAGAGGGGCTGGCACATTAAGCTCGATTTCGGCTTTGAGTTGTTGATACTCTTCGATACGAGAGATGCAAGCGGATCGATGGTGGTCTGGTATCTTTTGTTAGTCAATTGCAGCGCTATTCACCATGATTGGAAAATAGCCCAATGGAAGTAAACCTGTTCAATGTGCGCTAGCTGTCGAATGTGCGATCCGTGCATCCACGATCAGCTTGAGAGGCGGGGTATATGCAATGCCACGGCATGCAGCTTATTTACTGCGTCGCATCTGCGCTAGTGTCGCCAGTTGCGCCGTTGCCTCCGCCAGTTCGGCTTGCGCCAGCGCGTAGTCGATATTCGACGCTATGTTTTGCAAACGTTCCTCGGCTTGCTGTCTTGCCGCGGTGGCCTTGGCTTCGTCCAGATCCTTGCCGCGGATCGCGGTGTCGGCCAGGATGGTGACGGAGTACGGCTGGATTTCGGCGTAACCGCCGGCGACATAAATGAAGTCGTCTTCGCCGGTCACGCGTTTGATATGGACCGCGCCCGGCCTCAGGCGCGTCAGCAGCGGTGTGTGGCCGGGCAGGACGCCCAGCGAGCCGGCGATGCCCGGCAAAGTGACCAATCCGGCGCTCCCGGCGTACAGCTCTCCTTCCGGGCTAACGACGACGACTTGAGTTTCCGACATACGGGTTCCTGTAACAAAACAGTATCATCGGGGCGGTTTTTATCACCTTCTCATCACCCCGTCGAAGCAATGATACAAGATCGGCTTGCTGGAAATCAGGAAATTAACGGAATCCACATGCGCCTCATCCGGGCCGCAATCAGTGCAACTGGCCGCCGCCTTCGATCACGTCTTGTTGCAATGTCAGGGCGCTTTGCAGGGCGACGCGCAAACCGCCGATGACGGTTTCCAGCGCCAGGCTGGGCTGGCCGGGATGGCGCGCTGCCTGCGATGGAATGTAGGGAATATGAATGAAGCCGCCACGGACTTCAGGCGCATGCGTCGCCAGCTGATGCATCAAGCCGTAAAACACATGGTTGCAGACAAAGGTGCCGGCGGTTTGCGACACTTCGGCCGGGATGCCGGCGGCGCGCATCGCCTTGACCACGCCCTTGATCGGCAAGGTCGAAAAATACGCTGCGGGGCCGTCGCTGCATATCGGCTGATCGATCGGCTGGCAACCGGCGTTATCGGCAATCCGTGCATCGTCGACATTGATCGCCACTCGCTCCACCGATAGCTGGCTGCGGCCGCCGGCCTGGCCGACGCAAATCACCAGTACCGGCTTGAGCTCGGCGATCAATTGATCCAGCACTTGCAACGCGCTGCCGAAAACACAGGGCAATTGGCGCGCTGCCACGCGCGCGCCTTGGCATGACCAGCCGTCCAGCGCGCGTACGGCTTCCCACGATGGATTGAGCGGTTCCTGCTCGAACGGCTCAAAGCCGGTTAGCAAAATGTTTTGCTGAATCTGCTGAATCATTAATTGTCGGCCTTAGTTTGAGTTTTCCATCGCCAGCATGGCAAACGTCGCCAGCCAATGTTCGCCGGCATACTCGCCGCTGACGACATGGGGCAGGCCGGCGTCGATATGACGGCGCGCCGCCGCGCTCAGCGTGGCGGTGGCCGGGTCGTTTTCCGGCAGGCGCCGGGCAATCTTTTTCATGCACCAGGCGCGGCTCAAGTTCAAGCCGTTCAGATGGGCGATCTTGGGGTCGCCATGGTCGCTGACATCGGCCGGATTCATCAGCCTGTCGATATCGGCCAGCTTGGGCAGATACTGCGCAAACCAGTCGACGAAGACATCCGCATCGAGTACATCCGCCATCAGCAAGGCTTCGGTCAGCGCTCCTGACAGGAATTCGTCGCCGCCGGGTTCGTAGTGCGCCGGGTAATTGCTGTCGCCCATAAAGTAACGGCAGGCGGTGTTGACCACGGCGCTTTCCAGTTCGGCGTCGCCGCGATGGCGGGCGAAATCGAGTATCAGTTTCAGGGCAAACGCGCTGTTGTAATGAGTGCCGACGCGAATCGCATAGCTGAGTTTGGAGAAATAACTGAACACGCGGCTGCGTATTTCAGCCACCAGCGGCTCCATTGTTGTCAACCAGGTTCTGGCCTTGGGATGCTGCCAGGTTTCCAGCTCCTGCGCCAGCGCCATGATCCAGGCCCAGCCGTACGGGCGTTCAAAAGAAACCCGTCCCGGCGCCTGGAAATACAGCAGTTCCTGCTCCATGTTGGCAGCGCTGAAATGCTCCTCGAACAGCGCCGCGATGTCATCCTGCTGCGGCAAGCTCGGATACAGACGGGCGCAGCGCGCCAGCAGCCAGTAACCGTGCACCGCTGAATGCCAGTCGTAGCAGCCGTAAAACACCGGGTGCAGCGCGCGCGGCGATAATACGTCCTGCGCGCCATTCAAGACGTGCATGATGTGGTTCGGATATTCGTGGCGCAGCGAGCGCAAAGGCAGGCGCGCGAAAGCCGAAACCTGATCAAGAGTTAGATGCATGATTTCTCCTTAGCGGAATACCAGGAAATACATTAGCAGTATATTCGCTGCCAATAGCGTCAATGCAGTCGGAATCTGGGTTTTGATGACAAGGTATTTATCTTTCAGTTCCAGCAGCGCCGCCGGCACGATATTGTAGTTTGCGCCCATCGGCGTCATCAATGTACCGCAATAACCGGCCAGCATGCCGATGGTCACCAGCGGCGCCGGATCGGCGTGGTGGCCGACGATCAGGAACGGCAGCGCAATGCCTGCGGTCAACACCGGGAAAGCCGCGAAGGCGTTACCCATGATCATGGTGAACAAGGCCATGCCGACGCAGTAAATCACGACCAGCATGAAACGGCTGTCCGGATTGACGAACAGGCTGACTACTTCCTGCACCGATTTGCCGGTCTGGGCGGCAACGAACACGCCGCCCAGCATCGCCAGCATTTGCGGCAGAACCGCGGCCCAGCCGATGGCGTCGAGCAGCCGGCGCGATTCACGCACTGCTTGCAGCGGCGTGCCGCCGGTCATTTTCCAGCCGGCCAGAATCGCGCAGATGCAACCTACGCACAGCGCTGCCAGCGTCAGTTGTTTCTGGTCGAGCAGATAGACGCCGCCGATCGACACGCCTTTCAGCAAGACCGTGCACAGTACGGTCACTATCGGGATCAGCACGGCAGGCAGGAAGATCCAGTTGCCAAACTGGTTGGCCGACGCCTGACGTTGCTCATGGTTGCGTTGTTTGTAAGTGCCGATGGACAGCAGGCCGCAGCCGGCGATCAGTGAAATCAGCATTACCACCACGCCGATGATGCGATAGGCCAGCGGTTTGCCGAGCGAAGAAACCAGCAAATCGCTGAACAGGAATATCGCGCCGAACAGGAACCAGAACAAGGCCGTGGTCAGGCGTTTCGGATTGCCTTTGTCGCGCAAGGTCAGGCCGACCAGCAGCATGAGGATGACGCCGATCAGGTAGTAGATCTCGTTGATGGTGATCAGGGCGCTCATGCTGTTACCTCTTGTCCACCGGATTGTTTCCAGGCTGCGATGTCGCGCGCGATGCTGGCGTCCAGCCGCACCAGGCGGAACATGTGAATGATCAGCGCCGCAATCGCGGTGGGTATGGCCCACAGTCCGAGATGCAGCGGTTCGATACCGAGAATGCCGTTTTCCTTGAGGAAGGCAGCCATCAGCAGCACCGCGCCGAAGGCAATGAAAATGTCCTCGCCGAAGAACACGGCAACGTTGTCGCAAGCGGCGGAATGCGCGCGCAGCTTGTCGCGGATGTGCAGCGGCAGTTCGCCGTAGCGCGCTGTAGCCGCGCCCTCGACCATAGGCGCCAGCAGCGGCCGCACGGTTTGCGCCTGGCCGCCGATGTAGGTCAAGCCGAGGGCGCCCAAACCTTGGCGCAACACAAAATACAACATCAGGATACGTGCCGAAGTGGCGCCGGCCAGGCTCGCAATCCAGTCTTGCGCACGTTCTTTCAGCCCGTAACTTTCGAGCAAGCCGATCACCGGCAGGATCAGCACGTACACCGCCAGCGAACGGCTGTTGATGAATTTCTCGCCAAAGGTTTCCAGCAGGGTGCCGAGATCCATGCCTACCGACAGGCCGGTCGCCAGGCCCGCCACGGTCACCACCAGCAAGGGGTTGAATTTGAAGGCAAACCCAGCTACCACTATCGGTATGCCGATCAGCGGCAATAATTCTGTTACGGTCATTGCTATCTCCTAAGGTTGAGGCGGTCGTTGCTGCGCCGCCGATTCTATTGACTGCCTGGGGGGTATTGCTTAGCTTAATAGGGGAAACAGGCTATCGGCAGTTGCTATCCGGGGCGCGCGGATGGCGATGCCTTGGCGGTTCAGCTCGGCGTGGATGCGCTGCGCAAACGCCAGCGCATGCGCACCGTCGCCGTGCAGGCAAACCGTGTCTGCTTTGACTGGCGCCCAGCTGCCGTCTATCGCCTGAACCTTGCCGTCACGGATCATATGCATGGTTTGTGCCAGTGCCAGCTCCTCGTCTTCGATCAAGGCGCCGGGCGTGCCGCGCTTGACCAGGCTGCCGTCCGCCATGTAGCCGCGGTCGGCAAACACTTCTTCCACCGCCTGCAAGCCGGCGCGGTGGGCGGCGGCAATCAGCTCGCTGCCGGCCAGGCCAAACAAGGCCAGGGCCGGATCGACATCGCGGATCGCGGCAACGATGGTGTCGGCCAGCTCAGCGTCGCGCGCCGCCATGTTGTACAGCGCGCCGTGCGGTTTGACGTGCGCCAGCTGCGCACCTTGAGCGGTGGCAATCGCCGCCAGTGCACCGATCTGGTACTGCACGCCGCTATAGATTTCATTGGCCGGAAGTTGCATTTCGGTGCGGCCGAAATTATCACGGTCGGGAAAGCTCGGATGGGCGCCGATGGCTACCCCTTGCGCGACCGCCCAGGCCACGCATTGCTGCATCATCAAGGCGCTGCCTGCGTGCCAGCCGCAAGCGATGTTGGCCGAGCTGACCAGCGCCAGCAATGCTTGGTCGCTGCCGTTGCTTTGTTCGCCGAGATCGGCGTTGAGGTCAACCTGCTGGTTCCGCATATTTTTCTTGGGCATGGTCTGCTCCTCGTCTGCTTCTATTGGGCCGGACGCAACCAGTGCATCGCGGTTTTGATCTGTTGCAGATACAACGCATTCTGGCGCAATTCCTCGCGTGCCTGGGCAGCGTCGCATTCGACAAACTGTATGGTGCGATTGAAGCGCAACTGCGCCAGCTTGGCCAGGTCGGCTTCGATCACCACGCCGATCTTGGGATAGCCGCCGGTGGTTTGCGCATCCGCCATCAGGACGATAGGCTGGCCGGCGGGCGGTACCTGGATCACACCCGGCAAGACGCCGTGGGACAACAGGTCGCCGCCTTTTTTGATCTTCAGTTCCGGTCCGCTTAGGCGAAAGCCCATGCGATTGCTTTGCGGCGTCAAGGTCCAGCTGCTGTTCCAGAAAGTCTTTTGCGCGGCCACCGTGAACAAGCGATATTCAGGGCCGGGTATGACGCGGATCGCCAGCGCTTCGTCATCGTTGGCGTGGTACCAGGAAGGCGGCCGCACGCCGAATGACGCCGCGGTATGCAGCGCCGCGGCCGGGTCGTTCGGTATGCCGGCAGAGAGACCATCGCCTTCGGTCAGCGCACGGCCGTCGTGGGCGACAAAACCTGCTTGCAGATCGGTGGCGCGTGAACCTAGCTGAGTGGAAGAATCGATGCCGCCGGCGATTGCCAGGTAAGCGCGCATCCCCTGGCGTGCTGCGTTCAGTTTCAGGGTTTGTCCGGCATGCGTACGCACGCTCCACCATGGCGGAAGCGGCCTGTCGTCCAGCGTCGCGCCGAAATCGGCGCCGCCCAGGGCGATGCGGCAATCGAATGTAAACACCAGCTCGCAGGGGCCAAGCGTGAATTCGATGACGGCGGCCTCGCGCGGATTGCCTACCAGCAGATTGGCGATGGCGAGTGCGCTGCGGTCCAGCGCGCCGGACTGGCAGACGCCTAGATGGCGGAAGCCGCTGCGACCCATGTCCTGGACCGAGTTGAGGCGTCCGGCGCGGATGATCTTGATCATGCAATCACCTCGCTGGCGACGAAACGCACGCGGTCGCCCGGTTGCAGCAAGGTGGGCGGATTGGCGCCGGGATCGAACAGGCGCAGCGCGCTATGGCCGATCAGTTGCCAGCCGCCGGGCGAGGCTGCCGGATAAATCCCGGTCTGGCTGCCGCCGATGCCGACCGAGCCGGCCGGCACCACCAGCCGCGGTTCGCTGCGGCGCGGCGTGGCCAGTTGCGGGTCGAGTCCGCCCAGGTAGGGAAAGCCCGGTTGAAAACCGATGAAATAGACGATGTATTCAGCCGCCGTATGGCGCTTGACGACCTCGGCCGGCGACAAGCCGGTGTGGCGCGCGACTTCTTCCAGATCAGGGCCGTTGTCACCGCCGTAGGTCACCGGGATGTCGATTTTCCGCCCCGCTTTTTGACTGATTGAAGCGCTGTCCCATGCGCTTTGCAGCTTATCTGCCAGTTGCTGCGCATCGGCTGTCAGAGGGTCGAACAGGATAGTCAGATTGTTCATGCCAGGGACCACATCGCGCACATGCGGCCAATGCCAGGCTTTAGCAGCGATTGCCCACAAGCGCTGTTGGCATTCCAGAGTAACGCTGGCTCCTGTATTCAATATCAGGGCGCTTTCGCCAAGAGCTTGTATGACGGCTTGGGTCATTGCGGCTGGTTTCCTTCGGCAGAATAGTCGGCAAGCGTGGCATGGAGTGCAAGAACCACCGCAGGGCGGCGCATGACTCTGTCCTCAATTGCTGGCAAAACGTTGAATTGCAAAGAAAAATGGCGGGGCAGGATTGGATTGGCCGCCGTCGCAGCATGCCGATTTAGTCTACCCCCTAACAAGCTTACTCTTTGTTCGCAGAGTTTAAGCAAAGGGCAATATCGTTCATCAAAAATAAAATGTCAATAATTTGTGTGCAAATAATCGGTATTGTTGCTGAAATACCGATTTAAATTCGCTCTGGTTTTTTGTCGAACTAGTTGTATGATTGATTTTTCTTGGCGTTTAGTAGGGAATGTATGAACGTTGCCGCACCTAAAATCCTGTCTTCCGCCCACCTGGCTTCGGAAAGCAGCGTCGAATTGTCTGAGTTGGAATACGCATTGATCATTGCCGGCAATGCATTTAATCGCTGGATGTCGCGCTGCATGTCGGCGGCCGGCGTCAAGGATATGACCCCGGTCGAAGTTTCCTTGTTGCACCATGTATGCCACCGTGAACGCAAAAAAAGCCTGGCCGACATCTGCTTTGTGTTGAACATCGAAGATACCCATATTGCCAGTTATGCACTGAAGAAACTGGTAAAAGCCGGTTACATACAAAGCGAAAAAGTCGGCAAAGAGGCTTATTTTTCCGCTACCGAAAGCGGTTATGCGCTATGCCTCAAATACCGCGAAATGCGCGAAGAGTGCCTGATCGCCGTGCTGTCCGACACCGGTTTGTCGAACCAGGCCTTGGGCGACGCCGCAAAACTGCTGCGCACTGCCTCGGGCCTGTACGATACGGCTTCACGTGCTGCGACTTCAAGGTAGGTTTGCTTTCCAGGCAGTGTCCAGTCCTAAAATAGGTTGACAGGTTTTATTACAACACAAACGCTCGATGCACCGCATCGGGCGTTTTGTATTTCAGGGCCGTATGCGGCCGTTCCCGGTTGTAGATCCGAACGGATTGCGCCACCATCTTCGCGGCTTGTTGCAGGTCTGCCGGACGG